>NZ_JBDIVG010000014.1:0-229196 GCF_039631275.1 Janibacter sp. LM
GGACGATGACGGTCACTGCGCTACACCACTATCGGGGACTCAACTTCCGCGTGGAATCGAGCGCCGACGAGGCCACGTGGTCGCGCGCCCGGGCATGGGCGCTTGTTGGGCCAGGGACCCGGACGATTGCGAGCTACCGACACTGAATGGCGGAGCGCACCCGGCGACTCATCAGAATGGTGGAGACCCTCGCAGCAGAGGTCGGCGTCGCCCTCCGGTCAACTCCAACAAGCACGCCGATGGTCAGAATGCTCGATCACGAAGTGATCAGAATCCCCGTGAGGCTCTCCTCCAGTGATCAAATTCCTTCGAACCCGGACAGCTGGGGGAGCCGGGGCCTCGACGTCGTGACCGGGAGGACCCCGCCCCACCGGAACGGGCGGCCGCCGAGAACGCCACCGAGCACCCCAGGACGAATCCGAGGTCGTACCAGTGGCCCGTGTTGTGGACCTCGTAGATCGTCACGTCCTCGTCGAAGAGCGAGACCAGGAACGTGATCGGTGAGATGGACCCGTGCCACAGACCCATGAGGAAGCCGCTCTGCGGCTGCGTGTCCACGAGGGTGTTGGGGCCGGCAGCGCAGGACGACAGCAGGACCGCGACCACCACGAGAGCCATCAGCATGCGCAGGGCCCGTCGGGCTGATGGTCCGGACATGGGCCCATCCTGGTGCCGGTGACGTCATGGCGTCAGGGCCATTGGTCCCTGCCCGCCCCGCCGGAGCGGTGGAAGTGTGGACCACGTGGTGGCGCGCCCGGCCGTGCCGCCCCGAGGAGGAGACATGGGGTGGACAGCAGGGGTCGCCGGCACTGGGGGGACGGTGGCCCAGCACCTCACCGCGGACGTCCCGAGGGTCTCGCCCCACGACCGGGCAGACCTGGTGGTGTCGCGCCTGCTGGGGCACCCCTTCGCGACGGTCCACGTGCTGGCCGTCCTCGACGGCGACCACCTGGCGGGTCTGGTGTCGATCGAGTCACTCCTGGCTGCACCGGCCGAGGCCGTGATGAGCGAGCTGATGGACCCCGACCCGCCCACCGTGGAGCTCGACACCCGCCAGGAGCCCGCGGTGTGGCGAGCCGTGCAGCGTGGAGGAACCGTCCTCGCCGTGGTCGACCGCGGCGCCCGCTTCCAGGGAATCGTGACGTCGGCCGCCTTCGTCGCGGTCCTGCACGCCGAGCACGACGAGGACCTGGCTCGGCTGGGTGGCTTCGCCCACTCGACCGCGACCGCGATGGCCGCCACCTTGGAGCCGGTTGCGCGCCGGCTGCGCCATCGCCTCCCATGGCTCGTCGTGGGCCTGGCCGGTGCCCTGCTCGCCGCGGGAGTCGTCGGCGGGTTCGAGGACACGCTGCGTCAGCAGGTCCTCATCGCCTACTTCCTCCCGGGAGTCGTCTACCTCGCCGACGCCGTGGGAACGCAGACCGAGGCACTGGCCATCCGCGGCCTGTCGCTGGGTGTCGGCATCCGCCGCTTCGCCCGACGCGAGCTGGAGTCCGGGGTGGCCCTGGGGCTGGTGCTCGGCGCGGTGGCCCTGTGCATGGTCGCCACCATCTGGGGTGACGCAGGCGTCGGCCTGGCCGTCGGCCTGGCCATCGTGGCGGCCTCGAGCATCGCCACCGTGGTCGCGCTGGCGCTGCCCTGGGTCTTCCACCACTTCGGCTCGGACCCCGCCTTCGGCTCCGGTCCGCTGGCGACCGTGGTCCAGGACGTCCTGTCGGTGACGATCTACTTCGCGATCGCCGCGCAGGTCGCGGTGTGAGACAACGACCCCGCCTCGACGTCCGTGGCCTCGCGCCCGGAGTCGCTGCGATGCGGGGCTACCGCCGAGACCTGCTGCGAGGGGACCTGGTGGCGGGCGTGACGGTCGCGGCCTACCTGGTCCCGCAGGTGATGGCGTATGCCGCGGTGGCGGGTCTCCCACCTGTGGCCGGCCTGTGGGCGGCCATGGCCGCGTTGTCGGTGTATGCCGTCCTCGGCTCCTCCCCCCAGCTGTCCGTGGGTCCCGAGTCCACCACCGCACTGATGACGGCCGTCGCCCTCGGCACCCTGGGCCTGCAGGACGCGCAGGAGTACGCCGCTCGCGCAGCCACGCTGGCCGTGCTGGTCGGGGCCATCTGCGTGATGGGCTGGGTGCTGCGTCTGGGCTTCGTCGCGGAGGCCCTCTCCCGACCCGTGCTCGACGGGTACATGGGCGGGATCGCCGCTCTCATGATGGTGAGCCAGATCGGCAACCTCACCCGGTTGGACGTCCCCGAGGGCAGCGTCCTGGACCAGGTCGCCTTCGCCCTGCGGCACGTGGGCGACATCCACGCACCCACCGGGATCCTGGCCCTGACCCTGCTCGGCCTGGTGTTCCTCGCGGGCTGGCAGGTCCCGCGACTGCCCGGGCCGCTGCTGCTCATCGTGCTCGCCGCCGGAGCCGTCGCCCTCCTCGACCTCACCGGGCGCGGGGTCGCCGTCGTGGGCCCGGTCGCGTCAACGCTTCCCGAGCTCGAGGTGCCGCACCTGGGGGTGGACGACGTCACCCTGCTGCTCCCCGCGGCCCTGGGCGTGGCCCTGGTCGGGTTCACCGACAACGTCCTCACCGCCCGGGCGTTCGCGACGCGCCGCGGTGACGTCGTCGACAACAACCAGGAGCTGCTGGCGCTGGGTGCCGCCAACCTTGCAGTCGGCGCGGTGCACGGGTTCCCGGTGAGCAGCAGCGGCAGCCGCACGGCCATCGGTGCGGCGGCCGGGAGCCGGACCCAGCTCCACTCCGTCGCGACGACGATCACCGTCCTCCTGGCGGTGACCCTCGCCGGACCGGTGCTCGCCGCCGTGCCGGCCGCTGCCCTGGGTGCCGTCGTGGTGTACGCCGCCACTCGGCTCGTCGACGTCGCCGACGTGCGGCGTCTGGCCCGCTTCCGGCGCACCGAGCTGTGGCTGTCCCTCGCGACCTTCCTCGGCGTCGTGCTGCTCGGCCCGCTGACGGGTGTCCTGGTCGCTGTCGGGCTCTCGGTCCTGGATCTCCTGCACCGGGTGGCCCGGCCGCACGACGGGGTCCTCGCGTTCGTCCCGGGGGTGGCCGGCATGCACGACGTCGCCGACTACCCCGTGGCGCAGCCCGTGACCGGCTTGGTCGTCTACCGGTACGACTCGCCCCTGTTCTTCGCCAACGCCCAGGACTTCGTGCGGCGCGCCCTTCGCGCCGTCGACACCTCCCCGACACCCGTGGAGTGGCTGGTCCTCAATGCCGAGGCGAACGTGACCATCGACATCACCGCCCTGGACGCCCTGAACGACCTCCACCACGAGCTGCAGCGCCGGGACATCGTGCTGGGCCTGGCCCGGGTCAAGCAGGAGCTGCGCATCGACCTGGTGCGCGACGGGTTCGTCGAGCGGATCGGCGCCGACCGTGTCTTCATGACCCTGCCGACCGCCGTCGAGGCCTACGCCGCCTGGTACCGGGAGCGACACGGGACGCTGCCTCCGGGGCTTCGTGACGGCATCGGGCCCGGTGGGCCCTGAGCCGGGCGCAGACCCTGGCTCAGGGGCCGAGGACGACCTTCTCGCCGAGGCGCGGGACGACGACGGAGCAGTCGAAGGCATCGCGGATCCGGGCGGCCAGGGCGGCACTCGAGTCGGGTTCACCGTGGACGAGGTAGACGCACTCGGGTTCGGCGGGCATGGCCTGCAACCAGCCCAGGAGATCCTCGCTGTCGGCGTGGACGGAGAACCCGCCGTCGTCCACGACCTCGGCGCGGACGCGGACGTACTCGCCCAGGAGTTTGACCTCCCTGGCGCCCTCCACCAGGGCCCGGCCCCGGGTCCCGACGGCCTGGTAACCCGTCAGGACCACGCAGTTGCGCGGGTGGGGCAGCAGCTCGCGCAGGTGGTGGATCACCCGTCCGCCGGTGGCCATCCCCGAGGCGGACACGATGATGCACGGCCTGCCCGGGTTGTTCAGGGCCTTGGACTCGTCGGCCGTGCGTGCCGTGCGGAGGTCGCGAAGGGCGGCCAGCTCACCGAGTCCGTCGCCGACGAGCTCATCGGCGGACTCGGGGCGCGAGTACACCTCCAGGGCGCGCAGAGCCATGGGGCTGTCGACGTAGACCGGGACGTCGGGGATGGCCCCCTGCTCGCGCAGCCGGGCCAAGGCCAGGAGGACGAGCTCGGTGCGGTCGACGGCGAAGGCCGGGATGACCACGGAGCCGCCGCGGTTGATCGTGCGTCGGACGGCGTCGGCGAGGATCTCGTGCGCGTCGTCGGCCGCGTGGGGATGGGTGCGGTCGCCGTAGGTCGACTCCATCACCACGTATTGCGCCTGGGGTGGGGCTGCGCGCGGCTTGAGCAGCGGGTGCGCTCGGCGACCGAGATCCCCCGAGAACAAGGTGGTGGCACCACCGACGTCGACCAGCGCGCAGGCCGAGCCGAGGATGTGGCCGGCCCGGCTCAGCGTGACCGTGCCCCCCGAGGTGAGCGTGAAGGGCTCCTCGTACGCCTGGGACCTGAAGAGGCGAACGGCCCTCGCCGCGTCGCCGACGGTGTACAGGGGCAGGGGCGGGTTGTGCCGCGACCTGCCCTCGGCGGCCTGCCGAGCGTCTTCCTCCTGCAGGTGGGCGCTGTCGAGCAGCACGATCTCGGCCAGGGCGGCGGTGGAGTCGGTCGCCCAGATCGGCCCCCTGTACCCCTGTCGCACCAACGCCGGGAGGTAACCGCAGTGATCCAGGTGCGCGTGGGTCACCACGACGTCGTCGAGCCCCCGGACCGACAGGTCCCGCCGGTCCCAGTTGAGGCGGCGCCACCGCCGCTCACCCTGGTAGAGCCCGCAGTCGACCAGGGTCCCGGCGCGCCCGTCCTGGATCAGGAAGGCACTACCGGTGACGGTCCCTGCAGCACCGAGGAAGGTCAGGGTCGTGGTCACGGGTCCTCCGATGTGCGTCCGACTGCCTCACTGCCATGGTGTGCGCGAGACGACCGATCGTGAAGGGACCAAGTGCCCTGTGCGTCAGGATGGGCGCATGCGAGCGGTGGTCATCGACAGCGTCCGAGCCCAGCCAGAGGTCAGGGAGGTGGAGGCCCCCTTCGCCCCCGACGGTGGGGTGGTCGTGCAGGTCGAGGCGACCGGGGTCTGCCGCAGCGACTGGCACGCCTGGGCCGGGCACGACGACATCGCCTGGCCGCACGTGCCCGGCCACGAGCTGGCGGGTGTCGTCAGCGAGGTCGGCGCGGGCGTGGAGCGGTGGCGGGTCGGCGACCGGGTGACGGTGCCCTTCGTCTGCGGGTGCGGCCGGTGCGAGTGGTGCGCCGCTGGCGAGGCGCAGGTGTGCCCCGACCAGGAGCAGCCCGGCTTCACGCACTGGGGCTCGTTCGCCGAGCGGGTCGCGCTGCACGCCGCCGACACCAACCTCGTCGCGATCCCGCAGGGCATCGACTTCGCGACGGCAGCCAGCCTCGGGTGCCGCTTCGCCACCGCCTACCGCGCCCTCGTCGCCCGCGCCGCAGTGGCGAAGGGAGAGTGGGTCACCGTCGTCGGGGCCGGCGGCGTCGGGCTGAGTGCCGTGATGATCGCCCGCGCCCTCGGGGCCCGGGTCGTCGCGGTCGACCGCAATCCCGGAGCGCTCGCTCTCGCAACGGATCTCGGTGCAGAGCACGTCGTCCTCGCCGACGGCCGGGACGTCGGCGCAGCGGTCACGGCCCTCACCGGCGGTGGGAGCCACGTCGCGGTCGACGCGGTGGGCAGCGAGCAGACCTGCGCCGCCGCGATCCACAGCCTGCGGCGGCGCGGCCGGCACGTGCAGGTCGGCTTGCTGCCACCGGTCGACGGGCACCCCCGGGTGCCGATGGCGCGCGTCATCGGGTGGGAGCTCGACCTGCTCGGGAGCCACGGCATGGCCGCTGTCGACTACCCGGGCATGCTCGCGCTCATCGAGTCGGGATCGCTCCAGCCCCAGCGGCTCGTCGAGCGGACCATCGGTCTCGAGGAGGCCGCGGCGCTGCTGCCCGGCTTCGACACCGCACCAGTCGCGGGCATGACGATCGTCGACCCTGGGCGCTGAACTCCCTTCGCTGCCTGACGCCCGGCCGGAGCCCGGCCGGGTAACCTGAACGTCGTTCACTGAACGACGTTCACCGAAGGGGCGCCATGACCACCACGTTCGACCAGCTCGCCGACCGGATCCTCGAGGGAGGCCGGGCCACCGAGGCCGACGCGCTCGCCGTGCTGCGCACGGACGACACCGAGGTCATGGCCGCGGTCGTGGCCGCGGCCCGGCTGCGCCGCGAGCACTTCGGCAACACCGTCAAGGTCAACTACCTCGTCAACCTCAAGTCGGGGCTGTGCCCGGAGAACTGCAGCTACTGCTCCCAGGCCCTCGGCTCGCAGGCGCCGATCCTCACGTACTCGTGGCTGTCGACCGACGAGGCCATCGACCAGGCCGCCGCCGGGCTGCGCGGCGGCGCGACCCGCGTCTGCCTGGTCGCCTCCGGGCGCGGCCCCTCGGACCGGGACGTCGACCGGGTCGTCGCGATGACCGAGGCCCTCAAGGAGGCCAACGAGGGCGTCGAGGTGTGCGCCTGCCTCGGACTGCTCAAGGACGGACAGGCCGAGCGGCTGCGCACTGCGGGAGTCGACGCCTACAACCACAACATCAACACCGCCGAGTCCCACCACGACGCCGTCGTCCAGACGCACACCTACGAGGACCGGGTCGACACGATCGGCAGGGCGACGTCCGCCGGCCTCTCCCCCTGCTCCGGGCTCATCGCCGGTCTCGGCGAGAGCGACGAACAGCTCGTCGAGGCGCTCTTCGCGCTGCGGGACCTCGATGTGGACTCGATCCCGGTGAACTTCCTCATGCCCTTCGACGGCACTCCCTTGGCGGACACCTGGGAGCTCACCCCCCTTCGCTGCCTGCGAATCCTCACGATGGCCCGCTTCGTGGCCCCCGACAGGGAGGTGCGGATCGCCGGCGGCCGCGAGATGCACCTGCGGTCGTTGCAGGCGGTCGCGCTGCAGGTGGCCAACTCGATCTTCCTCGGCGACTACCTGACCTCCGAGGGCCAGGCCGCGCAGGCCGACCTCGAGATGCTCGCCGACAACGGCTTCGTCGTCCTCGGCGCCGAGCACGGCACGTCCGGCGCCGGCGCCGACCCGACCATCCGCCGCCGTGGCGCGGGCACCGAGGCCCCGGCGAACGCGTGAGCACGACTGTGGCCCGGCCCGTGGCGGGCCGGGTCCGGGGCGCGGCAGCTAGACGTGCCAGGTCACGCCGGTCGCCGTGATGGTGCAGGCCAGGTCGCGGGCATGGACCCGCGTGTGGTGGCGCTCGCACAGCAGGGCCGCGTTGCCGATGTCGGTGCCCCCTCCCAGGGACCAGTACTGCACGTGGTGGGCGTCGGACCAGTGGGCGGGCATGGTGCACCCGGGGAAGGTGCACCCGCCGTCACGGAGGTACAGGGCGCGCTTCTGGCCCGGGGTGAAGAAGCGTGCCGCGCGGCCCAGCTCCAAGGGTTCGCTGTCGGTGCCCAGCAGGGCCGGGATGATCCCGCCCTCACAGGCCAGCCGGCGCACCGCGGACGGGGGCAGGACCTGCCCCGTGGCGGTGGACCCGCCGGCATGACCCCCGAAGGCCGTGGTCGGCAGGTCCTGACCACAGGCACCGCAGCGGCCCTGCGCGAGGTGGGCCGTCAGGGCGGCCAGGCTGATCGTGACGACGACCCTGGCCTTGTCGCCGGGGGGCGTTCCCACCGGGGCCGAGACACCCCGCTCGACGACCGCGAGCAACGCGTCGGCGCGACGCCGGGCCGGGGAGCGGTCGTCCGGCCCGCCCTCGGGGCCCTTGACGGGGGCGGACAGCGCGGCGACTGCCGCGTCGATGATCGCGGCGCCCTCCGGGTCCAGGACGAGCTTGTACCGGGTCATGCCGCACGCATCCGTGTGCGAGGTGAGGGAGCGCGACGCCTTGTGCCGCTCGTCGTCCTCACCCAGGTCCTTGTCGGGACGCAGCATCCGGGTGGTCATCGTGATGGCCGCGGCCAGCTTCTTCTCGTCGAGGCCCGAGACCCGCTGCGGGGTGCGTCCGTCCGGGCCCGTGGCGACGAGCCCGTCGCGGGCCTCGCCCAGGAGGAGCCCCAGGTCCGCGTCGAGGAGGTCGCGGTCGGCCACTCGCCGCACACCCTCCTCGAACCGCACCAGCTGGTCGGCCTTGCCCAGCGGCAGGTCTCCCGCCTCGAAGGCCGCCACGACGCCTGCGATCCCGGCGTCACCGGTGGGCTCCGGGGCCATGCCCGCGCTCGGGTCGCTCACCCCGCTGCCAGCCCGCAGGCCGGCCGTCGCCACGCGCACCACCGACGACACGTGCCGGGACTCGGGGCGCGGGGCGTGCCGCCCCTCGCTGACGCCCACCCAGTCGTGGACCGACCACGAGGTCTGCGTCGGCAGCCCCCGGGAGATGCCCTCGCGCACCAGCGCGACCTCGGCCACGGCCAGCAGCTGCCTCGCCCGGCCCAGCGCCGCCAGCCCGTCGGTGACCTCGGCGTCGGGCAGCTGCCACACCCTGTCGACGTCGGTGTCGAGCAACGGGCGCAGCGCGTCCCGCAGGACCGGGTCCGGTCCCGGGTCCGCGTCACGCACCGTCGCCTCTGACATGCATCGATCGTATGTTCGACCACCGACAGCGGTCGGGAGCGTTGGGGTGCTGTGGACGGGCGCTGGGTCGGGTGGGGGTCTGGGGATGGTGGCCCTTCGAGACGGTTGCTGCGCAACCTCCTCAGGGAGCGTGGGTCGGGGTGCGCAACCTCCTCAGGGAGCGTGGGTCGGGGTGCGCAACCTCCTCAGGGAGCGTGGGTCGGGGTGCGCAACCTCCTCAGGGAGCGTGCCCCCGGGTGGCCCTCAGGGAGCGGGGGCGAGTTCAGCGAAAGGCACCCCGGTGAGCTCCTCCGAGACCTCCCACAGCCGGCGCATCACCTCCGGGTCCCGCGACCCGCGGGAGGAGCCGACCGCCACCGGACGGCCACGGAACTCGCGAAACCCGCTCGGGCCGTAGTACTCGCCGCCGACCGCGGCCGGGTCGGTCGCGGCGCGCAGGATCGGCAGGGCCCCCTTCGCCGCGCTCTGCCCGACGAGCACGTTGCCTGCCGCGACCAGGGGACGGGCCGGGGCGGGCAGGTACCGGGCCAGGGCGGTCCGGGAGAGCCCGGGGTGCGCGGCGAGCGCGATCGTCCCCGCCCCAGCCTCGGACAACCGCCGCTGCAGCTCATGGGTGAAGAGCAGGTTGGCCAGCTTCGAGCGCCCGTAGGCGCCCATCGGGTCGTAGCCCCGCTCGGACTGCAGGTCGTCGACGTCCAGACGACCGCCCCCGAACCGGTGCGCGAGGCTCGACACCGTCACCACGCGCGACCCCGGCGTCACCAGCAGCCGCTCGAGCAGGAGCGCGGTGAGCGCGAAGTGGCCCAGGTGGTTCGTGCCGACCTGCAGCTCGAAACCGTCCGCCGTCACTCCCCGCGGGGTCATCATCACCCCCGCGTTGTTGACGAGCAGGTCGATCCGCTCGTGCCGGTCGCGGACCTCCCGCGCGGCCGAGCGCACCGAGTCCAGCGACGACAGGTCCAGGCGCACGACCTGCGCGCGCTCGAGATCGGCGGCGACGGCCTCCCCCTTCGCCGTGTCCCGGCAGGCGAGGACGACGTGCGCGCCCCGCGCGGCGAGCTCACGGGCGGTGACGGCGCCCAGCCCCGAGCTGGCCCCGGTGACCACCACGGTCCGGCCGGTCTGGTCGGGCATGCGGTCGAGGGACCAGGCGTCGCGGGTGCGTGTCATGGGGCCAGCCTGCCAGTCACACTGGACCCGCCCCGTGCGTCAGTGGGCTGAGGCACGGCGACGAGGGGCTCGCGCCGCAGGCGAGGGTCACGGCGGACGCGGCCGCGATCGCCACCGGCACCCCGGAGCGGATCGACGGGCGAAGGGAGATCGCCGTGCTCGATCGAAGGGGGCGTGGTGCGGGGCATCACCTTCCGCGCCGACCTCGAGGTGCTCGGTCGCGTCACCCGGCGGGAGGACCTGCGCCGCCGGCCGGTCACATCCGCGCTCCCCCGGTCGTCACCACCACGAGAGACCCCACCACGAGAGGACCGACGATGAAGAAGCGGTGGCTGCGCCCCCGCAAGGCGCTCGGCTGGTACATCGCGACGAAGCAGACCTTCGCCGAGCTGCCGGAGGACTGACGGGCAGGTCTACGGTGACGCCATGACGAACCCGCAGGGGGCGTCGGGGCACACCGTCCTGCAGCTCCCGGTCCCACCGCTGGAGGCCTGGGTCGTCGAGCGCACCGCCCACCACGACGCCGGGTTCGTCTCCACGGACCCGGCGTTCGGCCACGCGCACATCACGGCGCTGGCCCCCTTCGCCCCGGCGCCGACCCCGCACCAGCTCGCCACGGTCGCCGCGATCGCGGCCCGGACGGCGCCGATCACGGTGCGGCTCGACGAGATCGACCAGTTCCCCGACGGCATCATCCACCTGCGCCCCGAGCCGGACGCCCCGCTGCGCGCCCTCACGGCGGCCCTCGCCACTGCCTTCCCCGCGTTCCCTCCCTACGAAGGGAGGTTCGGTCGCGTCCCCGTCCCGCACCTCACCCTCGACGCGGCCCGCGACGGAGTCTCGATCGCGTCCACCCGACGTTCGCTCGGCCACCTGCTGCCGGTCGACTGCACCCTCACCGTGCTGCAGCTGGCCTGGTGGGAGAGCGACCGCTGCCACGTCATGGAGCGCTGGGACCTGGAGGGCTTCCCCCCTTCGTCCTGATCTTGTAGTCTATGACTATGAGACTAGAGGTCACCCGAAGAGCGGAGCTGGCCGTCCAGGCCGTCGGGCTGCTCGCCCCGGCCGGCACCCGCCTCAAGGCACCCGAGCTCGCCGAGGCCCTCGGCGCGACCCCGGGGTTCGTCGCCCAGGTGGTCGGCCCGCTCGTCAAGGCCGGGTGGGTGCGCTCCACCCCCGGCCCGACCGGCGGCTACTCGCTCACCGACGACGCGAGCGGGGTGAGCGTGCTCGAGGTCATCGAGGCCATCGACGGCCCGACGACCACCGGGCGGTGCGTGGCCGAGGACCGCGCGTGCACGCTCGGCCGCACCTGCGTCCTCCACGAGGCGTGGAGCCGCGCCCGGACCACGCTGACCGACATCCTCGCCGGCACCCCGGCGACCGCACCCCACCCCTGACCACCCGGCACCACCACCACGAAGGGATCTCGCCATGGCCGTCATGACCACCACCACCCTGGGTGACCTCGTCACCGAGGACCCGCGCCGCAGCCGCGTGCTCGAGCAGCTCGGCCTCGACTACTGCTGCAACGGAGACCGCCCCCTCGACGAGGCGGCCCGCGCGGCCGGCCTGGACCCGGCGGACGTCAGCGTGCGCCTCGACCTGCCCGGCGAGCCCCCCGTGATGGTCGCCAAGGACCTCGCGCTGTCGGCGCTCGCGCACGACATCGTCGACACCCACCACGCGTACCTGTGGGAGGAGATGCCGCGCCTCACCGCGCTCGTCGACAAGGTGGTCGGCGTCCACGGCGAGCGCCACCCCGAGCTCGCCCGCGTGCAGGAGACCTACACCCGCGTGGTCACCGAGATCGAGCCGCACCTGACCCGCGAGGAGCGGGTGGTCTTCCCGGCGATCAGCCGCCTGGAGAAGACGCGGGCTCCGGTCACCGTCGCCTCCGGCGACCTCGGTGAGCTCGTGCAGCAGCTCGTCGACGAGCACGACGTCGTCGGGGACCTGCTCGCGGAGCTGCGCGACCTCACCGGCGGGTTCACGCCGCCGCCGGACGGCTGCAACTCCTACCGCGCCATGCTCGCCGGCCTCGAGGAGCTGGAGCAGGACCTGCACGCGCACGTGCACAAGGAGAACAACATCCTCTTCCCCCGGGTGCGCGCGCTCCACGACCAGGTCTCCGCGGCGTGACGCCCGACGCCGGCCGGTCGGCCGCACCCGAGACGAGCGAGTGGATGCGCATCGTCGCGGAGGACCCGAACCACTCGCAGTGGTACATCGACCGCTTCCGCGCGATGGCCGCCCGGGGCGACGACCTCGACGGCGAGGCCCGGCTCGTCGACGCGATGGCCACCCGCGGCGCCCGCATCCTCGACGCCGGGTGCGGGCCCGGCCGGGTCGGCGGCCGCCTCCACGAGCTGGGCCACGACGTCACCGGGGCCGATGTCGACCCCGCCCTCATCGCCGCGGCGCAGGAGGACCACCCCGGCCCGAGGTGGGTCGTCAGCGACCTGGCCACCCTCGACCTGCGCGACGACGAGGGGCGCAGGATCCCCTTCGACCTCGTCGTGTGCGCGGGCAACGTCATGACCTTCCTCGCACCGAGCACCCGGCGGTCGGTGCTCGCCGGCTTCGCCGACCACCTCGCCGAGGGCGGACGCGCGGTCGTCGGCTTCGGGACCGACCGGGGCTACGACCTCGACGACTTCGTCGCGGACGCGTCAGCAGCGGGCCTGCACGAGCAGGTGCGGCTCGGCGGCTGGGCGCTCGAGCCGTGGACGCCCACCGCCGGGTTCGTCGTGAGCGTCCTGCAGCCGCTCAGCCCAGGAGGCTGACGCCCGGTCCCTCAAGGTCGGGCAGCGCGGCGGACCGGCCCGAGATGACCATGAGCAGCGCGAGCGCGGGGCCGCGCACCTCGGGCCCGTCGCCGATGGACAAGTCCAGGTCGGTGGCGTGCAGGGTGACCCGCTCGGCGCGCTGCCGGCCACCGCCCAGCCCCTGCGAGACCCGCGCCTGGTAGCGCAGCGCCCGCTCGACGGCCTCGGCGGAGTAGTCGTGCCAGATCCCGAGCGGCCGCCGGATGTCCTCCCCGTGGAGCACCTCCTCGACCAGCCGGCTGTCGACGGGGGCCGGCGGGCCGGTCCGCCGCGCCGCGACCTCACGCAGCCCGCTGAGCGTCTCGCGGGGGGTGACGCCCCGGTGACGCTCCATGCCCCGCTGGTTCTGCCGGTCGAAGTCGCCGCGCGCCCGCACCATCGCCCACACCACCCCGAAGGGGGTCGCCCGCGCGTTGTCGACGAGGTGGGCCGCGACGTCGTGGACGCTCCAGCCCTCGCAGAGCGAGGGCTGGAGCCACTGCTCCTCGGTGAGTCGCTCGAGGTCGTCGGCGAGGGCGGCCCGCTCGGCGTGGACCAGTTCCCAGACATCGGTCATGGTCAGGCGACCGGCCGTCCCTGCAGGACGCGCCAGGTGTAGACCTGCGCGATCGTGAGCAGCGGGGTCACGACGAGCATGCCGAGGCCGCAGGTGCAGATCGCCAGGATGACGAGGCCGAGGGCGACGAGGAGCAGCAGCAGGTTCTCCGCCAGGTGGTCCTTGACGAAGGTGAAGCTGGCCCCGATGGCGTCGGTGGCCGAGCGCCCCTCCAGCACAGCGACATTGGTGTAGTAGAGCAGGAACATCGCGACGAGGCCGGGGAGGATGCACAGCACCACACCGATCGTCGTGGCGAGCCACACCAGCAGACCGGCCAGGAGCGCCTGCCCCCACGGGATCCGGCTGAACATCTCGCCGAACGAGGTCCGGCCCGTGTCGACGACGTCGAGCGCGCCGCGCAGCAGCGCCAGACCGAGCGCCCAGGAGACGAAGCCGGTGAGGAAGCTGCCGACCACGTTGGCCAGCTGCATCTGCACGAAGTTGTCGGGCAGCCCCGTCTGCGGGTCGACGGCCTCCGCACTGCTGAGGACGCTGCCGGTGAGCGCGAGGTTGATCAGCATGTTCAGGCCGATGCCGACGGCGAGGACGATCGCCGTCACCCCGAGGAAGGGGCCGAGGTTCTGCGTGAACTTGGTCCATGCGTACTTCACGGCCTCGATCGGGCTGTACTGGCGCGGCGCCGACCCGCCCGGCGGCGGCATCGCGCCACCACCGTAGGGCGGCTGCCCGCCGTAAGGGGGCTGACCACCGTAAGGGGGCTGCCCGCCGTAGGGGGGCTGACCGCCGTAGGGCGGTTGCCCGGGCGGCGGCGGCTGGTGGGGCGGCGGGGGCGGCTGATAGCTCATGGGCACACCCAACCGACATTTCCGGGCCACGGCAAGCACATCGACGGGGGAGGTCTCCCCCTTCGTCCGCACGTCGCCACACCCGTGCGAACCGGTGAGATCGCTCACACCGCGGACCCCGGCCGAAACCGCGGACGGACCCGTGGTCATGGGCTTTGCGGCGGTTTTCACATGTTTGGCGCCATTAGCCTTCGCCGCGCCCCCGGGTTACCTTGCGCCCAGCCACACCCACAACACCACACCGGAAGGAAGGCATGCCGACGCAGCCGCCCCTGGGCATCGCGACCATCATCCTGCTGCTCCTCCTCTTCTACGGACTGACCATGGTCATGTCGATGAGGATCAGCCGAGGCAAGGAGAACGCCGACGAGTACATGACAGCCGGGCACAACATCGGCTTCGGCATCTCGGCGGCCTCGATGACCGCGACCTGGATCTGGGCGTCGTCGATGTACGCGTCCGTGACCTCCGGCTACACGTACGGCATCTCCGGGCCCATCCACTACGGGCTGTGGGGGGCGCTGATGATCCTCTTCATCTACCCCTTCGGCCGACGGATCCGCCGGGTCGCGCCCCACGCGCACACCCTCGCCGAGGTCATGCGCGCCCGGCACGGCCGCTCCAGCCAGCTGATGCTCGCGATCTCCAACGTGCTCGGCAGCGTCATCTCGCTGATGTCCAACTTCATCGCGGGCGGCGCCCTCATCTCGATGCTCTCTCCGATGAGCTTCATCCAGGGCGTGCTGATGATCGCCGCCGGCGTGCTGCTGTACACCGTCTGGTCCGGGTTCCGCGCGTCCGTCCTCACGGACTTCGCGCAGGTCGTCGCGATGCTGCTCTCGGTCGTCGTCCTCGTGCCGGCCTTCTTCTTCGTCCTCGGCGGCCCCGACCTGCTGCGCGAGGGCGCCGGCAACCTCACCCAGCAGCAGTCGAGCTTCTTCTCCTCCGAGGCCTTCCTCGGCCAGGGCGCCCCGTACATCGCGGCCGTCCTCGCCTACGCCATCGGCAACCAGACGATCGCCCAGCGCCTCTTCGCGGTGCGCGAGGACCTCATCAAGCCGACCTTCATCACGGCGACCATCGGGTACGGCGCGACGATCATCGGCATCGGCATGATGGGAGTGCTCGCCCTCTACGCCGGCATCACCCCGGCCGGCGGCGACCCCAACAACCTGCTGCCGCAGATGGCCGCCTCGCACCTCGCGACGCCGCTCATCGTCATCTTCTTCGTCATGATCATCGGCTCGCTCTCCTCGACCGCCGACTCCGACCTCGCCGCCCTGTCGTCGATCGTCATGACCGACATCTACGGGGAGCGGGCCCGCCGCGGCGGTACCGTCAACCCGGCGACGATGCTGCTCATCGGGCGCCTGACGATGGTGGTCGCGACGGTCGCCGCGGTGCTCTTCGCCGCGCTCGAGCTCAACATCCTCGACCTGCTCGTCTTCGTCGGTGCGATGTGGGGCTGCCTCGTCTTCCCCGTCATCGCCTCCTTCTACTGGACCCGGGTCACCAACTCGGCCTTCACCGTCTCCGTGCTCGTCGCCTTCGTCGTCTTCCTCCCGGTCCGCTTCTCCTGGCTGCCGCAGTCCGGGGCGCTCGACCTCGCGATCGACGTCATCGGCGTCATCGGCGCCGGGATCGTCATCGGGCTCATGGCCTTCGGCTTCTTCGGGGCCCGGGCCGGGATCACGATCGGGACGGTCTTCGCGGTGGGGGTCGCCCCCTTCGCCATCGGGGTCATCTCGCAGCACCCGGCCCTGTCCGGGTCGCTCAGCGCCTATGCCGTCTCGACGATCGTCTGCGTCGTCATGTCGCTGCGGTCGCGGCAGGCGCCCTTCGACTTCGCGCTCATCGCGGGTCGCACGAGCGACTTCACCGACGACGAGGTCGCGACCGAGCACGACGACCCCGACCTCCAGCCCGCCCGCGCCTGACCTCTGGGAGCCCGCATGTCCATCACCGCACTCACCGCCTACATCCTCGTCTGGCCCGTCGTCGTGGCCGTCGTCCTCACCGTCATCTGCGTCGCCTTCTACAGGGCGTGGCGGGCGGCCAGGGACGAGGGACGCGACATCATCTGACGGGTCACCGGCCCCCGCGTCGGGTATGACAGGACCATGCGACGCAGCAGCCCCGACGAGCCCGGCATCCGCCGGCGACGCGCCGGACGGGGGTTCACGTACGTCCACCCCGACGGGCGCCGGGTCGGCGCCGAGGTACGCGCCCGCATCGAGGACCTCGTCATCCCTCCTGCCTGGCAGGACGTGTGGATCTGCACCGACCCCGACGCCCACCTCCTGGCCACCGGCGTCGACGCCGCCGGCCGGACTCAGTACCTGTACCACCCGCGGTGGCGCGAGCAGCAGGACCGGGACAAGTTCGACCGGGTCCTCACCCTCGCGCCGGCCCTGCCCACCCTGCGTCGTGCCGTGCGCGCCGACCTGCGGTCACCGGGGCTGACCCGCGCCCGCGTCACCGGCCTGGCCCTGTGGTTGCTCGACACCGGCCGGCTGCGGGTCGGGTCGACCGCGTACGAGGCGGAGCACGGGTCGCACGGGGCCACCACACTGCTCACCGAGCACCTCCACGACCGCGGCGACGGCGTCCTCCTCGAGTTCCCGGCGAAGGGGGGCCAGGCCGCCTCGGTCGCGGTGCAGGACGAGGACGTGACCCGGACCCTGCGCGGCCTGCGCCGCGCCGGTCGTCGCGGCGAGCACCTCATGCGCTACCGCGAAGGGGGCGAGCGCCACGACCTCGCCCCACGCCACGTCACCGACCGGTTCGTCGAGCTCGTCGGCGAGGAGCACACGGTGAAGGACCTGCGCACGTGGGCGGCGACCGTCACCGCCGCAGAGGCCCTGGCGCGCGCCGCCCGCGGCGGTGGCGACCCCGACGACATCGAGCGCGCGGCGTTGCAGGCCGCCGCGGACTCGCTCGGTGACACCCTCACGGTCGCCCGCGACAGCTACGTCGACCCACGCGTCCTGGCGGCGCACCGCGCGGGGCGCCACGTCCGGCCCACGCGGGGCCAGCCGCTCGAGCACAGCGACACCGTGCGGCGACGGGTCGAGCGCGAGCTCGTGGCGCTGCTCAGGGCGACCTGACACGCGCGGGCACCCCTGCGGTGGCGCATGATCGGTGCAGGACGGGGTAGGCAGGGGGCATGTCCCGCGCTGCGACCGGTGCGCCATGATCGAGGGCTGGCCCCTGGGTCTGGGCTGGCTGATGCTCATCGGCCTCGTCTGCCTGCTCGCGTATGTCGTGCTCCGGGAGCGACGATGACGCGACGGACGGTCGTGGCGACGACGATCGGGGTGGTGCTCGCGCTCACCGGCTGCGTCACCCCGGCGTTCGACTCGGGGGCCTTCCGGCAGAACGCCCGTGGCGCCGTCGGCTCGGGGCTCTCCGAGACCGCGACCGCCGAGCTCGTCGTCCGGCAGGTCCTCCAGGACCGCGTGACCGACGCCGTCGCGGACACGAGCCTGAGCGGCTGCGAGGACGCCATCGGGCCCATCGAGGACAGCTTCGGCAAGGTGCAACCCCCGCACAGGCGGGACGACCCCCTTCGCTCCGACGTGCTGAGCGCCCTCGGTGACGCGGACGAGGCGATCGCCGACGCCCGCATCGCCGCCCGCCGGCACGACACGAGCGGTCTGCGGCAGGCGCTGCACGACCTCGAGGCGACGGTACGGAAGTTCGAGAAGCTCGAGCAGGACCTCGGATGAAGAAGGCCCTCGCCCTTTTCCTCGGCCTGCTGACCGCGATCGGCGGCTTCGTCGACATCGGTGACATCGTGACCGCCGGCGTCGTCGGCTCGCGCTTCGGCCTGTCGCTCGCCTGGGTCCTCGTGGTCGGCACCTTCAGCATCTGCGTCTTCGCCGAGATGAGCGGCCGGGTCGCGGCCGTGAGTGGACGGCCGACCTTCGACCTCATCCGCGAGCGCCTCGGGCCACGGGTCGGGCTGCTCAACCTCGTCGGCTCCATCGCCGTCACCCTGCTGACCTTCATCGCCGAGATCGGTGGCGTCGCGCTCGCACTGCAGCTCGCGACGAGCGTCAACCCCTACCTGTGGATCCCCGTCGTCGCCGCCGCGCTCTGGTTGGTGTTCTGGCGGGTGAAGTTCTCCGCGCTCGAGGACACCTTCGGGCTCGGCGGCCTGGCCCTCGTCGTCTTCGCCGTCGCCGTCTGGCAGCTCTCGCCGGACTGGTCGCAGATGTGGCACGAGGCGTCGACGGCGACGATGCCGCAGCCGGAGGGGATCCCGACCTACTGGTACTACGCGGTGGCGATCTTCGGCGCGACCATGACGCCCTACGAGGTCTTCTTCTTCTCCTCCGGCGGCGTCGAGGAGGGGTGGACGCGCAAGGACATCCCCACGATGCGCGCCAACGTCTTCCTCGGCTTCCCCCTGGGCGCGGTGCTCTCGGTCGCGATCACCGCGTCGGCGGCCATCGTCTTCCTCCCCCTGTCGATCGAGGTCGGCGAGCTGAGCCAGACGGTGCTGCCCGTCGGCATGGCGCTGGGCAAGATCGGTATCGCCATCGCCCTGCTCGGCCTCTTCGCCGCCACCTTCGGCGCGGCCTGCGAGACGGGTCTGTCGGTGGGCTACAGCGTCTGCCAGTACTTCGGCTGGCAGTGGGGCAAGTACGCCGAGCCGCTGCACGCCACCCGGTTCCACACGATCCTGCTCCTGCTGTGCATCCTCGGCCCGGGCGTGCTGCTCACGACCGTCGACCCGATCATGGTCACGGAGTACTCGGTCGTCTTCAGCGCCGTCGCCCTGCCGCTCACGTACATCCCCATCCTCATCGTCGCCAACGACCGCACGTACATGGGCGACGGGGTCAACGGGTGGCTGGCCAACGTGTGCGGCACCGCCGTGCTCGTCCCCGTGCTCGTCGCGTCCGCGGCCGCCGTGCCGCTGATGCTCATCACCCGGGTGGGGCAGTGACATGACCATCCACGCCTTCCACGACAGCCTCGTCAAGCGCCTGCTCGACCACCAGGTCGTCGACCGCGAGGGCCGCCTCCTCGGCAAGGTCGACGACCTCGCCCTGCGCGAGGACGGCGACGGGCTCGTCGTCGAGGGCCTGCTCATCGGCCCCGGGGCGCTCGCACCGCGCTACCCCGGCGTGCTCGGTCGCTGGGGCTGGGCGATCTGGCGACGGCTCAACCACCCCGACGACCCCGGCGTCGTCCTCGTCCCCTGGCGCGAGATCACCGACCTCGGCTCGGCGATCCAGGTGGTGGACCGGGCCGGCGCCGAGCTGCTCGCCTCCTTCGGCCTCGAGCGGTGGTTGCGCCGCCACCTCATCGGGCGCATTCCGGGGGCGAAGGGGGACGGTGACCAGTTCGACGACGACTCGCCCCGGTCAGGGGGCCGCCACGGCCCGATCCCGCAGCGGGGCAGCGACGGCGACGTGCACCGCATGACCGAGCTCTTCGCCATGGCGGTCATCGACGAGGGCCACGAAGCGGGCCGGCACATCACGGACCTGGAGGCGCGGACCGCCTTCGTCGGGTCCGGCCCGCGCCTCACGCGGGTGCTCGTGGGGCCGCGCGTCGTGGGCTCGAGCCTGGGCTACTCCTCGGAGGAGCAGGACGGGCCGCGGGTGATCCGCTGGATCATCGACGCCGTGCACCGGGAGGCGCACTGGCACGACGTCGCCGACCTGGCCGAGATCTCGTGGTCGCAGGGGCAGGTGCGGCTGCGCGGGGAGGCCGGTGGGCACGGGCACGGTTGAGGGTCGCCCGGGCGGGTAGCGGTAGCGGACCCGATGCCGAGGAGGCACCCATGAAGGCCGTGACCTGGCAGTCCCCCGAGACCCTCGAGGTCATCGACGTCCCCGACCCGCGGATCGAGGAGCCGACCGACGCGATCGTGCGCGTCACGTCCACGGCGATCTGCGGCTCCGACCTGCACCTGTACGGCGTGCTCGCCCCCTACCTCCAGCCGGGGGACGTCCTCGGCCACGAGGCGATGGGCATCGTCGAGGAGGTCGGCCCCGACGCCGGCGACCTCCGGGTCGGCGACCGCGTCGTCGTCCCCTTCAACATCTCCTGCGGGGACTGCTGGATGTGCCGCCGCGGGCTGCAGTCGCAGTGCGAGACGACGCAGGTGCGCGACCAGGGCAAGGGGGCGGCGCTCTTCGGCTACTCGAGCCTCTACGGCTCCGTCCCGGGCGGCCAGGCCGAGCTCCTCCGCGTCCCCCAGGCGCAGTACGGACCGGTGCGGCTGCCGGAGAGCGGGTCCGACGAGCGCTACCTCTACCTCTCCGACGTGCTGCCCACCTCGTGGCAGGCGGCGCGGTACGCCGACGTCGGCGAGGGGGACACCGTCGTCGTCATGGGGCTCGGCCCGATCGGGCAGATGACCGCACGGGCCGCGCGGCTGCAGGGCGCCGAGCGCGTCATCGGCGTCGACCTCGTCGACGAGCGCCTCGCGATGGCCGCGGCCCATGACATGGAGACGATCGACATCCGCACCGTCGACGACCTCCCTTCGGCCGTCCGGGAGGTCACGGACGGCCGGGGTGCCGACCGTGTCATCGACGCCGTCGGGATGGAGGCGCACGGCAACCCGATCGCCGAGCGGGTCATCGGTGCCACGAGCCGGATGCCGAAGCCGTTGGCCCGCAAGGCCATCGAGACGATCGGCATCGACCGCCTCAAGGTGCTGCACCAGTGCTTCGACATCGTCCGGCGCGGCGGCACGGTCTCGCTGAGCGGCGTCTACGGCGGCATGGCCGACCCGATGCCGCTCATGCGGATGTTCGACAAGCAGGTCACGGTGCGCATGGGCCAGGCCAATGTCCGGCGCTGGAGCGACGAGCTGCTCGAGATGGTGACCCGTGAGGAGGACGTCTTCGACGTCGAGGGCCTGGCGACGCACCGCGTGCCGCTCTCGCACGCCCCGGAGGCCTACCGCACCTTCCGCGACAAGGAGGACGGCTGCATCAAGGTGGTGCTCTCCCCCTGACGCGCACCACACTGGGGAGATGACCGCGCCGACGCGCCCCGCGCAGGAGCGGTGACCCGTGCGGCGGGTCACCGCGCTCGGCGCCGCCGCCGTCGCCCTCCTCGCCGGCTGCGGCTCGCCCGCACCCACCTGGGAGCCGGTCGCGCTCCCCGGCCCCGGTCGGGTCGTCACCCTCACCGGTACGCCCGAGGGCGTGCTCGTCGGGCGCTACGACGAGGACCCCACCGAGCGCACCTCGATCCACCTGCTGCGGCCCGACGGCACGACCCGGGCCGTCGGGATGCAGACGCGCTGGGAGTGGGCCGGTCGTGAGGCCGAGCTGCTCACCGTGGCCTCCGGCGAAGGGGGCACCGTCGCCGTCGGCGGCCATCGCGCCGGCGCGCACGGCAACGTGCGGTGGACCATCTGGAGCGGCGACACCCGGCGGGTGGTCGAGCAGCCGCAGCGGTTCGAGACCTTCGGCGGGTGGGACGCGGGCGGGCTCGTCGGGGCCGCGGTCGGCCCGCGCGGACCCGTGGTGCTCGGCAGCTGGGTCAGCGCGAGCAAGCACGGCAGCGACGTGGCGGTGTGGACGCGGTCGGGTGACCGGTGGTCGCAGCCGCGCGACGCCGGGGCGGACCTGCGGGCCTCGGACGCCCGGCAGCCCTCACCCGGCGCGGTGACGGCCGTGCCCGGTGGCTACCTGGCGGTCGGGTGGGTCACCGAGCTCGAGCCGGCGATCCGCGACGTCGCGGTCCTGTGGACGGCGAGCGCGCCCGCCGGACCGTGGCGGGAGGTGCGCTTCCCCGCGGACGACGCAGGCGTCGAGCGGCCGACTGCGGTCTCGTGCGCCGTGGACCACTGCGCCGTGGCCGGTCGCCGCGACGACGACGTCGTCGTGTGGCGGGTGCCGCTCGGCGAGGGCCTGCCGACGCGCGTCGCGTCGGCCGAGCTGGTGGCGGCCGACGTGCTGACCTCCCAGTCCCCGACCATCGCCGCCGTCGCCGGGTCGGTGGACACCGTGGCGCACAGCGACGGGGGCACGACCCACGTCGCGCAGCTCCACGAGGACGCCGCTGCCGCGGACCTGCCCGGTCGGCTGGTCGGCCTGGCCGCGCAACCCGACGGGCGGGTGGTCGTGGCGACCACCGACGAGGGGGCGGGGAGCAGGGGCTGGCGCTCGCCCCCTTCGCCCCGAGCGTGGGCACAGGAGGACAGCGACGGAGCCAGCGTCTATGTTAGGTAAGCCTAACTAAGGATTACCTAACTTCGAGGAGCTCCGTGAAGTCCCTGCTGACGCACGACACCGCTGACGACTACCGCGCCGGGATGTCCCGGGTCACCGACCTCGTGGCCCGGCACCTGGCCACGAACGCCCCCTCGAGCGGCGCAACCGTCGCCGACCTCTCCCCCGCTGTGGACGCCATCGACCTCGACCGGCCTGCAGCTGACCTGGACGCTGCCCTCCAAGAGGTCACCGACCTGTACCTGCGCGACGCGATCTGGTTCCACCACCCCTCCTACGTCGCGCACCTCAACTGCCCGGTCGCACTGCCGGCGGTGCTCGCGGAGGGGATCATCGCGGCGGTCAACACCTCGGTCGACACCTGGGACCAGAGCGCCGGCGGCACCCTCATCGAGCAGCGACTCGTGCGGTGGACGGCGGAGCGGATCGGCTTCGGGGACGAGGCCGACGGCGTCTTCACGAGTGGCGGCACGCAGTCCAACCTCCAGGGCCTGCTCCTGGCGCGGGGCGAGGCGCAGCGTCGAGCCGAGGCGCAGGGCGCGACCCCCCGCCTGCGCGTCCTCGCCACCGGTCACAGCCACTTCAGCGTCATCAAGGCGGCCCGGGTCATGGGGATGCACCCGGACGACGTCATCGCCGTACCGACCGGCGCGAGCGGCCGCATGTCCCTCACGGCCCTGCGCAGCGAGCTCGAGCGCATGGGCATGCGCGGCGAGCGCGCGATGGCGATCGTCGCGACCGCCGGCACGACCGACCTCGGCGCCATCGACCCGATCCCGGGCATCGCCGAGCTCGCCGCCGAGCACGACGCCTGGCTGCACGTCGACGCCGCCTACGGGGGCGGGCTGCTCGCCTCCCACCGCCGTCGGGACCTGCTCACGGGCATCGAGCGCGCGGACTCGGTGACCGTGGACTTCCACAAGACCTTCTTCCAGCCCGTGAGCTCCAGCGCGATCATCGTCCGTGACAAGGCGACGCTCGCCCACGTCACCCACCACGCGGACTACCTCAACCCAGCCACCGCCGTGACGCCCAACCAGGTCGACAAGTCGCTGCAGACGACGCGCCGCTTCGACGCGCTCAAGCTGTGGATGACCCTGCGCGTCACCGGCGCCGACGCCGTCGGGGAGATGTTCGACGAGGTCATCGACCGCGCGCACGAGGTGTGGTCGGTGCTCGTCGCCGACGACCGCTTCGAGGTCGCCGCCGAGCCGATGCTCAGCACCGTCGTGCTGCGGTACCGCCCGCCGCGGCTGGACCCGCAGGACGCCGACTCGCTCAACCCCCGCATCCGGCACGCCCTGCTCGACCGGGGCGACGTCATGGTCGCGGGCACGACGATCGACGCCCGGGCGTGGTTGAAGCTCACCCTGCTCAACCCGCAGACCACCCTGGCCCACCTGCGCGGAATCCTCGAGGCGATCGCCGCCACCGGTGAGCTGCTGGTGGCAGAGGACGCGCTGGACGAGGGCCGGCTCCCGGCGCTGGAGGTGGCGCGATGAGCCGGGTGCACGACCTCGTCGGCATCGGCCTCGGGCCCTTCAACCTCGGACTCGCCGCGCTGATCCACGACCTGCCGGACGTCGACGGCGTCTTCCTCGAGTCCCGCGGCGAGTTCTCGTGGCACCCCGGGATGTTGCTCGAGGGCGCCACGATCCAGGTGCCCTTCATGGCCGACCTGGTGACGATGGCCGATCCGACCTCGCGATTCAGCTTCCTCAACCACCTCAAGGCGGTCGGACGGCTCTACCCCTTCTACATCCGCGAGGACTTCAACCCCTTGCGCGCCGAGTACGACCAGTACTGCCGGTGGGTCGCCGACCAGCTCGAGACGATCCGCTGGGGCCACGAGGTGACCGCGGTCGAGCGCGACACCGACGGGGTCTACACCGTCACCGCCCGGCGCGGGGACGGGACGCTCATCCCGCTACGCGCCCGGCACATCGTCCTGGGTATCGGCACGGAGCCCGCCGTCCCGCCCGTCACCGAAGGCCTCGGCGGACCCGTGACCCACTCCGGGGGCTATCTCGACGCGCGAGCAGCGTTGCAGGACAAGGAGAGCATCACGGTCATCGGCAGCGGGCAGTCCGCCGCCGAGATCTACCTCGACCTGCTCGAGGGCTGCATGGCCCACGGCTACCACCTGACGTGGATCACGCGCTCCCCGCGGTTCTTCCCCATGGAGTACACCAAGCTCACGCTCGAGATGACCTCGCCCGAGTACGCCCGGTACTTCCGCGGTCTGCCCATGGCGCGCCGCGACGTCCTCACGCGTGAGCAGCGCAACCTCCACAAGGGCATCAGCGGTGACCTCGTCGACGTCATCTACGACACGCTCTACCGGCTGCGCGTCGAGACCGGAGGTCCCGTGCCCACCACCCTGCTGTCCAGCAGCGAGCTGCAAGAGGCCAGCTGGGACGAGGACCAAGGGAGGTACCGCCTGGTCGTGCACCACGAGGAGCAGGAGGCGGCGGTGCACGTCACGAGCGCAGGCCTGGTCCTCGCGACCGGCTACCGCCCGCGGACACCGCACTTCCTCGCGCCCGTCGAGGACCGCATCCGGCGCGACGCCCGGGACCGCTACGACACCGGCGACGACTACAGCGTCGACGTCGACAGGAGGATCTTCGTGCAGAACGCGGAGGAGCACACCCATTCCGTCCTCGCCCCCGACCTCGGCATGGGCGCTCACCGCAACTCGGTGATCGTCAACGCGGTCGCGAGACGCGAGGTGTACCCGGTGGAGGAGCGGATCGCCTTCCAGCACTTCGGGGTCCACGAGATCGAGTCACCAGTGGTCGAGCGTGCGCGGCTCGTCGAGGTGGGCCGATGACGACCTGGCACCATCTCTCCCCGATCGGACGGATCACCATCGAGCCGGTCGTCCCGGCCGAGCACGGCGCGCTGCTGCACACGTGGGTCACGCACCCGCGGTCCGCCTTCTGGGGCATGCAGGGATCGACGCGCGCGGAGTCACGGGCAGCCTTCGACGAGATCGACGCCGACGCCCACCACGACGCCTGGCTCGGTCGGGTCGACGACGAGCCCGTTTTCCTCACCGAGACCTACGACCCCGCGCACAGCGCACTCGCCGCGCACTACCCCGTCGCCGCGGGCGACCTCGGCATGCACGTGCTCGTCGCACCGACCGGCACCCCGGTGCGTGGGCTGACCTCGCAGGTCTTCCGCGCGGTCATGCACTTCTGCTTCCGCCACCCCGCGACCACGCGCGTCGTCGTCGAGCCGGACGCGCGCAACCATCCGATCCACTCGAAGAACGCCGCCGCCGGGTTCGTCGTCGACCGGCGGATCTCGCTGCCGGACAAGGAGGCCCTGCTGAGCTTCTGCACGGCCGTGGACTTCGCGACGAGCCGGCTCGAAGGCGGCGGGGGCCTCCCTTCGCCCGACGTCGCCCACTTGCAGCCAGAGGTGATGGCGCGTGCCCACCGCCACGTCGCGGCCAAGGCGATCGGTGAGTTCGCCCACGAGCGGCTGCTCGCTCCCGAGTCGACCGGTGACGGGCGCTGGACGATCGCGGCGGGAGACGCCCGCTACACCTTCGCCGCGACCCGGCACGCGCTCGAGCACTGGCGGGTCGATCCGACGAGCCTGGAGCGGAGCCTCGACGGCGAGCCGGCCGAGGTCGACGCCCTGACGGCCGTCTCCGACCTGCACGAGGACCTCGGTACCCCCGACCACCTGCGCTCGACCTACCTCGAGGAGCTCAGCGGGACCCTCGCGAGCCTGGCCCACAAGTGGCACCACGAGCAGCACACCAGCCGCGAGCTGGTCGGCGCCGACTTCCAGACGATCGAGGGCGCGATGACCGAGGGGCACCCTGCCTTCGTCGCCAACAACGGCCGGATCGGGTTCTCCGCGACCGACCACGCGGCCTACTCCCCCGAGGCCGGATCCGAGGTACGTCTCGTGTGGGTCGCGGTCCGCCGCAGCGTCGCCCATCTCGCCCTCGCCGACGGCGTGACCGAGGCAGACCTCTACGACGGTGAGCTGGACGAGGCGGACCGGGCGCGCTTCTCCCTCCACCTCGAGACGCTGGGTCTGGAGCCGGCGGACTACCTCTACCTGCCCGTCCACCCCTGGCAGTGGGACCACAAGCTCGCGGTGACCTTCGCAGCGGACCTCGCGCGGCGCGACGTCGTCCACCTCGGCCCGAGCACCGACCGGTACCGGGCGCAGCAGTCGATCCGGACGTTCTTCAACACCGACCGACCGGAGCGGCACTACGTCAAGACCGCGCTGGCCATCCAGAACATGGGCTTCCTACGCGGGCTGTCGTCGCACTACATGGCCGCGACGCCCGCGATCAACGACTGGGTGGCGCGGATCGTCGCGGGTGACCCAGACCTCGCCGACTGCGGATTCCGCGTGCTGCGCGAGGTCGCGGCGATCGGCTACACGGGCGACGCGTACCACCAGCTCGGGGTCCCCAACCCGCACACCAAGATGGTTGCCGCGCTGTGGCGCGAGTCGCCCGTGCCGAAGCTCGGCGTGGGACAACGTCTCCAGTCCTTCACGGGTCTGCTGCACCGCGACTCCGACGGCGGCGCGCTCATCACCGAGCTGATCTCGGCCAGCCCGATCGGCGCCACCGAGTGGGTCCGCCGGATGCTCCGGGCCTACCTGCGGCCCGTCGTGCACTGCCTGGGGGTGCACGACCTGGCCTTCATGCCGCACGGCGAGAACGTCATCCTCGTGCTCGAGGACCATGTGCCCACCGGCATCTTCATGAAGGACATCGGTGAGGAGGTCGTCGTCATGTCCGACCGACCGCTGCCCGCAGACGTCGAGCGGATCCGGCACGTCCTCGACCCGCAGGTGCAGTCGCTGTCGGTGCTCACGGACGTCCTGGACGGGGTGCTGCGCTTCATCGCCGAGATCCTCACCGACGACGGTGTGCTCCCGGGCAACCAGTTCTGGTCGCTCGTCGCGGAGTGCATCGCCGAGCACGCGGAGGAGCACCCCCGGGCCGCGCGCCTGGACCTGCTGCGCGCGAGCTTCGAGCACTCGTGCCTCAACCGGTTGCAGCTGCGCAACACCCTGCAGATGGTCGACCTGACCGACCCGGAGGGCTCCCTCATCCGCGTCGGCGACCTGGCCAACCCGCTGCACCCCCCCAGGGCGATGCAGGGTTCGGGGTCCGACGAAGGGGACGTGGCCGGATGAGCCGACACCGGCGCGGGCTGCGCGGCCCGTGCTGGCGCTCGCCCCCTTCGCCCCTGGCACCGGTACCGTGACGGGGTGATGGGGGACACGCCGCAGCTGCCGAGCCGGCGCACCCTCGTGACCGGCTCGCTCGGCGCGGTCGCCCTCGCCGCGACCGGCACGGGCGGCCTGGCCCTGTACCGCGACCGTCACGAGGTGCCCGCGTCCTACGGGCTCACCGTGGCCATGCGCTCGACCAGCGGCCCGTGGCGGCAGACCCGCGAGATCGTCCCCGCCGACGGCCTCGAGCTGCTCCTCCCGGGCACCCGCGTGCTCGCCGGCCCCGAGCAGGAGCGCCTGCTCGACGCGCAGGAGGAGTGGCTCGGCAGCGTCGCGCTCCCGGACCACGTGCCGGGGACCCCGCGCGACCTCTTCCGCCAGGCCGCCCTCGACGTGTGGGTGCTCTCCGCCGGCCTGCCGATGGCCGTCGCCGGGTGGTCGCCGATGTGGCGGCACGCCTGGCCCCGCGACACCGCGCACGTCGCCGTCGCCCTCCACCACCTCGGGGACGCGAAGGGGGCGACCCGCCAGCTCTCCGCCCTCGCCTCCCGCGTCGGCCGGGCCGCACGGATGGAGGCGCGCTACGCGCTCGACGGGGGCACACCGGACGACCGGCCACCGCAGGACGACGGCTTCGGCTGGGTGCTGTGGGCCGCGCACACGACCGCCGGCTCGTGGCGGGGCGATGCGCACGGACCGCGGGTCGAGGCGCTCGTGCGGCACTGCGCCGCGACCCTGCTCACGCGCCTCGACGACGACGGGCTGCCGCTCCCTTCGCCCGACTACTGGGAGCTGGAGGCCGACCACCTCACGCTCGGCACGGCCGCACCCCTGCTCGTCGGGCTCGAGCGCGCGGTGCAGCTGCTCGGGCCGAGCCGGCTGCGCGAGCGCTGCGCCGCCGCGGCCGAGCGGATGGCGACGCGCATCGACGAGACCTTCGGCGCGCGGGGATGGCCCCGCGAGATCGCCGGCGGGAGCAGCGACAATGCGGTCGCCTTCATGCTGCCGCCCTACCGCCTGACCGACCGCGCAGACCTGCGGGCCGCGCTCGACCGGGCCGCCGAGCAGATGCGCCGACCCAACGGGGGCTACGCGCCCGGGGGCGGCTGGCGAGAGGACGGGGTCGCCTGGACCCCGGAGACCGCGGTGCTCGCCGCGGCGTGGGCGACCTCGGAGGCGACCCGGGACCGGGCCCGCGAGACGCTCGTCTGGCTCGCCCGTCACCGCACCTCCGCCGGGTCGCTCCCGGAGAAGGTGCGCGACGACGGGTCCCCCGCCGGGCCGTCACCGCTCGCCTGGACGGCCGCTGTCACCCTCACGGCGGGGGCCAGCGTGGGAGGGTGAAGGACCCCACCACCCCGAGGAGGACCTCGTGAGCGACACCCCCACCCACCCGGCCGCGCCCCACGAGCAGGTCACCTACCTGAGCACCCAGGCGGTCCCGACCGTCGTCCGGCTGGCCGAGGACGTCCTGCCCGGTGACCTGGCAGGGATCTTCGACGAGAGCTTCGGCGCGCTCGTGCCCGCCCTGCAGGAGAAGGGGATCCAGGTCGCCGGACCCGCCTTCTCCATGCACCGCCGCATGCCGGGGGCGACGATGACCTTCGAGCTGGGCTTCCCGCTCGCCGCGCCCCTCGACGGCGAGCTCGAGGCGGGCGGCATCGCCTTCCATCCCTCGGTCCTGCCGGCGACCCAGGTGGCGACGATGTCCTACCTCGGCGGCTACGACGGGCTGGGACAGGCGTGGTCCCGCCTCATGCGGCAGACCGCCGCCGACGGCCAGCAGCCGGCGCTGCCCTTCTGGGAGGTCTACGTCACCGAGCCGCGGCCCGACATGGACCCGAGCACGCTGCGGACCGACCTGTTCCTGCCGTACGAGGGCTGATCAGCCGCGCAGCACCTCGCGCAGCGGCGTGGCCGGGTGCCCGGTCAGCGCCTCGACGTCACCGGTCACCTCGGCGTGCTCGCCCGCGGCGATCGCGGTGTACGTCGAGATCCACCCGGCGACCTCCCACTCGGGGGCGCCGTAGGCCGCCCGGGAGGCGCGGGCCTCGGCGAGGGTCTCGTCGACGTACCTGATGTCACGCCCCTCGACCTCACCGAGGATCGTCGCGATCTCCGTGAAGGACAGGGCTGCCGGCCCCGTGAGCGTGTACGTGGCACCGGCGTGCGCAGCCGGGTCGGCGATGACCGCTGCGGCGGCATCGGCGATGTCGTCCTGCGCGACGACGGCGACCCGACCGTCACCGCCGGGACCGCGGATGGCACCGTCCTCGCCGACGAGGCCGGGCATGAAGTCGGCGTAGAAGCCGTCCCGCAGGAAGGTCCACGTCATGCCGGACGCCCGGATCTCGTCCTCGGTCACCGCGTGGTCGCGGGCGAAGGTGAAGGTCGACCCCGGGCTCGCCCCCTGGAAGGACAGGTAGACGAGGTGCCGCACCCCGGCGGCAGCCGCAGCGTCGACGAAGGTGCGGTGCTGCTCGGCCCGGTCCGCCGCCTCCGAGGCGGAGACCATGAAGGCGGTCTCGACGCCCTCGAGCGCCGCGCGCACCGCCGGACCATCGGCGAAGGGGGCCACCACGGCACTCGACCTCGGCAGGTCGGGTGCCCGGTCGGGGTCGCGGACGAGGAGGCGCAGGGGGACCCCCTTCGTCGCGAGGCGCTGCGCCACCCGACCACCGATGCGACCGGTCGCGCCGGTGAGGGCGACGGGGGTCATCGCCGGTCGGAGAGCACGTACGAGGCGGCGGCAGACAGGGCGGCGACGCCGAGGACGGCCGGCCAGGCGCCGACCTTCTTGGCGAGCGGGTGCGAGGCGCCGAAGCCGCCGAGGTAGATCGCCGACAGCGCCGCGGTGGTCGCGGGGTCGGTCTTGGCCAGCCAGCTCCGGCCGGCGAGCAGGCCGGCCCCGCCGAGGACGAGGCCGCCGAGCGGGCGGATGCCGCTCTCGCGCGCGGTGAGGTAACCGCCGACCAGCCCGAGGGCGGTCACGGGGGCGGTCTGGACGAGGTGAGCGTCACGAAGTGCCATGCGGACAAGGCTACGACCGGGGCGAAGGGGGATGGGATGCTGCCGTGAGCACTGCACCCGACCCTGGAGCCACCATGAGCAACGAGAAGATCGTCGTCGTCGACGGCGCCCGCACCCCCACCGGCAGCTTCGGTGGCATGTTCAAGGACGTCCCGGGCCACGAGCTCGGCGCGACCGCGAGCCGCGAGGCGCTGCGCCGCGCCGGCGTCACGGGCGAGGACATCTCCGAGGTCGTCATGGGCTGCATCGGCCAGGTCGGCCCCGACGCCTACAACGCGCGGCGTGTCGCCGTGACCGCCGGCCTGCCCGCGAATGTCCCGGCCTACACGGTCAACCGGCTCTGCGGCTCCGGCCTGCAGGCCATCTGGTCCGCGGCCATGGAGATGCGCTGGAACGACCTCGACTTCACCCTCGCCGGCGGTGACGAGTCGATGACCCGGATGCCGTTCTACGACTTCGGCGCCCGCAACGGGTACCGGCTCGGCAACCGCCAGCTGCAGGACGGCACCGTCCTCATGCTCACCGACCCCTTCCACGACATCCACATGGGCGTCACCGCGGAGAACGTCGCGAAGAAGTACGGCGTCTCCCGCGAGGAGCAGGACGAGTTCGCGCTGGAGTCGCAGCGCCGCGCGGCGACCCCGGAGGCGCGGGCCGCCTTCGCCGAGGAGATCACCCCGGTCGAGGTCGGTGGCCGCAAGCCCTTCACCGCCGACACGGACGAGCACCCCAAGCCGGACACCACCCTCGAGACCCTCGCCCGGCTCCGCCCGGCCTTCACCAAGGACGGCACCGTCACGGCCGGCAACGCCTCGGGGATCAACGACGGCGCCGGTGTCGTCGTCCTCGGCCGCGAGTCGGCCGTGCAGGAGCGCGGGCTGAGCGGGCTCGTCAGCCTGGAGGCCGTGACGACCGCCGCGATGGAGCCGGAGCTCATGGGCTACGCGCCGACGCTCGCGCTCAAGGCCCTCTTCGACAAGACCGGGCTGCAGCCGTCCGACATCGGGGTCATCGAGCTCAACGAGGCCTTCGCCTCGCAGGCCGTCGCCGTCATCCGCGACGCCGGCCTCGACCCCGCGCAGGTCAACCCCTACGGCGGGGCCATCGCGCTCGGCCACCCCGTCGGCGCGACCGGTGGCATCCTCACGGTCCGCGCCGCCAAGCACATGGTCCGCGCGGACCTCGAGTACGGCATCGTCACGATGTGCATCGGTGGCGGCCAGGCCCTCGCGGCGCTCTTCCGGCGGATCTGATGGCGGCCGTCGAGTACTCCGTCGCCGACGGGGTCGCACGCATCCTGCTCAACCGGCCGGAGGCGTCCAACACCATCGACATGGCGCTGGCCACCGGCCTGCGTGGAGCGGTGGCCGCGGCCGCGGAGGACGACGCCGTGCGCGCGGTCCTGCTCACCGGGGCCGGGAAGCGCTTCTGCAGCGGCGGCGACATCCGCAGCTTCGTCGACGAGGAGGACCCTGCCTACCTGCAGCGGCTCGCCGAGGAGGCCGGCGCCGCGGTCATCGCGCTCGAGGACCTCGCCAAGCCGGTCGTGACGGCCGTGCAGGGCGCCGTCGCCGGCGGGGGCCTCGGGATCATGCTGGGTGGGGACGTGGTCGTCGCCCAGGAGGGCACGAAGTTCGTCTTCGCCTACCCGGCGATCGGCCTGACGCCGGACTGCGGTGCCTCGTACCTGCTGCCGCGCGCGATCGGCCAGCAGCGGGCGCTCGCCTTCGCCCTCTCGGGTCGGCCGATGTCGGCCCAGGACGCGCTGGCCCAGGGTCTGGTGGCCGAGGTCGTCGAGGACGCGCAGGCCCGTGCGCTCGAGCTGGCGATCGGCCTGGCGAAGGGGGCGGCCGGCGCCTTCGGTGACAGCCGCCGTCTGCTGCGCGCCTCGTGGACCCGGGACCGGGCCGCGTCCGCCGTCGACGAGGCCGCGACCCTGAGCAGCCGTGGGCAGGGCGAGGAGGCCCGGGCGCTCTTCGCGCAGTTCCTCGGCCGCTGACCCGCTCCCGCTCGCCCGTTCGTCTGCATTCCCCTAGGGCAATGCAGACGAACGGTCGCGAGAGGCTGCATTGCCCTAGGGCAATGCAGAGGGCTGGGGCCGGCGAAGGGAGATGTCCGCGCAGGCCTCGCAGGTGTCCTCGGGGACGACGCCCCAGCGCATGAGGTGGCCGAAGGCGAAGCAGCCGGCGCAGAAGCCGAGCGCCGCCTCCAGGGTGGCGAAGAGGGTGAGGACGCCGAGGACGATGCCGGCAGCCATCGTCTGACCGAACCCGAGAGCGAGCACGGCCGCCGTCGTCGAGAAGGCGACACCGATGCCCTGGGCGAAGCGCTTGGGCGGGCCGGGCGAGAACCTGGGCGCACCCAGACGGGGCCCGACGACCTTCATCGCGAGCCAGCCGAGGGGGCTGAGGCGCGGACCCGCCAGCACCCGGCCGAGGAACCCGAGCGCGAGCGGCACGGTGAGCCACCACCAGCCGGTCACGAGCGTCAGCACGCTCAGCAGCACGACGCCGGTCGCGACCGTGCGCGCCGCCTTCTCGTTGACCGGGTCGGGGAAGTCGAAGAAGCCCATGCCGTCAAGCATAAGATCATGTTTGGCCAGACATAACATCCTGTGATGCACGAGACGGCCCGGGTCCCCCAGTCGTAGGGTCGGATCATGGACGGCACCCGGGCGACGCAGGCCCTGAGCGACAGCGGCATCGAGCACACGATCACGCGGCACGGCAAGGTGCGCTCCCTCGAGGAGGCAGCCGCCGCCCGCGGGGTCGAGCCGCGCGACATCATCAAGACCCTCGTGGTGCGAAGGGGGGAGGGCGACCACCTCTTCGTCCTCGTCCCCGGCGACCGCCAGATCTCCTGGCCGAAGCTGCGCACCCTCCTCTCCGTCAACCGGATCTCGTTGCCGGACAAGGAGGTCGCGCAGGAGGTGACCGGCTACGAGAGGGGCACGATCACCCCCTTCGGCTCCCTGACCGCGCTGCCGGTGATCGCCGACACGACCGTCGCCGGTCGCACCGTCTCGATCGGCGCCGGCGAGCACGGCCTCGCCGCCACCCTCGACGCGGACGCGATGATCGCCCACCTCGGCGCGCAGGTCGCCGACGTCACCGAGCCGGCCTGACCCTTCGAGACGCTTGCTGCGCAAGCTCCTCAGGGAGCGGGACGGCGCTGCGCAAGCTCCTCAGGGAGCGGGACGGCGCTACGCAAGCTCCTCAGGGAGCGGGACGGCGCTGCGCAAGCTCCTCAGGGAGCGGGACGGCGCTGCGCAAGCTCCTCAGGGAGCGGGACGGCGCTGCGCAAGCTCCTCAGGGAGCGGGACGGCGCTGCGCAAGCTCCTCAGGGAGCGGGACGGCGCTGCGCAAGCTCCTCAGGGAGCGGGACGGCGCTGCGCAAGCTCCTCAGGGAGCGGGACGGCGCTGCGCAAGCTCCTCAGGGAGCGGGACGGCGCTGCGCAAGCTCCTCAGGGAGCGGGACGGCGCTGCGCAAGCTCCTCAGGGAGCGGGACGGCGCTGCGCAAGCTCCTCAGGGAGCGGGACGGCGCTGCGCAAGCTCCTCAGGGAGCGGGACGGCGCTGCGCAAGCTCCTCAGGGAGCGGGACGGCGCTGCGCAAGCTCCTCAGGGAGCGGGACGGCGCTGCGCAAGCTCCTCAGGGAGCGGGACGGCGCTGCGCAAGCTCCTCAGGGAGCGGGACGGCGCTGCGCAAGCTCCTCAGGGAGCGGGACGGCGCTGCGCAAGCTCCTCAGGGAGCGGGACGGCGCTGCGCAAGCTCCTCAGGGAGCGGGACGGCGCTGCGCAAGCTCCTCAGGGAGCGGGACGGCGCTGCGCAAGCTCCTCAGGGAGCGGGACGGCGCTGCGCAAGCTCCTCAGGGAGCGGGACGGCGCTGCGCAAGCTCCTCAGGGAGCGGGACGGCGCTGCGCAAGCTCCTCAGGGAGCGGGAGTCAGCGGGGGGCCATGCGCAGCGAGCCGTCCATGCGGATGACCTCGCCGTTGAGGTAGTCGTGGTCGATGATCGCGAGCGCGAGCTGGGCGTACTCGTCGGGACGGGCGAGGCGCTGCGGGAAGGGGACGCCGGCGGCGAGGCCCGCGCGGAACTCCTCGGAGACCGTCGCGAGCATCGGGGTCTCGACGATGCCGGGCGCGATCGTCATGACGCGGATGCCGTGCTGGGCGAGGTCGCGCGCGGCGGGCAGGGTGAGGCCGACGATGCCGCCCTTGCTCGAGGCGTACGCGGCCTGACCGACCTGGCCGTCGTAGGCGGCGATCGAGGCGGTGTTGATGACGATGCCGCGGGCGCCGTCCTCGAGGGGCTCGGTGGCCGCGATCCTCTCCGCGGCGAGCGTCATGACGTTGAAGGAGCCGATGAGGTTGACCTGGACGACCTTGGCGTAGAAGGCGAGGTCGTGGGGGCCCTTCTTGCCGAGGATGCGCATCGAGGGGCCGATGCCGGCACAGCTGACGACGGTGCGCAGCGGCACGCCCGCACCGGCGGCGGTGTCGACGGCGGTCTGGACCTGCTCCGGGTCGGTGACGTCGACCGCGACGTACTCGACGCCCTCGACCTGCGGCGCGGTCTCGACGGCGGTCGGCAGGTCGAAGGCGTAGACCTTCGCCCCGGCCGCGGCGAGCGCGGAGGCCGTGGCGGCGCCGAGGCCGGAGGCCCCGCCGGTGACGATGGCTGCGGTGTCCGTGATCTGCATGCTTCTCCTTCGACGAGGCCGGGATGGCTCGGGCCGAGCCTAGCCAGCGGACGCCCCGGCGAGCGCCCCTCCCCGGCGGATAACGTGCAGCCATGGAGCAGCCCGAGTCGGAGTCGCACACGCCTTCCCCCGGGGCCTTCCCTGCGCCGGCACGCAACCCCCGCGAGGTCCTGCTCTTCGGCCTGACGCCCCCGCGCGCCGAGACCGCCCCCGAGCGCGTCGCCGAGATCGCCGCCCGGACGCTCGAGCGCGTCGAGGCGCTGCCCGTCGACGCCCTCGTGCTCTACGACATCACCGACGAGGCCGACCGCAACGACGCGCCGCGGCCCTTCCCCTTCGCCGCGATGCTCGACCCGGGCGAGTACCTGTGCCGCCAGCTGCAGGCGTGGGACCGGCCGGCGATCGTCTACCGCGCGGTCGGCAAGTACGCCCAGGACGAGCTGCGCACGTGGCTGGAGTCCGCGCCGGACAACGTGCTGACGGTCTTCGTCGGGTCCTCGACGCGCGACGCCGAGATGCGCACCAGCCTCGCGGAGGCGGTGGAGCTGCACCGCACGGTGCGCCCCCTCCTGCCGCTCGGTGGCGTGACGATCCCCGAGCGCCACGCCGGGCGCGGCGACGAGCACGAGCGGATCCTGCGCAAGCAGCACGCCGGGTCGAGCTTCTTCATCAGCCAGATCGTCTACGACATCGGTGCCGCCAAGAACCTCGCGTCCGACTACCGCTACGCGGTCGTGGAGGACCGGCTCGACCCGGCGCCGCTGATCTTCACGCTCTCGCTGTGCGGGTCGCCCAAGACGCTGCAGTTCCTCGAGTGGCTCGGGGTCGACGTGCCGAGCTGGGTGCGCAACGAGATCCTCCACGCCGACGACCCGCTCGCCTGGTCCAAGCTCCACGCGCTCAACGCCGCACGCGAGCTGTCCAGCTTCTGCCGCTACCTCGGCATCCCCTTCGGCTTCAACATCGAGTCCGTCTCCAGCCGCAAGGTCGAGATCGAGGCGGCCGTGGAGCTGACGCACCAGATCGCGGAGCTGCTCGAGCGGGACTGAGCCGGACCACGGCCCCCGGCTAGCCTCGAGGGCATGCGCGCCACCCGCCTCACCGATGCCGTCGCCCACCACGCCGAAGGCCCCTGCTGGTGGCCCGGGTGGGGCGGCCTGCGCTGGGTCGACATGCTCGCCGGCGACGTCCTCGCCCTCGACGACAGCGGCGCGATCTCCCGCACCCACGTCGGCGACGTCGCCGCGATGATCCGGCCCCGCGTGGGCGGGGGTGCGGTCATCGCGGTCGAGCGGGGGCTGGCGCTCGCCGACGAGGACTGGCGGGTGGATCCCCTTCGCCCGCTGTGGACCACGGACGCGGTCCGGATGAACGAGGGCGGGGTCGCGCCCGACGGCACCCTCTACGTCGGGTCGATGGCCTACGACCAGGCGAAGGGGGCCGCGCGCCTCTACCGCGTCGGCGCCGACCTGTCCGTCGAGACCGCGCTGCCCGCCGTGACGGTCTCCAACGGCATCGACTGGTCACCGGACGGGACGCTCGCCTACTACGACGACACGGCGACCGGCCGGATCACGGTCTTCGACTGGACGCCGGAGGGCGGGCTGGTCGACGGGCGAACCTTCGCGGACGTCGACGGCAACCCCGACGGCCTGACCGTCGATGCCGAAGGGGGTGTCTGGACCGCTCTCTTCGGCGCCGGCCGGGTGGAACGCCGCTCCCCCGACGGGACGCTCGACGCGGTGGTCGAGGTCGGCGCGCGGCAGGTGACCGCGTGCACCTTCGGCGGCGCGGACCTCGACGAGCTGTACATCACGACCTCGCGGGAGGGCCTCGACGAGGGCGAGGACCCCGCCGCCGGGTCGGTCTTCGTCGCGTCCCCGGGGGTGCGCGGGAAGGGGGTCACCCCCTTCGCGCGGTCCTAGTCTGGATCGATGAGGACTCTGGGTGTCATCCGTGACGGCGGTGCCGAGCTGGGCGGCCACGCGCTGTCGGTGCTGATCAACAGGATCTACGGCCGTGGCGGAGCCAGGCCGCTGCATCCCGAGGGGGAGGTCTTCCGGGGGACGTGGTCCGTGACCGAGGACGCGGCGGTACCCGTCGGTGTCGCCGTGTGCGACCAGCAGGGCACGTGGACCTGCGTGGTGCGACGCAGTCGCGCCATCGGGCTGCCCGCTGGGACCCCTGACATCGAGGGCATCGCGGTACACCTCGACGGGCCGTCCGGAGGAGACCTCCTGCTCGCCGGCACCGGCAGCGGGCGCGTCAGCCGCCACCTGCTGCTGCCGCGCGTGTCCGCCGGCACGTGCTCGACCCTCGTGCCGATGGCCACGGGCACCGGACCCCTGCTCCTGCGCCTGACGCCGCGGGGCACGGCCGCCATGGCCTGGGAGCTGTCGTGGTCGAGACCAGGAGGACGGTGGCACACCTTCGGCAGCCTGACCCTCGATGGCGACGCCGCACCCGCGGACCCCTTCGACCCTGTGGACGAGCTGCCCCGAGGGCTGAGCCAGTACCGGACCATGGCCCTGCTGCGCCGGCCCTCGTACGTCCAGGCCGCCCGGCAGAGATCCACCCGTTGACCATGGAATGGAACCGCGGGGCCCCCTGTTGGTATAGTTGAATCATCAACAACCCCGGAGGCAGCGGTCATGCAGTTCGGCATCTTCACCGTCGGTGACGTCACGATGGACCCCACGACCGGCCGCACGCCGAGCGAGGGCGAGCGCATCGACGCGATCACGCAGATCGCGCTCAAGGCCGAGGAGGTCGGGCTCGACGTCTTCGCGACGGGCGAGCACCACAACCCTCCCTTCGTCCCGTCGGCACCGACGACCCACCTCGCCTGGATCGCGGCGAAGACCGAGCGGCTCAAGCTCTCCACGTCCACGACCCTCATCACGACGACCGACCCCGTGCGCATCGCCGAGGACTACGCCTTCCTCCAGCACCTGTCCGGCGGCCGTCTGGACCTGATGATGGGCCGCGGCAACACCGGCCCCGTCTACCCGTGGTTCGGCAAGGACATCCGCCAGGGCATCCCGCTGGCGGTCGAGAACTACCACCTGCTGCGCCGCCTGTGGCGCGAGGAGTCGGTGAGCTGGAAGGGCCAGTTCCGCACGCCCCTGCAGGGCTTCACCTCGACCCCCCGACCGCTGGACGGCGTCGCCCCCTTCGTCTGGCACGGGTCGATCCGCTCCACCGAGATCGCCGAGCAGGCCGCCTTCTACGGCGACGGGTTCTTCCACAACAACATCTTCTGGAACCTCGAGCACACCGCCCAGATGGTCGAGCTGTACCGCCGCCGCTTCGAGCACTACGGCCACGGTGACGCCAGCCAGGCGATCGTCGGGCTCGGCGGGCAGGCCTTCATGGCCGGCACCGAGGCGGAGGCCAAGCGGGTCTTCCGTCCGTACTTCGACAACGCGCCGGTCTACGGGCACGGTCCCTCGATGGAGGACTTCACCCGGCAGACGCCGCTCACCGTCGGCACGCCCGAGATGGTCATCGAGCGCACGCTGTCCTTCGCCGACCACGTCGGGGACTACCAGCGCCAGCTCTTCCTCATGGACCACGCCGGGTTGCCGCTCGAGATGGCCCTGGAGCAGGTCGAGCTGCTCGGCCGCGAGGTCGTGCCGGTGCTGCGCCGGGAGTTCGAGGCGCGCCGCCCCGAGGGTGTCCCGAGCGAGCCGCCCACGCACGCGTCGCTCGTCGCCGAGGGCCCCGACAGCCCGCACCGCAAGGTCGTGACCAGCCCGGTCGCGATCGCCCAGCAGGAGCAGGAGATGGCAGCCCGGTGAGCCGCCGCGTCGTCGTCATCAGCGCCGGGCTCTCGCAGCCCTCGAGCACCCGACTGCTCGCCAACCAGCTCGCGGACGCCACGCGCTCCGCGGTCGGCGGGCGGGGCGAGTCCCTCGACGTCGAGTTCGTCGAGCTGCGCGAGCTGGCCGTCGAGATGGCCGAGTCGATGGTCTCCGGAGGACGCCCCACTCCGGCCTTGGGCGCCGCCCAGCGCCAGGTTGCGGCGGCCGACGGCATCATCGCCGTCACGCCCGTCTTCACGGCCAGCTACTCCGGTCTGTTCAAGACCTTCGTCGACCTGCTCGACAAGGACGCGCTCACCGGCACGCCCGTGCTCGTCGCGGCGACCGCCGGCACGCCCCGGCACTCGTTGGTGCTCGAGCACGCCCTGCGCCCGCTCTTCGCCTACCTACGGGCCGTCGTCGTGCCGACCGCGGTGTTCGCGGCGACCGAGGACTTCGGTGGCGAGGTCGACCTCGACCGTCGCGTGCAGCGCGCCGCCGAGGAGCTCGCCGCCCTCGTGGTGGCCGAGCGCACCGGGGTCGCCGGCTTCGCCCAGGGCGCCGACGAGCCGGGGCCCCTCGGGCCGGTGACGGACTTCAGCCAGTTGTTGCGGGGGCATGACGGGGGCTGAGGGGGCTCGTCCCAGGATTATCGGGTCACCCGATATTCATCGGGTTCCCATGAGTTTAAAACTCTTGCGAACCCGAGGTTTATCGGGTGACCCGATAATCATGAGGCGGGTGTGCCCACCACCGTCAGCCCCGCAGGCGCCGCCTCACCGAGCCGGGCAGGCCGGCCACGGCGGCGACGCCCAGGGCGGTCTTGGGCTCGTAGGCCACGCGCCACAGGCCGCCGTGGGCCGCGGCATCGCTGAAGAGCTCCTCCGGGTGCGCCCGCTGCGGCACCCCGCGGACGAGGTCGCGCACGAGCAGCGCCGCCATGAGCGGGCGCACCGTCTCCGGCCGGAAAACCTCGACGCCGAAGTGGTGCGCACCGCCGTACGCGGCCCCGAGCACCGGGTTCTTCGTCACCGAGCGCGTCCACGTGGCGGGGGCGACGTTGAAGGAGACGGTCTGCCCGCTCCCTTCGGCCGCGACGCCGCGCCAGCGCTGCAGCCGCTTGGCGAGCGAGTAGTTGGGGCCCTGCTGGGGCACGATGACGTCGGCGATCCCGGAGCGCCCCTCCGGCGCATCGCGATAGGCGGGCTCGAAGAGCCGCCCGCGCCCGACCGCGCGCGCCGGCGCCTGGACACCTCTGAGCCCGAGCCCCCGCGCGTCCCAGCGCCGCCGGGCATCGGCGACCACGTCCGGCGGCACGACGAAGGCGTCGGTCGGGGTCGCCAGCCACGCGAGCGCGGTGCCGGGGTCGGCAGCGGTCAGCTCGTCCATCAGCAGGTCGACCGCCGCCGTGAGGCGCACGTGCACCCCGGAGTCCGCGTACGCGTGCATCCCGACGGCCAGGGGCAGGTCGCCCTGCTGCCGCCGGACCCACTCGAGGACCTGCGGCAGCTGGTGGACGACGTCGCCGCCCTCCTCACCGGCCGGGTCGACGGGGAAGGTCAGCGTGCCCGCGCCGCGGGAGGCCAGGCCCTTCTTGTACCGCCAGGCGCGGCTGCGCGGCAGGTCGATCGCGAGCACGTCGGCGCCCCAGGACAGCAGGGTCTCGAGCGGCCCCATCTCGGCGCCGGCCCCGATGAGCAGCGCGCGGTGGCCCGGCAGCGCGAGCCACTCCGGGTGGTCGACGACCTCCTCGACCGCCGCCGCGAAGGAGGGTTCGACGATCCCGCGGTCCACCCACGCGGCGAGCTGACCGCGCAGCTGATCGCCGGCGAGCTCACGCCCCTCGTAGGGCACCCGCAGCTCGGTGACCGGCCGCGCGGTGCCCCGCACGGACTCGGTCCCGAAGGTCGCCTCGCTCGCCCCGCCCGGCTCCGCCTCCTCGAGCGGCACCTCGGCACCGCCCGCGTCGACGAGCACCATCCGGCGGCGCATCGAGGCCAGCCCGTCGGCCGCGATGCGGGTCGCGGCGTCGGGCGAGGCGGCGCTGGCGAGCGTCACCGCGTGGACGAGGTCGGCGTAGTCCTTGCGCCAGTCGCGTGCGCCGTCGACGCGCTCGGCCAGGGCCGGGTCGACGGCACGGACGGAGTCCGCGAGGACCCCCTTCGTCGTCGGGGTCGTCGTCCGTCGGCCCTGGTCGTCGCTCGGGAAGTGCACGCCCGCGGAGGTCTCGTCGCTCATGCCCTCATCCTGTGGGACGAGTCACACGACATCAAATGCCGTCCGCCAGAGCCCGCACGACGGCGGCCGCGTCGGTCTCCGCGCTGAGCCGGTCGACACCGGTGCCCGCGTAGAGCGGCGCGTAGCCGGGGTCGCCGGCCGCCCGCCCCGCGGCGTGCTCGGCGCGGGCGTCCGCGGTCATCGCGTCCTCGCCCCCCGCCCACTGCCGGACGAAGGGGGTCGACACGGCCCTCCCGCCGAACTCGCGCGGCCACGCGAGGTCCTGGGCCACGTCGTGCACCCGGGAGTACGTCGTCGAGCTCGCCACGACGATCGCGGCGCGCGCGGCCGGGGTGTTGTCGGCCTCGACGCAGGTGAGGAAGGGGGTGCCGCACCAGACCCCGGCGGCTCCCGCGGCGAGGGCCCGGGCCACGTCGCCCCCGGTGGCGATGCCGCCGGCGGCGAGGACCGGGCGGTCGGTCTCGGCGAGCGCACGGGCGAGCATGTCGGCGGTGGCCACCTCGTCACGCCCGTGTCCGCCCCCTTCGCCCCCGCGGGCCACGACGACGTCCGCGCCCGCGTCGATCGCCTCCGCCAGGTCGGCCGCGTTGCCCACCTGGCAGGCGGTGCGCAGGCCGGCCTCCCGCAGCCGGGCGACGGGCGCGGCGAGTGCGCCGAAGGACACCGACACGAGCGCCGGACGGCGCTCCCCCTCGAGCGCGAGGACGGCGTCGATCTGGTCGTCGACCTCGTCCACCCACGCCATGAGGCCGATGCCGAAGGGGGTCCCTCCCGCCCCCGCGATCGCCGCCTGCTCCGTGATCCACTCGGGCGAGGAGGCACCCCGAGCGCCGATCATGCCGAGGCCACCGGCGGTCGAGACCGCATGCGCCAGACGGCCGCCGGCGACGCCGGCCATCGGCGCGCAGACGATCGGGTGGGTGATGGCGAGGGTCCGGGTGAGCGAGGCCATGCCCTCATCATGCGCCCGCGAGCACGCAGGTTCGTAGACTCCGGCCATGACCCGACGCGCCCTGCCCGCCCTCGCCGCCGCCGTCCTGCTCGCCCTCACCGGGTGCGGCTCCGGCTCCGGCGACGGCGGCACCGACGCGAAGACCACGGCGGTCAGCGGCGCGACCGAGTGCCCGCCCGAGGGCGGGGCCAAGGTGCGCGCCACCTCCTTCGAGGAGGCGCCGCCGATGTGCATCGACGAGGCGAAGACCTACACGGCGACGCTCGCCACCGACGCCGGTGACGTGACGATCGAGCTGGACGCCGAGGGGGCGCCGACGACGGTCAACAACTTCGTCGTCCTCGCGCGCTACGGGTACTACGACGGGCTGACCTTCCACCGCGTCATCAAGGACTTCATGGTCCAGGGCGGTGACCCGTCGGGCGACGGCAGCGGCGGCCCCGGCTACGAGTTCGAGGACGAGCTGCCGCAGGCCGGGGACTACGAGATCGGCTCGGTCGCGATGGCCAACGCAGGGCCGGACACCAACGGCTCGCAGTTCTTCATCGTCACCGGCGACGCGGGCGTGGGACTGCCGCCGAGCTACAGCCTCTTCGGCAAGGTCACCGAGGGGATGGACGCCGTCGAGGCGATCGAGGCCGACGGGTCGAGCGGCGACGGCGCCCCGGCGAAGGTCCACCGCATCGAGAGCGTGACGGTCAGCGAGGAGTGAGCATGGACGACGTCCTCGTGGAGAGGGTGCTGCGTGCGGTGGAGCTCGTCCCCCGTGGACGGGTCATCTCCTACGGGGACATCGCGGCGCTCGTCGGCACCGGGCCCCGGCAGGTCGGCTGGGTCCTGCGCGAGTACGGCAGCGGGGTCGCGTGGTGGCGTGTCGTCAACGCCTCTGGGGACGCGCCGCAGCACAAGCGGTCCGCCGTCTTCGAGCACTGGCGGCAGGAGGGCATCGGGGTCAAGCCCAACGGGCTGGGCTGCCGCATCACCGAGTACCGGGTCGACCTCGGCGAGCTCGGCCGTGCTCACGCCGCGGCCACCGACGACCTGGCCTGAGGCTGGTCCCAGGAGTCCCAGGTTTATCGGGTCACCCGATAAACCTCGCCTTCGCAAGGGTTTGAAACTCCTGCGAAGGCGACGAAAGTCTTGCTCAGCGGTCAGGCCCCGGGGCGGCCGACGTGCTTCATGCGCTCCAGGGTCAGGGCGGCGAGGGCGCCGACGACGAGGACCGCGGCGGGCAGGAGCATCGAGTCCGACAGGGCCGCCGAGAGCGCGTCGGCGACGTGGGGTGGGAGCTCGACCGGGCCGGCCGACGAGGCCTCGGGCCCGCCGCCCCCGAACGAGGTGGCCGCCTGCGGGCCGAGGTGCGAGCTGATCCGCGCCGACATCAGCGCTGCGATGGCCGCCGAGCCGACGACCGAGCCGACCTGACGGGTCGTGTTGTAGATGCCCGCACCGGCGCCGGCGAGCTCGACCGGCAGGTTGCGGTTGGCGGTCGTCGCGAGCGGGCCCCAGATGCACGCGCCGGTCACGCCGATGAAGGTGATCGTCACGAGGACCGCCCACATCGGGGCATCGGGGGTCATCAGCCGCGAGAGCACGAAGAGGGTGATGGCGAAGCCCCCGAGGCCGAAGGTCGGGAGCAGGCGCGGGTGGATGCGGTCGACGAGCCGGCCGACGGGTCGGGCGAGCAGGATCGAGGCCACTGCCTGCGGCGCGATGCACAGCGCGGCGCCGGTCGGCGAGTACCCGCGCACGGTCTGCAACCAGATGAGCATCGGGAACATCATCGCCGTGACGGCCAGGCCCATCATCGTGATCGCCAGGTTGGACAGCGAGAAGTTGCGGTCCCGGAACAGGCCGAGGGGCACGAGCGGCTCGCGCGGACCCCGCGCCTGCCAGGCGATGAACCCGATCAGGACGAGCAGGCCGGCGCCGATGAGCGTCGGGATGGTGACCGGTCCGGCGTACTGGCCCCAGTCGTGGCTCTCGCCCTCCTGCAGACCGAAGATCACGAGGAAGAGCCCGACGGCCGACAGCGCCACGCCGACCCAGTCCATCGCGTGGGCGTGCACCTCCAGCCGCGGGACGAGCCGCAGCGCGGCGACGAAGCCGACGATGCCGACCGGCACGTTGATGAAGAAGATCCACTCCCAGCCGAGCGCGTCGAGCAGGACCCCGCCGAGCAGCGGCCCGACGAGGAAGGCCACACCGGCGGTCGCGCCCCACAGCGCCATGGCCGACCCTCTTCGCTCCGGCGGGAAGGTGCGGGTGATGACCGCCATCGTCTGCGGGGTCATCATCGACGCGCCGAGTCCCTGGACGACCCGGGCCCCGACGAGCCAGCCGATCGTCGGGGACAGGCCGCAGGCGAGCGAGGCGAGGGTGAAGATCGCCAGCCCCACGAGGTAGAGCCTCTTGGGGCCGTACCGGTCGCCGAAGCGCCCGGTGATGAGCAGCGGCACCGCGTAGGCGAGCAGGTAGGCACTGGTCACCCAGAGCACGGGCTCGATGCCGGCGTCGAGGTCCTCCATGAGCGCAGGTGTCGCGATCGAGACGATCGAGACGTCGACGAGGATCATGAAGAACCCGACGACGAGGGCCCACAGCGCCGGCCACGGGTTGTCGGGCTGGTCATCCCGGGCGGTACCTACGGGCGCCCTCTCGACAGTCATACGGAGGACGCTACGCCTGCGGACGGACAGCCTGTCAGGCGAAGACGCCTTCCGGGAAGGCACCGTTCGCCAGCGCCTGTCGGACCCACGGGCGTCCCAGCTCCGCGAGCCGGGTGGCGCCGTCCTCCCCCAGTGCGTCCCACGGCCCCACGGCCATCCGGTCGGTGGCCTCCTCGACCCGCCGTCGCAGGGCCTGCCCTTGCTCGGTCAGACCGCCCTGCGTCGTCAGCACGCCACGCTCGACGAGGTCGGCTGCCGTCGCACCCCACTCGTCCTCGCTCCAGCCACGGGTGGTCTGGGCAGCGGTCACCGTGAATCCACGGCCTGTGGCGGTGTGGGTGATGAGGGCCTCGAGACCGGACAGGCCCTCGCCGAGGAGAGCCGCGACGTGCCCGTCCCCGCGGTGCTCGCGCACGATCGTCAGGGCGTGGAAGAGCACGAGGCGTGGCTCGCTCGGCCACGACAGCCCGGCGTGGGCGGCAGAGAGCGGGCGGCCGGCCACCGAGCAGGCGACCGCAGCGGTGCGCGCCAGCTCCGCCGCCTCGGCGACCTCGTCCGGGTCCAGACCGCCGAGGAGCCGGCTCCACGCGCTCGCGACGCCCCGGTAGCGGGCTGCCGTGACCTCGTGCGGGGACGCCAGGGTCCACGCGTCGCTCAGGTGGCGCTCCACGAGCTCGGGGTTGAACACGAAGAAGGTCGCCGCCACCGTCCCCGGCGAGACGGCCCCCATCGGCGCCGAGCGCGAGGCGAAGTAGCACATGCGACCTGGGCGCAGCCCGAGCTCGGTGAGCTCCGCGCCGACCTCCGGGGCGAAGTACCCGAAGGCATGCAGGGTCTCGAGGGAGCGGGCGACGGAGCCAGCGGCACGGGGGTCCATGTCCCCTGTCTACCGTCAGCGGCCCTTGACCTCTCACTGAACACAAGTTCAGTATGCTGAACATGGGTTCAGCCGAGGACCGCACGGGACGGGCGAGGGTGCGTGACGCCGCGCTCGAGCTCTTCGCCGCCCACGGCGAGGACCGGGTGACGATGCGCCAGGTGGCCGAGCTCGCCGAGGTCTCCCCCGCTCTCGTCGTCCACCACTTCGGCTCCAAGGCCGGCCTGCGCGAGGCGGTCGTCGACCACGTGCGCGCGTGGATGGACGAGCTCTTCGACCTGGGCGCCGACGCCGACATGGCGCGCGACATGCGGGCCGGGGAGTGGTCCTCGATCGGCGAGGTGCTCCAGCAGGCCCTGCCCGAGGGGTCGCCGATCGTCCCCTACCTGCGGCGCCTGATGATGTCCGGCGACCCGCTCGGGACCGAGCTGCTCACCGTCTGGCACCGCCGCAACGTCGAGATCTTCACGGCCTGGGACGCCGCCGGCCGGCTCGTCGCCGGCCCCGACCCCGAGACCCGGGCCGCCCTGGCCATGACCTCGGACCTCGGCACCCTCTTCCTCGCCGACCACTGGCGTCAGGTCCTCGGCTACGACCCGCTCCACGGCGCGGGCCTCGCCCGCTGGGCCGACGAGGCGATGCGGTTCTATGCCGCGATCTTGCCTCCGCCCGATACAGCCGCAGACAGCCACATCGCGACCCCGCCCCCTTCGTCGGAGGAGACCTCATGAGCGACGTCATCCGCACCCGCGACCTGCGCAAGGCCTACGGCCGCACCCACGCCCTCGACGGCCTCGACCTGACGGTCGCCGCAGGTGAGGTCCACGGCTTCCTCGGCCCCAACGGCGCCGGCAAGTCGACGACGATCCGCGTCCTCCTCGGTCTCACCCGGGTCGACTCCGGAGAGGCGCGCCTCCTCGGTGGCGACCCGTGGCACGACGCCGTCGAGCTGCACCGGAGGCTCGCGTACGTCCCCGCCGACGTCACGCTCTGGCCGGGACTGACCGGCGGCCAGTGCATCGACGTCCTCGGACGGGCGCACGGTGGGCTGGACGAAGGGAGACGACGTGACCTCGTCGAGCGCTTCGACCTCGACACGAGCAAGAAGACGCGCGACTACTCGACCGGCAACAAGCAGAAGGTCTCGCTGATCGCCGCCCTCGCCGCCGACGTCGAGCTGCTCCTCCTCGACGAGCCGACCTCCGGCCTCGACCCGCTCATGGAGCAGGTCTTCCAGGACGTCGTCCGCGAGCGCGTCGCCGACGGCACGACCGTGCTCCTGTCGAGCCACATCCTCGGCGAGGTCGAGGCGCTCGCCGACCGGGTGAGCATCATCCGCGGCGGCCGCACGGTGACGACCGGGACGCTCGCGGACCTGCGCCGCAGCACAAGCAGCGTCCTGCACGCCGTCACCGACCGACCGCTCGACCTCGCCGACGTCCCCGGGGTCACCGGCCTCGTCGCCGGGGACGTCGAGGGGCGGCACGACCTGCGCTGCCACGTCGACGCGACCGCCGTCGCCGAGCTCGTCGGGCGCGTCCACGCCGCCGGCGTGCACACGCTGACGATCACGCCACCGAGCCTGGACGACCTGTTCCTCGAGCAGTACCGGGGTGGGGAGTCCCTTCGAGACGGTCGCTTCGCGACCTCCTCAGGGACCGGGAGCGGGAGCGGGAGCGGGACCGGGAGCGGGACCGGGAGCGGGAGAAGGAGCGGGACGGCCGGGGTCGAGCGATGAGCGTCCACGTCGGCGGCGTCGGGACGAGCCTGCGGGTGCAGTGGCGCACCGGTTGGCGGGCCTCGCTCGCCTGGGTCCTCGGCCTCACCGCCGTCGTCCTCACGACGACCACCTCGATCACCGGTCTCTACGACACCCCGGACAAGCTGCGCAGCTACTCCGCGTCGATCGCGACGCCCGCGCTGCGGATGCTCAACGGCGACGTCGCCGGCGTCGACACCCTCGGCGGCGTGCTCGTCAACGAGCTCGGCTTCGCGGTCGCCTTCGCCGTGCCGCTGATGGCGGTCGCGATGACCGTCCGCGGGACGCGAAGGGATGAGGAGGCCGGCTGTCTCGAGCTCCTCCTCGCCAGCCGCGTGGGCCGGCAGGCCCCGCTCGTCGCCTCCGTCGTCCTCGCCCTGGCGACCCTCGTCGCGCTCGGTGGGCTCGTCACCGCCGCCTTCCTCGTGGCCGGCGCGCAGACCACGGGGTCGTTCGTCTACGGCGCGGCGGTCGTCATGCTCGGCGCCGTCTTCGTCGGCGTGACCGCCGTGCTGGCGCAGGCCCTCGGCCACCAGCGCTCCGTGTGGGGCGCCGCTCTGGCGGTCGTCGTCGTCTCCTACCTCGTGCGGGGCATCGGTGCCGTCGACGGGACCTGGCTCGTCTGGCTCTCGCCGCACGGGTGGTACGACGAGGTGGCACCCTTCGGGGAGCCGCGGGTCACCCCCTTCGTCCTCGCCTCGGTCGTGACCGCGGCCCTCGTCGTGCTCTCCCTCCGCCTGTCCGCGGGGCGGGACGTCGGCGGCTCGCTCGTCGCCGCGCGCCCCGGCCCCCACCGGGCGAGCAGCGGGCTGCTCACCCCGCTCGGCCTGGCCCTGCGCGAGCACCGGACCGTCACCCTCGGGTGGGCCGTCGTCGCCGGCATCCTCATGGGCACGTACGGGTCGCTGTCGCAGACGGTCATCGACGCCTTCGAGGGCAACCCGGACCTCGAAGTCTTCCTCTCCGGGGGCGGCGCGCAGGGCATCATCGAGCCGATGGCGGCGATGTTCGTCCTCCTGCTCGCCATGGTCGTCGTCGGCTACGTCCTGCAGTCCCTCGGCTCCCTGCGCAAGGAGGAGGTCTCCGGGCGCCTCGAGCTGCAGCTGAGCGAGTCACGCAGCCGCACCGCCTGGCTGACCCCGCACCTGCTCGTCATCGCCATCGGCACCCTCGTCGTCGGGATCGTCGGGGCCCTGGCGCTCGCCGTCTCGACCGCGGTCGTCCTCGACGACGCGTCCTGGGTCGCGCGGCTCACCGGCGCCGCGGCGGCCCACCTCCCCGTCGCGCTGCTGCTCGCCGGGCTGAGCCTGACCCTCTTCGGCTGGCTGCCGCGCCTGCAGCCGGCCGCCTGGGCGGTCTTCGCCGTCGCGGCGGTCATCGGCTACATGGGACCGGGCCTCGACCTGCCGACGACGCTCGTGGAGTGGGCGCCCTTCGGCCTCGTCGGCAACGTCCCGGCCGAGGACCTCCATGTCACCGGCGCGCTCGTCGCCGGGGTGGGCGGGGTGTTGCTCGTCGCCCTCGGTCTCGTCGGGTTCAGCCGGCGGGATGTGCCGCACCGCTGATCCTGACGCGCGGGTGGCCCGCAGCCCGTGCGCGGTGCGCCTCCACCGCAGGCTCGCCGCCCGGCCGTAGGTTCGCAGGAACCGACTCCGAGGTGCCTCGTGAAGATCAACAACGACCCGGTCCACGTCCGCCGTCGGCGCGTCGCGACGGGCGTGCCCTGCGACGAGCCGGCCCGCTCGATCGTCGTCTCCGACGACTCCAGGACATCGTGAGGACCGCACTCGTCCTCAACCCCGCGAAGGGGGGCTGGGAGCGCGTGCTCGACGGGGTCACCGCCGCGGCGGCGCAGGCCGGCTGGCCCGATCCCGCGGTGCACCTGACGACCCGCGCGGAGACCGGGCGCGCCCAGGCCGCGGCCGCGGTCGCCGCGGGCGCCGAGCTCGTCGTCGTCGCCGGCGGGGACGGCACGGTGCGCGCGGTCGCCCACGGCGTCGCCGGGTCCGGGGTCGAGCTCGGCATCGTGCCGACCGGCACGGCCAACCTGCTCGCCCACAACCTCGGTCTGCCCCGCGTGGTCGACGCCGCCGTGCGGGTCGCGCTCATCGGCCGCGCCCGACCGGTGGACCTGGGCCTGGCGCGCGTCGACGACTCGGGGGACCTCCCCTTCGTCGTGCTGGCGGGGATGGGCCACGACGCGGCGACCGTGGCGGCGACCCGACCGGGGCTGAAGGACCGCATCGGCTGGCCCGCCTACCTCGCCCCGGCGGCGGTGAGCGCGCTGCGTCGTCCGGTGCCGGTCACGGTGCGCCACGACGGCGGCGACCCCGAGCACCTGCGGGTGTGGAGCGTGCTCGCGGCCAACTGCGGCCGGGTGCGCGCGGGCGTCCACATCGCGCCGGGCGGGCTCGTCGACGACGGGCTCCTCGACGTGCTCGAGGTGGTCGTGCAGCGCCCGACCCACTGGCTCGGCGTCGCGGCGAAGGGGGTCTTCCGCCTCCAGGGGGACGTCGCCGGCCTGACCACCCGCGCCTCCCGCGAGGTCGAGGTGGTCAGCGAGGTGCCGCTGCACGTGCAGCTCGACGGTGACGTGCTCGACCCCGCGACCCGTCTGCGGGTGAGGTGCGAGCGGCATGCCCTCCTCGTCCGGGGGCCGTCGGCCGATCCCGGGTAGGGTCGGACCGACATGAACTCGGATTCAGCACAGGGAGTGGCGATGGGTGCCGGAGCGGTGCGGCCGGAGGACGCCTTCGACGCGACGAGGGTGGCGCAGTGGCTGCGAGCCCAGGTCACGCCAGACCTGGCGGCCCAGCTCGAGGGCGACCCCCAGGTCCGCCAGTTCGACTCGGGCGCCTCCAACCTCACCTACGAGCTGCGTTGGCCCGCGAGGGCGCTCGTCCTGCGGCGGCCCCCGCACGGGGCGCTCGGCGGCAGCGCGCACAACATGCGCCGGGAGCACGACATCCAGGCCGCGCTCGGCCCGGTCTTCCCGCACGCGCCCGGCATGGTCGCGCTGTGCACGGACGCGTCGGTGCTCGGCAGCGACTTCTACGTCATGGACAAGCTCGAGGGCACGATCCTCGGCAAGGACCTGCCCGAGGGCGTCACCCTCTCCCCCGAGCAGGCGACCGCCCTGTGCCACAACGCCCTCGCCGTCCTCGTCGAGCTGCACGAGGTGGACGTGACCGCGGTCCCCGAGCTCGCGGCCCTCGACCGCGGCGACGGCTACGTCCACCGCCAGGTCGAAGGGTGGACCCGCCGCTTCCGCGCAGCGGCGACCGACGACGTCCCGGACTTCGAGGACGTCATGGCCTGGCTCGCCGAGCACGAGCCGGCCGATCGCCCGCACGCGTTGATCCACAACGACTTCCGCCTCGACAACCTCGTCCTCGACGCCGACGACCCGACGCGCGTCGTCGGCGTCCTCGACTGGGAGCTCGCGACGGTCGGCGACCCCCTCATGGACCTCGGCGGGGCGCTGGCCTACTGGGCCCAGGCGGACGACGACGAGACGATGCGCTCCCTTCGCCTGCAACCCACGCACCTGCCCGGCATGCTCACCCGGGCCGAGGTCGTCGAGCGCTACTGCGCCGCGCGGGGGCTGCAGGTGAGCGAGCGCGAGTGGGCCTTCTACGAGGTCTTCGGGCTCTTCCGCCTCGCGGGCATCGCCCAGCAGATCTACCAGCGCTACCGCGCCGGTGCCACGACCAACCCACGCTTCGCCGTCTTCGGCCCGATGGTCACCTACCTCGGGGCCCGCTGCCGATCCCTCATCGGCTGACCTTCCCTTCGTCGCACGCCAGGAGTACTCATGACCTTCACGACCCTCATCACCGGTGCCAGCTCGGGGCTGGGCGCCGAGATGGCCCGCCAGTTCGCCGCCCTCGGCCACGACCTCGCGCTCACCGCGCGGCGCACCGACCGGCTCGACGCCCTCCGGGCGGAGATCGCCGTGGCGCACCCCGACCGTCGCGTCGAGACCTACGCCCTCGACGTCACCGACGACGCAGCCGTCACGCGGGTCTTCGAGCAGGCGAAGGGGGACCTCGGCCGCCTCGACCGGGTCGTCGTCAACGCCGGCCTCGGCAAGGGCGCCCCGTACGGCAAGGGCAGCCACTACGCCAACCGCGAGACGATCGAGACCAATGTCCTCGGCGCCGCGATGCAGACCGAGGCCGCGATGGCGATCTTCCGCGAGCAGCGGGCCGGCCACCTCGTGCTCATCTCCTCGGTCACCGCCCTGCGCGGCATGCCGAAGTCGATGACGACGTACGGCGCGTCCAAGGCCTTCCTCGCCGCGCTCGGCGAGGGCATCCGCAGCGAGATGATGGGCAAGCCCGACCTCGACATCGACGTCACCGTCCTCTTCCCCGGCTACATCCGCTCGGAGATGAACGAGAAGGTCGAGCAGAAGACGAAGTTCATGGTCGACACCGAGACCGGCGTGCGCGCGATGGTCGCGGCCATCGAGGCCCGCAAGGCCAAGGCACTCGTGCCGGCCAAGCCGTGGGTCGCCGTCGGCTCCGCGATGCGGGTGCTGCCGCTGTCCGTGGTGCGCAGGCTGCTCTAGGGCTCCAGCCTCGGGACCCGCGTGCCGGCCAGCGCGCCCACGAACTCGTCGATCGCGTCCGCCAGCTCCGGCGGGTCGAGGACGACCAGGCGCGCCCCGAGGTCGTGCGCCGCCATGGTCAGGTGCCTGGCGAGGTCGGCCAGGTCGTCGGCGTGCGACTCGAGGTCGGTCACCCCGGGCGAGACCTCGCTCGCCTCCCCGTACGCCGCGGGCACCCGGCGGCGCACCGCCTCGACGTCGGCGGTCAGGCGCACCCGGACCCGGTGCGCGTACCCGGCCCGCGTCACGGCGCGGCGCACGTGCTCGACGGCGTCGGGCGCCTCCCGCGGCGTGAAGCGGAAGGTCGAGGCGCGCACCCCGGCCATCCGGTCGAGGCGGAAGGTGCGCCAGTCCTCCCTTCGCCCGTCCCAGGCGAGCAGGTACCACCGTCGGCCGGTCGCGACGAGGCGGTAGGGCTCCACGTCCCGCTCCGTGGGCTCGCCGCCGCGGCCGGTGTAGCCGAAGCGGGCCCGGACCCGGTCGCGGATCGCGTGGGCGAGGACCACGAGCACGCCGGTGTCGACGTCGTCCGTCGCGCCGGGCAGGAGCACCGTGGCGTCGGCGAGCGCCGCGACCTCGCCGCGCAGCCGCGGCGGCATGACCTGGTCGAGCTTGGTGAGGGCGCGCACGGCGGGCTCGCCGATCGCCGAGATCCCCTGCGCGCCGACGCGCAGGGCGACGGTCACCGCGACGACCTCGTCCTCCTCGAGGAGCAGCGGGGGCAGGCGGCCACCCGTCCCGAGCCGGTACCCGCCGCCGACCCCCGACGTCGCCTCGACGGGGTAGCCGAGGTCGCGCAGCCGCCCGACGTCACGACGCAGCGTCCGCGTCGTCACCCCCAGGAGCTCGACGAGCTCGGGCCCGGTCCACACGGACCGGGTCTCGAAGAGCCCCAGCAGGCGCAGCGCGCGTTCGGTCGTCTCGGCCATGTCCACGAGTCTCCTCCGATCGGTGACAGGAGGTGTCCGCGATCGGCGGGACCGTGGGAGGCAGACGAAGGGAGGGACCGCCCCCTTCGACCACCCAGCCCAGGAGCACGCCATGTACGCACCCGCCGTCCACGACGAGGTCACCGGCTACGCCGAGTACGTCGACCAGCAGCTCGAGGCGATCCGGGCGAGCGCCCACGGCCTGACCGAGGAGCAGGCCCGCCTCACCCCGACCCGCTCGGCGCTGTCCATCGGTGGCCTGGTCAAGCACACGAGCCATGTCATCGCCCCGCCGGAGGAGAAGGGGCCGCGCGTCGAGGACGACGGCGAGGTCACCGAGGCCGCCTACGCGGCCTTCATGGCAGGCTTCGCACTGCGGGAGGACGAGACGCTCGCCGCGACGATCGAGGTCTTCGACCGGCGGCGCGTGGCGGTCGTCGAGTGGATCCGGGCGAGCGACCCCGCGCAGGAGATCACCGTCCCACCGGCCCCGTGGTACGGCCTGATGAGCCCGTCGCGGACGACCCTGCGGTACTCCTTCGCGCACTTCGTCGAGGAGCTGGCCCGCCACGCCGGCCACGCCGACATCATCCGCGAGCAGATCGACGGGGCGACCACCCTCGAGCTGACGCTCGCCGACACGGGCCGGCCGGCGACCCCCTTCGCCCAGCCGTGGACACCCACGGAGCCCGCCACGCCATGATGGTCAGGTGAGGATCACCGGCTTCGTCATCAGCACCCCCGACGTCGCCGCCGCGCAGGACGCGTGGCGGCGCCTCGGCGCGAGCGGCAGCGAGATCAGCTACGAGGTGGGCGAGAGCGGCCTGGCCGCCGTCGTCCTCGGCGTCGACGACGTCCCCGGGACCGAGCGACTGCTCGAGCGGCGCGGGCTCGTCCGGGACGCCAAGGGCTTCGACGTGGGCGGGCTGGAGTGGCGGCTCGCGCCCTTCGTCCCCGGCAGCACGGGCGAGGTGGTGCTCGACCACGTCGTCGTGCAGACGGGCGACGCGGAGCGGGCCGCGGCGCACTACGGCGCGCGGCTGGGCCTGGAGCTGCGGCTCGACCGGCGCCTCGAGGAGCACGGCTTCCGCGGGCTCTTCTTCCGCTGCGGCGACGCGGTGGTCGAGGTGGTGGCCCCGACGAAGGGGGTCGACGGCCCGGACCGCTTCGGCGGGCTCGCCTGGCGCACCACCGACCTCGACGCGACGCGCGAGCGGCTCATGGCCTCAGGGGTCGAGGTCTCGGAGGCCAGGGCCGGCCGCAAGCCCGGTACGCGGGTCGCGACGATCCGCGACCGGGCACTCGGCACGCCGACCCTGCTCATCGAGCACGGCACCTGATCCCGCATTGCCCTAGGGGAATGCAAACTCTCACTTGATTGCTTGCCTCACGCAGGTATATAGTTGCGGAATGCACGCAACCACTCCTGCCGTCGCAGTCCACCTGCAGGAGACGCTGGGCCGGGTCTTCGGGCTCTTCTCGAAGATGGTCCTGCGCCGCCAGGCGCTCGACCCGCAGGCCATGAGCCGCACCGACTACGCCCTCCTCGGCGCGCTCGAACACTGCCGCAGCGAGCCGGGCATCCGCATCTCCAAGGTGGCGGAGGCACTCGGTCACGACCTGTCGACGATCAGTCGCCGGGTCACCCACCTCGAGTCCCACGGCTTCGTCGAGCGACTGCCGGACCCGACCGACGGGCGCGCCTCGACCATCCGCCTGAGCCCCAGCGGCCAGCAGACGCTCAGCGACGAGCGCGGCAACCGCGCCGGCCTCCTGGGCCAGATCCTCGCGGACTGGCCGCAGGAGGACCTCGAGGACCTCGACCGTCTCCTCACCCGGCTGGCCACCGATCTTGCCGCCGACGCGCAGTCGGCGACGCACCCCCCTTCGCCCCTCCAGAGCACCGGAAGGACCGCCTCTTGAGCACCTCCCCCGCCCCCTACAAGCTGAGCCCGCAGGACCAGCGCGTCTTCATCGGGCTCATGCTCGGCATGCTCGTCGCCTCCGTGAGCCAGACCATCGTCGGGCCCGCGCTGCCGCGCATCGTCTCCGAGCTCGGCGGCATGGAGCACTACAGCTGGGTCGCCACCGCGGCCATGCTCGTCTCCGCCGTCACCGTGCCCATCGTCGGCAAGTTCTCCGACCTCTACGGCCGCCGCGAGTTCTACCTCGCCGGCATCGTCGTCTTCATGGTCGGCTCGGTCATCGCCGGGTTCTCCCAGAGCTTCTGGATGCTCGTCGCCGGTCGCGCCGTGCAGGGCCTCGGCATGGGCACGCTCATGCCGCTGTCGCAGACGATCATCGGCGACATCATCCCGCCGCGTCAGCGCGGGAAGTACCAGGGCCTCATGGGCGCGGTCTTCGGCGTCACCTCCGTCGCCGGCCCGCTGCTCGGCGGCGTCATCACCGACCACCTCGGCTGGCGCTGGCTCTTCTTCGCGTCCCTGCCCATCGGCCTGATCGCGCTGGTCTTCATCGCCAAGTTCCTCCACGTCCCGCACACCCCGCGCCGGGCGCCGATCGACTACCTCGGCATCGCGACGCTCTCGACGGGACTCGTCGCGCTGCTGCTCGCCGTCTCCTTCGGCGGGTCGAGCTGGGCCTGGGGCTCGAGCGAGTCGCTCGGCCTGTTCGCGCTGAGCGCCGTCGCCCTCGTCGCCTTCGTCGTCGTGGAGCGCAAGGCCGTCGAGCCGGTGCTGCCGCTGCGCCTCTTCGCCGACCGCACGATCAGCCTGAGCCTCGTCGCGGCCTTCGGCATCGCGATGGTCATGTTCGGCGCGATCATCTACATCCCGGTCTTCGCCCAGGGCGTCATCGGCGTCAACGCGACCAACTCCGGGCTGATCCTCATGCCGCTCATGCTCGGCTTCATCGTCTGCGGCATCGTCACCGGGATGCTCATCACCCGCACGGGGCGCTACCTGCCCTTCATGCTCACCGGCATCGTGGTCATGGCCGCCGGCGTCCTCATGCTGACCCGCCTGGACCACACCGCGACGAGCCTGGAGCTCACCGGCTCGATGGTCGTCCTCGGTATCGGGCTCGGCATGGCGATGCAGCAGTTCACCCTCGTCGTGCAGAACTCCGTCTCCCGCGCCGACATGGGTGTCGCCACGTCCTCGACGCAGTTCTTCCGCAACGTCGGCTCGACCGTCGGCATCGCGGTCTTCGGGACGGTGATGTCGAGCGGCCTGCAGGAGAGGATCGCGTCGCACCTGCCCGACGGCCTGCCGGCGGGCGCAGGCGCCCACATGGACGCCGGCGCGGTGCTCGACCCGAGCGCCCTGGCCACGCTGCCCCCGACCGTCGCCGAGGCCGTGCGCTGGGGCCTGGCGGAGAAGCTCAACGACGCCTTCATGCTCGGCCTGCCGATCCTCGCGGTCGTCTTCCTCGCCACGCTCTTCATCCCCAACACGCCGCTGCGCGAGACCAACGAGGACCACCCGGTGGAGGACGCCGCCCAGCACACGCTGGACGCCTACGCCTCCGACGCGGGGGCCGTCGACGACGAGTCGCAGCTGGCGACCGCGCGCCGCCCCTGACGCCCCCGGGCCACGCCCTTCGCCCCCACCCACCCGACCAGGTGGCGTGGGGGCGAAGGCGTCGTCAGGTGGTCAGCGGGAGCGGCCGGCGAAGGGGGCGACCACGCCGATGCGCGAACCCTTCACGGCGCCGACCCACAGCTCCCCGCCGACCTGGGTCGCGACGGTGGGCGCGCGGAAGCCCGCGGGGTCCCCGGACCAGACCGTGCGCACGTCCATCGTGCGCGGGTCCATCGCGTAGACGTCCAGACCGGTGGGGCAGTTGGCCAGGTCGTCGCGCTGGCAGGCCTGCACGTCCGCGACGGTGAAGTCCTGGCCCGTGACGAGCAGCTCGCCCGAGCGCGACCACCGCAGGTTGTCGGGCATGAGGTCGACGTCGGCGACCGCGCGGGTCGTCCCGGGCCGCGACCCCTCGAGCGGGATGCGGTGGATCCGGTTGCGCCCCCACTCGGCGACGTAGGCGCTCGACCCGTCCTGGCTCACGACGACGCCGTTGGGCCCGAAGGTGCTCGAGCCCGGGACCGTCGACCAGCCCGTGCCGGGCTCCCAGCGCTGGAGGCTGCCGGTCGCGGTGTCGCTGAAGATCTGGCTGAAGGGGTCGGAGAGCGTCGGGTCGAAGAAGTCGGTGGCCACCAGCCCGTCGCCCTGCGGCAGCGGCGCGACGCCGTTGGCGAAGGTGCCCGCGGGCATCTCGACGCAGCCGCGCCACGTGAGGCTGTCCGCGCGCGGGTCGAGGGTGAAGACCTCGATGGCCTCGCGCCCGCCGTGGTTGACGACGTAGACGTCGAAGGTCCCACCCTCGCCCCGCTCGGCGGCGATGCCGTGCGGTGACGCGAGGCTCGGGTCGGGCGGGCCGGGGCAGTCGCCGTAGAGCGCGCGGTCGTGGTCGACGCCCCACGTGCTGTCGGGCCAGATCTCGGTGGCCACACGGGTGCGGCTGTCGATGGCGTACAGGTGGCCGACCGAGGAGTCGGACAGCGGGTCGGCGGCGAGCCCGCTCGCGAGCACGGTGTCGGTGCCCGGGAGGGTGACGAGGTCCTCGGGGCTCGCCGGACCGTCGAAGAAGGACACGGCGGGCGAAGGGGGTCCCGCCGGGGCCGCGGTGGCCGTGGCGGCGGCGCCCAGCCCGCCGACCGCGACGACCGCGGTGGCGAGGAGGGCGAGTCTGGGGCGTGCTGTCATGTGTGGCGCTCCTGGTCACATCGGTGCAGGGACGCCACGGACGACGCGCACCGTCGGCCTGCGTCCTTGCAGACTCCATGTAGCACTCGCTACATGGAGATCGAGAGTGGCACGGATGCCGGCGTTCGGCAAGCGGTCGGCGGGTGGGTCGCCGTCGTCAGCGATCGCGACTCAGGCCTGCGCGGAGAGCGGCAGCTGCCGGGCGCTGACGAACCTCCGCTCGCGCCCGTCGACCGGGTCCACGAGCTCCACGGTGCTGGCGAGGAGCTGGAGCGGTCGGGTGAAGTCGTCGACGGACACGTCGAGCACGTCGGGGTAGAGCGGGTCCCCCACGATCGGGATGCCGAGGTCGTGCAGGTGGAGCCGCAGCTGGTGGGTGCGTCCGGTCCGCGGCGTCAGCCGGTAGAGCGCGAGGTCGCCGGTGCGGGACTCGACCTCGACGAGGGTCTCCGCGTTGACCGGTGCGTCGGGGACGACCTGCGCCTGCCACACCCCGCGCTCCTTGCGGATGTGGTTGCTGACCGTGACGGGCAGGGCCAGGTCCTCGCGCCACGGGGCGAGCGCGAGATAGGTCTTGCGCACCCGTCGCTGCTCGAAGAGCGACTGGTACGGCCCCCGCCACCGTCGCTCCGTCGCCAGCATGAGGACGCCCGAGGTCACCCGGTCCAGACGGTGCAGCGGGGAGAGCTCGGGCAGGCCGAGCTCGTCGCGCAGCCGGACCACCACGCTCTGCCGCACGTGCCGGCCGCGCGGGATGGTGGAGAGGAAGGGCGGCTTGTCCACGACGAGCAGCCGCTCGTCGCGGTGGAGGACCGTCAGCTCGCCGGGCACCTCGACCTCGTCGCGCAGGTCGCGGTGGAACCACACGAAGGTGTGCGGGCGGTAGACGTCCCCGGGCAGGACCGGGGTGGCGTCCTCGTAGACGAACCTCCCCGCGGCGAGCATCCCGTCCACGTCGACACCCTCGGGGGAGGTGTCCCGCAGCCAGGCCGACATCGTGGACCACGGCCGCGGACGACCGTGGTCGAGGTCGAGCGTGCGCACCCACGCGGCAGCGAGACCGTGGCGCGCAGGCAGGGGTGAACGTGGGGGCACGCACGCGAGACTAGACCCGGCCCTTCGAGACGGTTGCTGCGCAACCTCCTCAGGGACCGGGGGGGCGGTTGCTGCGCAACCTCCTCAGGGACCACGGGGGGACGGTTGCTGCGCAACCTCCTCAGGGACCACGGAATGTTTGATTTTCAACTACTGTTGGACCAAGGGACCGCAACCCCGAAGGAGCACCCGATGCCCGCCGTGACCGTCGACAACATCCTCACCCTCCCCCGCGTGACCCAGCCGCTGCCGGACACCGTCTCGCGCCCCGTGCTGTCGGTGAGCACGGCGCCCCGGAGCCACGAGGGCGAGGGCTTCCCCGTCCGCCGTGCCTTCGCCGGCGTCGACATGGCCCGCCTCGACCCCTTCATCCACATGGACCAGATGGGTGAGGTCGAGTACGCCCCCGGCGAGGCCCGCGGCACGAGCTGGCACCCGCACCGCGGCTTCGAGACCGTCACGTACATCATCGACGGCACCTTCGCCCACGAGGACACCCACGGCGGTGGCGGACTGATCACCGACGGCGACACCCAGTGGATGACCGCCGGGTCCGGCCTGCTGCACATCGAGGCCCCGCCGGAGGAGCTCGTCGTGAGCGGCGGCGTCTTCCACGGCCTGCAGCTGTGGGTCAACCTGCCGAGCCACCAGAAGATGGCCGACCCCCGCTACCAGGACATCCGCTCCGGCCAGGTCGGCCTGCTCTCCAGCCACGACGGCGGCACGCTGCTGCGCGTCATCGCCGGCGAGCTCGACGGCCACGAGGGGCCGGGCATCACGACGACCCCGATCTCGATGATCCACACGACGATCGCGCCCGGGGCCCGGATGCACATCCCGTGGCGCGAGGACTTCAACGGCCTCGCCTACGTCCTGTCCGGACGGGGCGTCGTCGGCCCGGAGCGCCGACCGATCCGCGAGGGCCAGCTCGCCGTCTTCGGGGCCGGCGGTGCGCTCGAGATCGCCGCCGACGACAACCAGGACTCGCGCAGCCCCTCGCTCGAGGTCGTGCTGCTCGGCGGCCGCCCGATCCGCGAGCCCGTCGCCGCGTACGGCCCCTTCGTCATGAACACCCGCGAGGAGCTCGTCACGGCCTTCGAGGACTTCCAGGCCGGGCGCCTCGGGGTCATCCCCAAGACGCCCAGGGTCCGCTCGGCGCTCGAGATCGCCGAGGCCATGTCCCGGGGCGACCGCCCCGGTCACGACGTCCTCTGAGGGGAGCCCTCCCCCTTCGTCCCGCCGCGCCCGTGCACCACACTGGCGGGGACGAAGGGGGATGACGTGACCATCTCGAGGACGGGCCTGCGGGCCCTGGCGATCGCGCTGCTCGTGACGCTCGTGCAGGCCGTCGGCGTGGCCGCGCCCGCCGTGGCCTGCGCGTGCGGAGGCGTCGAGGCACCGGAGGGCGAGAGCGTGTCCGTCAACGAGGAGTCGGCGGTCGTGCGGCACGACGGCGAGACGGAGGACATCCTCCTCAGCTTCGACATGTTCACCTCGGCCCAGGACGTCGCGCTCATCCTGCCCTTGCCGGCGAGGGCCGAGCTCGACCTCGCCGACGTCGACACCCTGGGCCAGCTGGCCCGGGCCACCCGCCCGGAGGTCGTCGAGCGCAAGGTGCTGCGCGGCCTGCAGCTCCCGGTGATCGGCGGCGCTCCGGCCGGCGAAGGCACCACGGCCGGAGCGCCGCCGAGCGTGCGCGTCCTGGAGCAGCGGGAGCTCGGACCCTTCACGGCCACCCAGCTGACGTCGACGTCCACGGGCACGCTGACGCAGTGGTTGCAGGACAACGGCTACCGCGTGCGTGACGAGGTCGTCGAGTCGACCCGCCCGTACCTGCGCAAGGGCTGGGTCATCGCCGCCATCCGCCTCACGGCGGGCCCGGACGCGCCCCACGCCCTCGACGGCGAGCTCCAGCCGATCCGGGCGACCTTCCCCTCTCGCGAGATCGTCTACCCGATGCGGATGCAGGCGCAGGCCATATCGGTCAGCACGCTGCGGGTCTACACCCTCACCGAGCACCGCACGGAGGTCGACTTCGGGGCGATCGAGCCCGAGGTCGCCTTCGCCGGACCGCTGCGTGCGGCCGATGTCCCGCGGGGCTCGACCCTGGCCGAGCTCACGCAGGGCGCCCCCTTCGTCACGCGGTTCGACGCGTACGTCCGGCCGGACGACGTCACGAGCGACATGACCTTCACCCGCTCCGCGACCGACCGGACCTACCGCCGGCAGACCCTCGTCGAGGTCGACTACCCCTGGTACCTCAGGGTGTTCGTGCCCTCGTGGGGGACCTTTTTCTTCTGGGTGGTGGTCCTGCCCGTCCTGGCCCTGCTCGTCGGGGTGCCGGCACTGGCCGTGCGCCTGGTCCGGGGACCGCGGTCCGCGCGGCGCTGAGACCGGCTCAGCCGAAGGGGTCCTGCCCCCGCTTCAGCGCCGCCTGCGCCTTGCCCCCGCGACCGAGCGCGACCCACCGCTTGCGGGCGGCCGCCCGGGCGACGGGGTCGGTGCGCATGGCGATCCACTCGGCCTCGCGCTGCAGCTTCTGCCAGCTGTGCCAGCGCCGCGCGTCGAGCTCGCCGCCCTCGAGCGCGGCACGCACCGCGCAGCCCGGCTCGGTCTCGTGCGCGCAGTCGGCGAAGCGGCAGGCGGCGATGAGCTCCTCGACGTCGGGGAAGGTGAGGGAGACTCCTTCGCCGTCCTCGTGCAGCCCGATCGAGCGCAGCCCGGGGGTGTCGATGAGCACGCCCCCGTCGGGGAGCAGGACGAGCTCGCGCGCGGTCGTCGTGTGGCGCCCCTTGCCGTCCTGCCGGGTGTCGCAGACGGCCTGGACCGGCTGCCCCGCGAGGACGTTGACGAGCGTCGACTTGCCCGCGCCGGACTGCCCGATGAGGGCGGTCGTGCCACCGGCGAGCGCCGCCGCGAGCTCGGGGACACCCTCGCCGGTCTCGGCGGAGACGACGAGCACGCCCACCCCGGGCGCCGCGGCCCGCACTTCGGCGACCGTGGCGTCGGGGTCGAAGGCGAGGTCGGCCTTGGTGAGCACGACGAGCGGATGCGCCCCGGACTCCCACGCGACGACGAGGTAGCGCTCGATCGTCGAGAGGTTGACCCGGGTCTCGAAGGGCACCGCCACGAGCACGTGGTCGAGGTTGGCGGCCATGACCTGCGCGTCGGACCGCTCGCCGGCGGTCTTGCGCACGATCGCGCTCCGCCGCGGCAGCACGGCGCGGACGACGTCACCGTCGGGACGGCGCTCGAGCCCGACCCAGTCGCCGGTCGTCGGCTGGTCCTCGAGGGCGCTGCCGGCGGGCAGGCGGACGAGCGCCGGCACGGCGCCGTCGGCGGTGTGCACGGTGACCCGGCCGCGGTCGACGCGGCCGACGCGTCCCGGCACGAGGACGAAGGGGGCGCCCGTCGCCATCTCGTCGAGGGCGGCGGCGCTCCCTTCGTCCCAGCCGAGGGAGGTGAGTGCGGTGGAGTCCGTCATCCCGTCCAAGGTGGCACCGGGCCGCGGCGGGCGCCAGCGATTTACCGCCCCGGGACGCCTCGGCGAAGGACCATTGACAGATCAACTTCCTGCCGCGAGGATGCGCTCACGACCGACGGTGACCCCTCCCGCCGGTCCAGATCTCCTCCCTTCGCCACTCCATCGCCACACCCTCACCCCCGGAGCCCTGCCGTGATCCGCCGTACCGCTGCCCTCGCTGCCGCTGCCCTCGTCCTGTCCGCCCCCGCCGCCACGGCCGCCCCAGCCGTACCCAAGGGCAGCTACGCCGCCAAGGTCGTGAGCGTCACCGACGGGGACACCATCCGCATCCGCTACCAGGGCCGCTCGACCCCGGTGCGCCTCATCGGCCTCGACGCCCCGGAGATCTCCCCCCGCGAGTGCTACGGCAGCCAGGCCACGTCCCGGATGGCGCAGCTGACCAAGGGCGGCACCGTCTACATCAGGACCGACGGCACCCAGGGCAACAAGGACAGGTACGGCCGGCTGCTGCGGCACGTCTACACCCCGGGCGGCACCTCGCTCGCGCTCACGATGATCAAGGGTGGCTACGCCCGCGAGTACACGTACAGCCGCGCCTACAAGGGCCAGTACTCGCACCGCCGGGCACAGTCCTCCGCCAAGGCCGCCGCGCGCGGTCTGTGGGGTGCGTGCGCCAGGCCGAAGCCCACCCCGACCTCCACCTGCGTCGGCAAGATCAAGGGCAACATCTCCAGCAGCGGCGAGAAGATCTACCACGTGCCCGGCGGTCGCTACTACAGCGTGACCAAGATCGACCTCGGCAAGGGCGAGCGCTGGTTCTGCACCGAGACCTCTGCCCGCAACGCCGGCTGGCGCAAGTCCAAGGTCTAGGTCAGGGGCCGACCCTGCGGCGCGACGGGCCGCCGAGCGCGGCCCAGACGGTCGTCTGCTTGTCGTCGCGCTGCACGCCCCACTCGTGGGCGATGCTGCGCACGATCCGCAGGCCGCGCCCGGAGGTAGCCCAGACCGCCCGGGCGGCGGGGACCGGCTCGGTGTCGGAGCCACCGTCGCTCACCTCGACCTCGACGTTGTCCCCGCGGGCCTTCCAGTGCACCCGCACGGTCCGGTCGGACAGGGGCGTCGCGTGACGCAGCGAGTTGGTCACGAGCTCGGTGACGACGAGCTCCGCCTCGCCGACGACGTGCTCGCCGACCCCGCGGGCGACGAGGTCGAGGGCGATCGCCTCGCGCACCTTGGTGACGGTCTGCAGCTCCCAGCGGGCGCGGATGGTGCGGGCCTGGCCGCGACCGATCTCGCCGCCGAAGGAGTCGAGCTTCGGCGCGTCGGTGCGTCGGTCGTGTGCCTCGGACATGGTGTGCGGATTCCCTCGGTTGCGGTCGCTGGCCCCCGTCATTGTCCCCGCCCCGGCGGTGCGGCCCAACTCCCACCCCGTCACGGCCTACGCTGACCGCCATGGGTAAGGCTTCACGACGCAAGAAGGACGCGCAGGGCAAGACCAAGGTCGCCCCCGCGCCGTATGTCGCACGCCCCTTCGCGGGGCTGCCGGGCGAGCCGGACTGGGTGGCGGCGTACGAGATCCTGCCCGCCGCCACGGCGACGCTCCACCTCGACCCGGCGGCGGTGCCGGAGGGCTCGCCCGAGACGGTGACGCTCGCGACGGTGCTGCCGATGGCGTGGCCGGCCCTGCGCCGCGACACCGGCGAGATCCTCGTCGCGACCCAGGCCGGGTCCGCGAGCGGCGACCCGAGCCGCGACATGGCCCAGGCCCTGCTCACCGCCCTCGCCACCGAGCCGGGCGCCCCGGTCGCGCAGCTGCCGCGCACCACAGCCGAGACCCCGCGCCTGCAGGACCTCGTCGACACCTCCGCGCCCTTCGAGCTGACCGTCCACGAGGGCTTCGACTTCTGGGTCGAGGGCCAGGAGGTCTCCGGCGAGGCGGCGGCCTCCCTCGAGCGCGCCAACGAGTCGGTCGTCCCGAGCACCCCCGTCGCAGGTACCCCGAGCACGTACTGGTGCCGCATCGGCGAGCGCACGTACATCCGTCACGTGCTCGCCGACGACGAGGAGACCGCGACGACCGCCCTCGCCCGCCTCCACGCGAAGGGGGAGGCCCACCTCGACGAGGAGCGTCGCCTCCTCGGTGCCTTCCGCGCCGGTGGCCTCATCGTCCCCGTCTGGGAGGTCGCCCCCGACTCCGAGCCGGCCGAGCACGAGGGTGCCGTGGCCGACTTCGCCGCGCGCTACGCGACGGCTGCCGCATCCACCGACGAGCTCACCGCCGAGGAGCGTCGGGCCCGGTCCGGCCTGATCTCGCGCCAGGTGACGCTGCGCTGACCATGGGTGCGCGGGTGGCCGCGATCGTGCCGGCCAAGGACGAGGCGGACCTCGTCGCGTCGACGGTCACGGCACTCCTCGGCCTCGACGACGTCGCCCTCGTCGTCGTCGTCGACGACGGCTCCACCGACGCGACGGCCGCCAACGCCGCCGATGCCGGTGCGCTCGTCGCGCGGCACCCCGCCAACCAGGGCAAGGCCGCCGCGCTCGAGACGGGCGTGGCGAGGCTCGCCGCCGAGGAGGAGCGCACCGGCACCGGTCCGCACGTGCTGCTCTTCGCCGACGCCGACCTGGGCCCGTCCGCGGCCAACCTCGAGCCGCTGCTCGTGCCGGTCCTCGCGGGGACGGCCGACCTCGCCGTCGCCAACATCCCGCGCAGCGCCTCCTCGCTCGGTGCCGGGCGGGTCGTGCGGCTCGCCCGCGCGCAGATCGAGGCGATGACGGGGCGCACGATCGAGCAGCCGCTCAACGGCATGCGGGCGCTGACCCGGGAGACCTTCGCGGACGCGACGCCGCTCGCCACGGGCTGGGGCGTGGAGGCGGCGATGCTCGTCGACGTGCTGCGCGCCGGGCGCCGGGTCGTCGAGGTGCCCGTCGAGCTGACCCACCGCCGCACGGCCAACGACATCAAGGGGCGCGTACACCGGGCCATGCAGCTGCGCGATGTCTCGGGCGCGCTGCTCGCCCGGCGCTTCCTGTCGTGACGCGGGCCCGCACCGACCGCGACCCGCTCGGCGTGGGTCTGCTGGTCGCCGGCATCGGGCTGCTCCTGCTCGTCGGCGCGAGCGGGGAGTCGCTCGCGCTGCCACCGCTGGGCCCACCCGGCTGGGCCTCGCCGGCCCTGCCGTGGCAGCTCGGTGGTTGGACCGTCGTCGCCCTGCAGACGACCGGCTACCTGCTCGGTGCCGCGTCGCTGTGGCGGTACGTGCGGCGGCCGAGCCCCCTTCGCCTGCGGTGGTGGCACCTGGCGCTGCTCGCTGCGCTCGTCCTGCTCACGGCCCCCTTCGGCACGGCGGACCACACGAACTACGCCGCCTACGGGCGGATCCTCGTCGAGGGCGGCGACCCCTGGTCGGTCGTCCCGGCGAGCTGGCAGGACGGCCTCGACCCGGTCGTGAGCCTGGTCCAGGCCCCGTGGCGGGAGGCCCCGAGCGTCTACGGGCCGGTCGCGGTGTGGCTCATGGGTCTCGCGGGCCGGCTCGGCGGCGACACCGCCCGGCAGGTCGTCCAGGTCTGGCAGGTCCTCGTCGTGGCCGCGTGGCTCGGCACCCGCGAGCTGCTCGTGCGCCTGGGCACCGACCGCCCGACCGTCGACCGCTGGTGGACGACCAACGTCCTCGTCCTCGGCGCGGGCGTGCTCGGCGCGCACGTCGACGTCCTCGCGGTCGCCGCGATGGCCGCCGCGCTGGGCCTCGGCCTGGCCCGCAGGCCCCTCCTCGCGGGGCTGGCCGTCGGGCTCGCCGCGAGCACCAAGCTGACCGCCGGCGTCGTCGGCATCGCCCTGCTGTGGGCGATCCTCGCCCGGGACACCGGCCCCGCGCGGCTCCGCCCGGCCCTCGCGCTCGTCGGCGGCGCGCTCCTCGTGCTCGTCCCCACGCACCTGGCCGTCGGCACCCACGCGATCTCCCGGGTCGTCGGCGCCGGCGGCGGGATCTCGTACGCGATGCCCTGGCGCGCGGTCTACACGGCGCTCGACGTCGTGCTCGGCGAGGGGAGCGCCCGCTCGGTGACGACCTGGCTGGCCGCGATCGGGTGCGTCCTGCTCGCGGTCGCGCTGTGGCACATCACTGCCGGGCTCACCGACGTGGTCGCGGTGCGGGTGCTCTTCGTGCTGTCGACGGCCTACGCGCTCGGCGCCGGGTACGTGCTGCCCTGGTACGAGCTGCCGCAGTGGCTCGCGACGGCCGTGCTCGTCGGGCTGCTCGGGCGGGAGGGCTGGGAGCGGTTCCGGCCCCTGCTGCTGGTGCTCCTCGCCCGCTCGAGCGTCCTCGCGCTCGCCTACGTCCCCGGCCGGGTGCGCCTGCCCGAGGACATCGAGACGGTGACGCTGGGCTTCCGCTTCGTCGCCTCACCGCTCGCGACGCTCACGGTCTGGGTCGTCATCGCCGTGATGTGGCGCCGGTCCGCGAGCACTCAGGGTCGTGCTACTGCACCTCGTGGTTGATTCAGCCACGAGATGCAGCAGCACGACCTCTTGTGCTCGCCGGCTGCGTCCCGACGACGAGCACGACGAGCGCGGGCGCGAGGACGAGCGCGGCAGCCGCCGGGATCGCGGTGCCGGAGTCGTTGAGCAGGAAGCCGACGGTCAGCGCCACGACGAGGGCCGTGAGGCCGATGCGCAGGCCGGCGTGGGCATCGAGCAGGGGTGACACGCGGCGGCCCAGGGCGCTGTCCGGGCGCGCGAGCACCCAGATCACCGCGACGAGCACGACCGGCACGAGCAGGGCGGCGCGCTCCGGGCCGAGCAGCAGGTCGACGTTGGTCTCGAGCTTGCGCACGATGATCGCCCACGCGTCGCCGTCGAGGAGCGTGCCGAAGAACCGGCCGAGGTGCGTGCGCTGCTCCTCCGGCCGCAACCAGTCGGCGCCGGCCATCGCGAGGAACCCGACCGCGGTCACCACGCCGATCCCGAGCACCCGGGCCCACGTGACGCGCACGCCCGCCACCGCGAGCACCAGGTAGACCACGGAGGGGATGAGCGCGAGCGCCCCACCCCCGTCGGCCCCGAGCCAGGCATCGACGAGGAAGGTCGCGCCGCCCAGCACGAGGACGACCCCGACCGCGGCCCGGCGCCGCCCCGCCGCGAGCAGCGGGCTGACGAGCGCCGTGACCAGCAGGAAGGCGGAGGCGACGAAGATGGCGAAGGGGACGTTGCCGAACCCGTGGAACCGCCCGCCGTCGAGCGGCAGCAGCCCCAGGACGGAGAGCATCGTCATCCGACCGCTGCCGAGCAGCAGGTCGCCGGCGAGGACCAGCCAGGTGAGGCCGGCGACGACCCCGACCGGCACGAGCGCTGGGGCGAAGGGAGAGTCCGGCGCTCTCCGCCGCCCGAGGACGAGCATCCCGAGCAGGGTGAGCGCGACGACCACGAGGTCGATGACCACCACCCGCGCGACGAACCCCGCGAAGGGCTCGTCCGTGGCGAACCACCGGGTCCGTGTCACGAGGTAGGTCGAGACGGGCAGGGCCATCGCTGCCAGCCCCACGACCCCGGTGACCGCGGTGACGACCGGCCGGGTGCGCGGTGCGAACCGCCACGCCACCGCGGCCGCGACGAGCAGGAGCGCCAGCCCGACCCCGAAGCCCCGGAAGAAGGGCGGGATCACCCGGTCCGCCTCGCGCAGCTGGGTGTCGTCGTCGACGAGCCGGGCGCGGCGCTCGGCGAAGGACCCCGTGTCGCCGACCGGCACGAGCTCGCGACCGGCGATGCCGTCGGGGGGTGTGATCCCGGCGATCGCGAGCGCCGTGTGCGTCACGTCGGCCACCTGCGCCATCTCGTCCCGGGTCGTCGAGTCGGAGTGCAGCCACCCGGGCTCGGTGCCGCCGCCACCCATCGCGAGGACCCGCAGGCCGGGCTGGCCGCCGTCGTCGGAGAGGCCGGCGAGCAGCACCACGGTGTCCGAGTGCGCGGTCGTCAGGACGTCGCGGACGGTCTCGTCGACCGCCGTCACCTGGTCGGCGCGCACCTTCGAGGCTCCTTCGTCGCTCCTCAGGTCACGGGGGGCGGCGGGGACGGTGACCGCCGGCGCGCCGACGAGCGTGATCGCGCAGGTCTCGTGGACGCCGGGTTCACCGTGCGGGATGACGCCCTCGAGGTCCGGCATCGCGAGGACCGCGCCGTCGCCCGAGCCGGCGATGCACCCGCCGGCGTCGGCCACGGCCTGGCCGAGGACCCCGATCCGGGCGTCGAAGCCCTGTGCCGCGACGCCCTGCGACAGGCCGCGCCAGAATTCGCGGTCCATGTCGACCGCGACCAGCTCGGGGCCGGACCCTGGGCCGGGCAGGCTCGGCAGCGGCGAGCAGCGGGGCAGCGCACGCGGGTGAGCGCGCAGCTGTCCCCGCGTCACATCACGCGGCTCGGCGGCGCGGGTGCCCGCCGACAGACCGAGCCAGCCGTCGCTCGGGCACGAGGTGAAGTACGTCGAGCGGACGTTGACGTTGGTGACCGCCGCGTCGCCGGCGAAGGAGTGGATGGCTGGGGCCCCCTTCGTCGTGATGTCGCTCCACGAGAGGCCGGGCGCGCCGATGACGACGACGTCGCGGGGAGCGTCCGCGGCCTGCGCCGGCGTCGCAGCGCCGAGCAGCACGAGGCCGGCGAGGACGAGCAGGGCGAGGCGGAGCATGGACCCACCGTAGTGATGGGCCGACGCGGATCCGCGTCGGACACAATGGAGGCCATGACCCGAGTGAGCCGCCCGCACCTGCTGCTCGGGGTGGTGCTCTTCGTGCTGGTCGCGGCCTGGCCGGTCGCGAAGTTCCTCTTCCTCTTCCCGCAGGACCAGTGGCAGGTCGACGTGCAGGTCTACCGCGAGGGCGGCCTGTCGGTGCTCCAGGGGCGCCCGATCTACGCGCAGATGACGCAGCCACCGCAGCTGCTCCCCTTCACCTACCCGCCGATCGCGGCCTTCCTGTCGGTGCCCCTCGCGCTCGTCCCCTTCCCCGTCGCGGCGTGGGGGTGGACGATCACCCAGCTCCTCGCGAACGTCGCGATCACGTGGATCGCCTGGTACCGGCTCCGCGAGCGCGTGGGCCGGTGGGCGCCCGTGCTCGTCGGCGTCGTCGCCGCCGGGTTCCTGTGGACGCAGCCGGTCGGCGACGGGATCCGCTTCGCGCAGGTCAACGCCTTCCTCGTGCTGATGATCCTGCTCGACCTGCAGCGGCCGCGGCACCGCTGGCTGATGCAGGTCCCGCCGGGGATGCTCGTCGGGATGGCCATGGCCATCAAGCTCACGCCGGGCGTCTTCGTCATCCACTACCTCCTCAACAAGCGGTGGCGCGAGGCCGGGTGGGCGATCGGGACGGCGACCTTCGTCTCGGTCGCGGCGTGGCTCGTGCTGCCGCAGGCCTCCTTCGCCTTCTGGGGCGGCGCGCTCTCCGACCCGACCCGTCTGGGACCCAACGACGGCTCGGCCAACCAGGCCTTCCGCGCGACGCTCCTGCGGCGCGGCCTCGAGGGCACCGAGCTCACCCTCGCGTGGGCACCGTGGCTGCTCGTCATGGGCGCGCTCGTCTTCTGGGTCGGCCACCGCGCGTACCGGCAGGGTGACTGGGTGGCCGAGGCCGCGGCGATCGGGCTCGCCGGGTTCCTCCTCTCGCCCGTCTCCTGGGTGCACCACCTGCACTGGATCATGGTCATCGTCCCGGCGATCCTCGGCGTCTCGGTGCTGCGGGCCCGCCCGGACGTGCGACGGGTCGCGGCCGCGGCCGTCGTCGTCGCGTGGTTCGTCTGCACGATGCCGTTCTGGGGGGTGCTCTGGAAGCGCGAAGGGCGCTCCCCCGCCTGGGTCGGCGACCTCCTCGTCGAGGGCAATGTCATCGGCAGCGTCGTCGTCCTCGCCCTCCTCGGCTGGGCGGTGCTGCGCACCGACCGCGAGCGCGCCCACGAGACGCCGGTCGACGGGCCCGACCCAGCCCCTAGGGTGACCGCATGAGTGCCGTCGAGATCGCGCTGCTGGGCGGGCTCGCGCTCGCCCTGCTGTGCGTCGTCGTGCTCCTCGCCGGGGTGCGCCGCCTCACCGAACGGGTCGTGATGCTCGAGCAGCGCGCGCCCGTCGGCGAGGGTGACCTCGTCGCCCTTCGTCACGAGCTCGCCCAGGCGCTGCGGCACGTGGCCGTCGTGCGCTACGACGCCTTCGGCGACATGGGCGGGCGGCTGAGCTTCTCCGCCGCGGTCGTCGACGACACCGGCGACGGCTTCGTCCTCAGCAGCATCCACGGCCGCGGGGAGTCCCGCACCTACGCCAAGGGCGTCGTCGGCGGCGACGCCGACGCCACCCTCACCCCCGAGGAGCGTCAGGCGCTCGCGGCGGCCCGCACCGGGTCTCCGGACGCCTGACCCCGACCACTGGAGGAGTCATGACCCGCTACGCCTACCTCGGACCCGAGGGCACCTTCACGCAGCAGGCGCTGCTGTCGTGGGTGGCCGACGCCGCCCACGAGCAGGTGCCGCTCGGGTCGGTCGACGCGGCGCTCGACGCGCTGCGCGCCGGCGACGTCGACGCGGCGGTCGTGCCCATCGAGAACAGCGTCGAAGGGGGTGTCTCGGCCACCCTCGACGCCCTCGCCTCGGGCGACCCGCTCGTCGTCGTCGGCGAGGTGCTCGTGCCGATCACCTTCGTCGCGTGCGCGCGACCGGGCACGGACCTGGGCCGGGTCCGGGCGATCGGCACGCACAGCCACGCGTGGGCGCAGGTGCGCGGGTGGGCCGGCAAGGAGGCACCGCAGGCGATCTACGTGCCGACGCTCTCGACCGCCTCCGCGGCCAAGGACCTCGCCGAGCACCCGGACGACCTCGGCTACGACGTCGCGGTGTGCGCCCTGATCGCTGCGGAGCACTTCGGGCTCGAGGTGCTGGCGCACGACATCGGTGACATGACCAACGCCGTCACCCGGTTCGTCGTCGTGGCGCGGCCGGACTGGCTGCCCGCCCCGACCGGCCGCGACAAGACGACTGTCGTGCTCTACCAGCGCGCCGACCGGGCCGGGGGCCTGCTCGAGCTGCTCGAGCAGTTCGCGGTGCGGGGCATCAACATGACGCGGCTGGAGTCCCGCCCGACGAAGAAGTCGATGGGCTCCTACTGCTTCTCGATCGACCTCGAGGGGCACGTGCAGGACGAGCGGGTCGGTGCCGCGCTGATGAGCCTGCACCGGGTCTGCGCGGACGTGCGCTTCCTCGGCTCCTACCCGGCGGCCGCGGATACCCCGATCACGGTCGACCCGATCACGAGCGACGCCGCCTTCGTCGCCGCCCGTGACTGGCTCGACCGGTTGCGGCGGCTCGGCGACTGAGGCCGGCGGCCGCCCGGAGGGCGACGCTCAGAGCGTCGCCAGGCGGGTGTTGGCGATGTCCGCGTAGTACTTGCCGACGGCGACCTTGCGCTCGAGGTCGGCGATGACCGCCGGCACGAAGTCGATGCCGTACAGCTGCTCGCACGAGCCGAACCCGCCGGGGCTGAAGACGTTGACCTCCATGAGCTTGTCGCCGACGATGTCGAGCCCGACGAGGAACATGCCGTCGGCGATGAGCTTGGGCCGCACCGCCTCCACGAGGTCGCGCATGGCGGGGGTGATCGTCACCTTCACGGCCTTGCCGCCCGCCGACATGTTCGAGCGCAGGTCCTTGCTCGTGCTCCTGCGGCGGAAGGCGGCGACCTGCCCGTCGACCTCGAGCGGGCGGCCGTTCATGACGAACATGCGCACGTCGCCGTCCTTGGCCTCGGGCAGGTACTCCTGGGCGACGACGTAGCCGTCACGGGCGATCGCCTCGATGATCTGGCTGAGGTTGGGCGACTCCTTGCGGTCGACGAGGAAGACGCCGCTGCCCCCGGAGCCCTGCAGGGGCTTGAGCACGGCCCGGCCGCCGAGGTCGCCGACGAACTTCTCGATGAGCGCCTCGTCGCGGGAGATCAGGGTCTTGGGCCGCACGATCTCCGGGAAGTGCTGGAAGTAGGCCTTGGAGAGCGCGTTGGCCAGGGAGGTGGGGTCGTTGACGACGAGGACGCCGGCGGCCGCGAAGAGCTGGCCGAAGGCCACGCCCGCGTTGCCCGCCCACGGCTTGTCCTCGGCGTCGTCGGCCGGGTCGAAGCGCAACATGACGACGTCGAACTCGTCGATGCGCATCTGCTCCTCGATCTTGGGCTTCTGCACGTCCGCGAGGAAGCGCTCGAGCGACTTGTAGGTCTTCGCCGCCCCGGTGCGGGCGCGCGCCGAGAGGGAGCCGTCGGGCTCGTAGGCGAAGTCACCGAGCCCCATGAGGTAGGCCTCGTGGCCCATCGCGTGGGCGGTCATCGCCAGGCGGGTGGTGGTGTAGTACGGCTCCTCGGTGAGGACGTCGTTGACGACGAATCCGATCTTCATGCGGGCTTCTCCTTGGATCAGATGGGGGACGAAGGGGGGCGGCTCAGGCGCGGGCGCTCGGGGGCAGCAGCCGGGTGACGTCGTCGGAGCACTCGGCGGCGGCCGCGAGCCGGTCCGCCGTCGCGGGGTCGTCGAGCCACCGCGGCAGGATCCGCGGGGGGTTGAGGATCCCGGCCTCGTCGAGCGAGTCGATGAGCGGCAGGTCGTCGAGCGAGAACTTGCCGAGCCACAGGCGATCGAGGGTGCCGCCGCCCCTCAGGTGGTCCAGCAGGTCGACGAGGCCGCGCAGGTAGATGGCGTCCTTGGTCAGCCCCCCGGAGCGGTAGGCGCGCATCGTCGTGGTGAAGGCGCTGGCCTCGGGGAACCCGGCGTCGACGAGTCCCTCCCACGCCTCGACGAAGGAGGAGCCCCCCGTCATCCGGTGGACGGTGACGACCCGGGCCGCGAGCTGCCGCAGCCGGAAGGGGGTCAGGCCGCCGCACCCGATCTCGGCAAGCACCGCCAGCCCCTCCTGGGTCTCGTCGTAGCCGGCGAGGCCGGTGCCGAGCACCTGGATGGGCTGGGCCGAGCCGTTGACCTGCGTGACGAGGTGGGTGCCGACCTCGTGCTGGAGGAGGGCGTCGGCCCGCGCCCGCTGGACGGTCGCGTCGGGGTCGATGAGCAGGGTGTTGCCGGAGACGACCACGCCGTTGACGTCGTCACGGACCTCTGCGTGGATGTCGATGCCGGGGTCGATCCCCGTGTAGTGGTCGATCTCCGCCTGGGCCAGCCCGTGGAACTCCTCGGCGGTGACCCCCTCCCCCTTCGTCTCGGGGGTGGGGACGGCGGCGAGGATGTTCTCCGCCTGCTCCCGCAGGCGGGGGGAGGTCCCGCCGTAGAGCTCGGTGCTCAGCTGGCGGAAGACGTCGCTGTCCCGTGCCATGAGCATGTCGATCTGCAGCAGCAGCTCACGGTGCTTGGCCCGCAGGAGGGACGCGAGCGTGGTGTCCTCGACCTGGCTGACGTCGATGTTGGTGACGACCTGCTTGAGGACCTCCTGGTCGGCCTCGAGCTCGCGGTAGACGAAGCGCGGCTCGCTCACCCTCCCGGCGACGAACTCGGCCTTGATGTCGTCGGCGTTGACGGGGGTGACGTCGAGCAGGAAGCGCATCGACCCCGACATCTGGGCGAGGGCGTGGTCGATCGCGAGGTCGTTGACGCTGACCCTGCGCAGCGCCGCAGCGTCCTCGCTCATGCCGTGGCCCCCTCGGTCAGCCGCTCCAGCGCCGCCAGGACCGGGCCCCGGGTGGCGGCGAGGGCCGCGGCGATCGCCGCGATGCGCTCGTCGTCGGGCTCGCCGGTCCACTCGTCCATGTAGGTCTTCTTGAACTCGATGGCCAGCACGACGGCCTGGTCGGGGTAGCGCGCGTGCGCCCACTGCGCGATACCGCGCCCGCGGAACTTGACGTTCTCGCGCACGTCGAGCCGTCCGCCGGACAGCTCGACGTGCTCCATGAAGGTGTCGACGACGCTGCCCCACCGCTCCCGGTCGAGGCTGCCGGTGCCGACGTTGACGTCGGGGTTGTCCTCCTGCGTGCCCGGTGCGGCGTCGGCACCGTCACGACGGTGGTTGTAGGAGTGGACGTCGTAGACGACGAAGGGGCCGCGGGCCGCGATCTCGTCGAAGCGACGCCCCAGCTCGTCGTACACCTCGTCGAAGACCTCCAGCGAGCGCTCGGCGATGTCGTCGGGGAGCCGGCCGCCGCGCCACATGTCGAGCCCCCAGGCGTCCTCGGGCTCGCGGTAGACCGCCTCCTCGCGGACCCGGTTGAGGTCGGTCTCGAAGCGCGACCGGTGCACGACGAGACGAGCCGGCAGCCGCTCGATGAAGCGGTCGGTGAAGGGGTCCTCCTCGCGGAGCCGGACCTCCTCGTCGAGGACCATCTGCTCGTGGACCTCGGGTCGCAGGTCGTGGCCGGCGTGGACGGCGGTGGCGACGAGCTGGCCGCTCCAGTCGCCGTCGACGGAGAGCACGGGGAGATCGTGGGTGGCCTGCGGAGCGCGGGTTTCGGACATGCTTGTTGTCTACAGCATGGGAGCCCGCGGGGAAGAACCGTCGCACGCGCCCTCGCACCAGTCGAGCAGCCGCGCCATGAGCGCCGCCGACTCGGGCAGCCGGGGGTCGGAGAGGTAGGAGTGCCACAGCCCCTCGGCGAGCACGAGGTCCGCCTCCCCGCCGGCGGCCCGCCAGGCCGTGTGGATCCGGGCGGTGTCGGACAGGAAGAGGTCGCGCGTGCCGGTCGTGAAGATCGCCGGCGGCAGCGCCCCACCCGACCAGTCGGCGTGCACGGGTGAGACGAGCGGGTCGCGCAGGTCCGCGTCGCCGGCGTAGGCCCGGGCGAACCGCTCCTGCTGCCCCCGCCACCGGATGTAGGCGTCGCGGCCCTCGTTGACCCGGTGGCTGTCGCCCTCTCCCGCCAGGTCCCCGAAGGGGGTCAGCGCCACCATCCCGAGCGGCAACGGCGGTCCGTCACCGGCCGCACGCAGCTCCCGGATGCGTTGCAGCACACCGAGCGCGAGGTTGGCGCCGGCCGAGACGCCGCCGAGCACGACCCTCGGGCCGCGCTCCTCCACCCCGGCCACGTAGGCCTCGAGGCAGACGTCGATGGCGACGGGGAAGCGCGCCTCGGGAGCGAGCGGGTACTCGACCGAGACGACCGGTCGGCCGAGCCCGGCGGCCAGCCGCAGCCCGGTCCCGTCACGCGCCGAGCCCCAGCAGAACCCGCCGCCGTGGACCCACAGCACCCACGTGTCGTCGCTCGCACCCGGCGTCGCCATGACGAGGTGCCCCCGCGCATCACGTCGCGTCCCGACACCCAGCCCGGCCCGGTCCACCTCGAACCCGGCGAGGCGCTGCTTCGCCCCCTTCGCCCGCAGCCACCGGGTGGTCCGCGGCGTGAGCGGCCACCGGTGGACCCGGTTGTCCGCCTCGGCCGCGGCCGCGACCGCCACGGCACTCACCGTGGGCGGGAACCACGCCCTCACAGGTGCTCCCGCCCGCTCACGTGCGTGTCGACCCAGTGGTTGACCTGGCCCCACTGCCGCTCGAGCCAGACCGCGACCTCGTCCGGGTCCGTCGGCACGTCCTCGCTGCCGAAGGTGCGGCCGCGGAGGAGCAGCCGGTTGCGGAAGGGCACGGCCCGCACGACCGCGGCCGGCCCGGAGATCATGTCGAGCCCGGTGTGGGCGATGACCATGACGTCGGCCTCGGGGGCGCGCTCGCGGATGGCGGCGACGCCGCGGGAGCGGGCCTCGAGGACCCAGGGGCGGGCGACGGCGGTGGCGAGCCGCTCGGCCTCGCCGCGGGCCTTGAGCTGACGCACCTGCACCTCGTGCCGCTCCCGGGTCCAGTTGCGACCCTCCGGGAAGATCAGCATCGCGTCCTTGGCGGTGAGCGTCGCGGCGAGCTCGGCGACGCCACGCGCCCGGTCGTCACCGGCACCGGAGCGCGAGGGCACGAAGTAGGAGTCGAGCCGCTGCAGCACCATCGCGATGCCCGGGTCCCACAGCATCGCGTCGGCGAGGACGACCCGGGGGATGCGCCCGGCGGTCGAGGCGAGCAGCCAGGCGATGGCGAGCGAGTCGGCCGGGCCGGCGTGCCGGGAGATGACGACGAGCGGGTGGCCGGGACGGCCGACGGTCAGCTCCCCCTCGATCTCGACGTGGAACCCGACGACCCGCCGGGCCGTGAAGAGCACGTGGTCGAGCGCCCGCTGGATGAGCTCGAGGTGGTCCGCGTCCCACGTGGGGCTCGTCCCCCGCGGGGAGCGCAGGCGCAGGTACCAGCACTCGACGACCAGCCCGATGTCCTCCCACATGACGTAGAGCGCGAGGAAGAGGCAGCGCAGGAGCGCCAGCCGCCGGTCCCACGGCCACAGCAGGAGCAGGAAGGGGGTGATGACGACGAAGAGCAGGGACACGACGATGCCGACGAACGGGTAGAGCGCCTGCAGGACCAGCCGCAGCCACATCGGCGGAGCGGGCAGCGAGGGCAGCGCCGAGATCCTCACGCCAGGCCCTCGAGGTAGCCGGTCGTCGCCTCGAAGGCCCGGGCCATGCGGTCCTCGACCTTGGCCACCGACCCCTGCCCGAGCAGGGAGGCGGTCGGCGTCCGGTCCACGCCGCTCGGCAGCACGTGCAGGCGCACCGAGTCGGGCACCTCCGCGATCTCCTCGACGAAGCGGTGCCGACGCGCGATCTCGAAGGCCACGAGCCCGACGTCGAGCGGGTTGGTCGGCGCGAGGAGCGGCTGCTCGACCCGTCCGACCTGGAGCACGTGGATGTCGGTGGCGCCCAGGGCCATCGCCCGCCCCACGGGGATCGAGTGCACGAGCCCGCCGTCGTAGTAGTGCGCGCCGTCGATCTGGACGGGCGGGAAGAGACCGGGCACCGCGCAGCTCGCGGCCACGGCCGGCCCGATCCGGCCGGACGTGAACCACCGCGACGCCGAGCTCTCGATCTCCGCGGCGACGCACTGGAAGGGCACCGGTAGGTCCTCGATGAGGTCGACCCCCAGGTGCCGCTCCACGAGGTCCGCGATGAGCCCGCGCCGCATGACGTGCGTGCGGTGCCTCGCGAAGCGCGCGGCCTGCCGCACGGGGTTCTCGCTCATCTCCCCCGAGCTGACGACATCGCGCCACAGGCCCTCGAGCCGCTCGACGCCCTCGGCGGTCGGGTCGGCGGCGATGAAGGCACCGTTGACGGAGCCGATGCTCGTGCCGACGACGAGGTCGGGCGTGATGTCCGCGGCGAGCAGCGCGCGCAGCATGCCCACCTGGGTCGCTCCGAGGACGCCACCGCCACCGAGGACGAAGGCAGTCACGGGCATGGTCGTCAGGTTACTGCGGGGTCGTCCCGGCGCGCGGGTCCGACCCGTCCTGGGGGATGACGTCGACGCCGACCTTGAGGCTGGACCCACCCCCTTCGCCGAAGATCACGCCCTTGAGCGGCGAGACGTCGCGGAAGTCCCGTCCCCAGCCGGTGACGATGTAGCGCGAGTCGGCGAAGTGGTTGTTGGTCGGGTCGAGGTCGACCCAGTCGCCGTCGGGGGTCATCGCCGCGACCCACGCGTGCGAGGCGTCCGAGCCCTGCAGCTTGACCTTGCCCGGCGCCGGCCGGGTCTCGATGTAGCCCGAGACGTAGCGGCCGGGGATGCCGACGGCGCGCAGGCAGCCGGCGGCGAGGTGGGCGAAGTCCTGGCAGACGCCCTCGCGCTGGGCGAGCAGCTCCGGCAGCGTGGTCTTCACGCTCGTCGTGCCCTTGGCGTACGTGAAGTCGCGGTAGATGTCGGAGTACAGCGCGACGAGGGCCTCGCCGAAGGGCCGGTCCGGGGGCAGGATGCCGGCCGAGTAGGCGATGACCTCGGGTGCGATCTCGACGAGCGCCGACGGCAGCAGGTACTGCGCCGCCTCGGCCCGGTCGATCCCCTCGCCGGCGTCGACGAGCTCGGCGACCTCCGCGACCGTCCACGCGTCCAGCCGGTCCATGTCCGGCGGCGGCCACTCGATCTCCATGAGGCTGCGCTTGTACACGTCGAGCACGGTGTGCGGCGTGCGCACCTCGTAGAAGCTCGAGTGGTTGCCGAAGTGGTCGACGTGCTCGGTGTGGATGTGCGGCTCGGGCACGATCTCGACGGAGTGCTCGACGACCCGCTGCTGCGCGGTCTCCCGCGGCCGCAGCAGCGCCCGGCCGAAGGAGTCGGTGACGTACTCCTCGTACGTGTACGTCGTGCGGTGGCGCACCTCGTACCGACGAAGGGTGTGGTGCTCCGGCTTGATGACGGGGACCAGCGGGTTGCCGGTGGCGACCGGCTCGGGGGCCGGCGGGTGCGGGGGGACAGAGGTGTTGTCGATGCTCACCAGGACTCCTCCCCACCGTTCCACTGGACCCACTGGACATTGCGTCCGGGGGTCTTGCGGCTGAAGTACGAGGCGTCGATCGTGCGGTGGATCGTGCGCAGGTCGTTGCCGAGCCGGGTGAGTGCCTCACCGAGGGGCGCGCGGGCGTCGGCGAAGAGCTCGTCGAGGTCGAGGGCCGCGATCCGCTCCGTCAGCTCGCGCGCCAGCGGCAGCGCGTCCTCGTCGTCGATGAGGTCGAGGGCCTCGACGAGCCGCTCGACCTGGAAGGCGACCGAGCGCGGGTTGGTGACGTCCCGCAGGAGCAGGTCGACGGCGGCCTGGAGCGAGGACAGGCTCCCGAGGCCACCGGTGAGCCGGCGCCGGTAGGTGATGACGGACTCTGCGGCCATGAGCGCGGCCTCGGTCGTCGTGCCCTCGACGACGGGCGCGCGCTCGACGGCGAGCACGCTGGAGAGCAGCCGGATCGTCTGCTGGGCGCGCTCGACCCGCTTGCCGGCGTCGGTGAAGGCCCAGGCGGGGTCGCGGATGAGCGACTCGATCCCGATGCCCGCGAGCGCGAGCAGGCCCTCGATGGTCTCCATGAGCAGTTCCTGCAGGTCGTCCTGCGGGACGGCGTGCTGGAGGGTGCGCTCGAGGCGCGACATGACCAGCCAGGTGTCGAGCGAGAGGCTCTCGCGCACGGCCTGGGCGGCGATGACGGCGCGGTGGGTGCTGTAGGCGACCGACCCGACGACCCGCGGCTCGAGCGTGAGCTCGCGCAGGTACGGCAGCGGGTCCTCGCGGCGAGCCGCGGCGCCCTCGCCCTGGAACCCGGGCGAGACCGACATGACCTCGGTGACGGCGTCGAGGATCGCGAGCATCGCGGTGTGGCCGGTCGTCCCCGGCCGGGCCGCGTGGTCGTCGACGAGGTTGTCGGCGACGCGCAGCAGCCGGGCAGCGGCCTCGGCCCGCTCGGCGTAGCGGCCCATCCAGTACAGGTCGGCGGCGACGCGCGGTGCCGGGGCGGCGTAGCCGCTCGCCGTCCCGCCATGGACGCTGGGGAAGGTGAGGACCTCCCCTTCGCGCGGCGCGTCGGGGTCCGCGCGGACCCACACGTCCTTGCTCATCGCCCCGCTGATGCTCGAGATCGCCCCGGAGTCGGGGCGCACGGCGACCCGGGCGAGACCACCGGGCATGACCGCGTAGTCGTCCTCGTCGGCGACGGCGAAGGTGCGCAGCACGACACTGCGCGGCTCGAGCCCGCCGGCCGTGACCACGGGGGCGGTCGACATCGTCAGCGGGTCCTGCGCCGTCCACCGCCACGGCTCCGCCTGGATGCGCATCGCGAGGTCGTCGCGCTCCTGCGCGCTCAGCTCCCAGCCGAAGATCGAGTTGGTGTTGCCCTGGCGCGAGGCGGGCTTGACGACGAGGCTGGAGAGCTGGGTGACGATGTGGCTGAGGTGCGTCGGCTCGCCGGCCCACCACGTCTGCGTCGAGGCGAGCGAGAGGTCCTCGCCGAGGACGTGCCGGCAGATCTGCGGCAGGTACGGGATGAGGGCAGGGTTCTCCAGGACGCCGGAGGAGACGGGGTTGACGATCGAGACGTTGCCGAGGCGGGCGGCCTCGACCATGCCCGGCAGCCCGAGCCGGGAGTCGCCGCGCAGGTCGAGCTGGTCGACTGCGTCGCCCTCGACCCGGCGCATGATGACGTCGACCGGGGTGAGCCCGGAGGTCGTGCGCATCCAGATCCGGCCGTCCCGGCTCACGAGGTCCTCGGACTCGACGACGGGCACGCCGAGGACCGTGGACTGGAGGGCCTCGTCGAAGGCGGCGTCGCTGAGCGCGCCCGGCGTGAGGATGACGATCCGGGGCACGTCGTCGGTCTCGGGGGCCGCCGCGACGAGCGCCTTGTGCACCTGGAAGAAGAAGCCGCGCAGCCTGGCGAGATCGACCTCGCGGTGCAGGTCGGGCAGGACCCGGGCGGTGATCCGCCGGTTGGCCATGGCGAAGCCCGCGCCGCTCGGTGCCTGCGTCCGGTCGGCGAAGACCCGCCAGGTGCCGTTGCGGTCGCGGGCCAGGTCCATCGCCGGCATGACGAGCTGGCGCGGTCCGGGGACGCGGATCCCGTCGGCCTGCGGCAACCACCCGTCGTGGCCGAAGACCGCGGCGCCCGGCAGGATGCCGTGGCGCACGAGCCGCTGCTCGCCGCTGAGGTCGGTGAGCACCTCGTCGAGGAGGGCGGAGCGCTGCCTGACGCCCTGCTCCAGCCGCGCCCACTCGGCCGGGCCGAAGGTCAGCGGGAGCGGGTCGAGCTCCCACTCGCGCGGCTCGGTCGGGACCTGCGGCCCCTCGGCGGCGTCGCTGCCCTCCGCGGGGACCCCGGCGCCGTAGGTGATGCCGTCGTCGGCGACGAAGCGGCGGGCGGCCGCGCGGGCGGCGAGCAGCGCGGGCAGCCCGGCCCCGGCGAGCTGGTCCGCGAGCGGCTGCGCGGCCTCGCGGACCCCGTCGAGGGTGACGAGCTCGTCCACCCCTTCGCTGCTCGTGACGACCTCGCGGTAGTCGTCGAGCAGCGTGGAGGGATCGTCACCGACGGCCGCAGCTGACATGTTGCGACACTAACGCGCCCGCCTGTCCGCCCCCGAACCCCATGCGCCCCAGGTTTATCGGGTCACCCGATAAACCTCGCCTTCGCAAGAGTTTCAAACTCTTGCGAAGGCGAGGAAAGTCTTGCTCAGCTGCGGACGAAGGGGGTCAGCGTCGCGTCCCGCTCCCCGCGACCTTCACGTCCGCCCAGACGAGCCGGTGGTCGCTCGTCGGGAAGGGGTAGGTGCCGGTCAGGCGGTGCAGCGGGCTGTCGCTCGTGGGCCAGAAGACCCCGGAGTCGCGGATCGGCAGGTTGCGGCTCGGCAGCACGTAGTCCACCCGGAGGTTGCCCGGCGGCTCGGCGAAGTCGGCCGTGTCCTGGGCCGGGTCGCCGACGTGCTCGGCGTTGATCCCGCCCTGGGTCTCGCTGGCCTCGACGCCACCCGCGCTCGTCGGGGTGTGCGAGGTGTTGACGCGCGGGTTGTCGAGGACCTGGTGGATGGCGCCGTCCGTGCTGTCGCCGTCGTTCGGGTCGGCGTTCTGGTCGCCGGCGATGACGAAGCGCGCGTCGCGCGCCAGCCCGCCCCGGCCCCCTTCGTCGTCGTGGATGTACGAGGCGGTCCGCCCACCCGTGACGTAGTCGCCCCAGAAGCGGATCTCGTCCGCGTTGCGCCGACCGTTGCGGTCCTCGGGACCGTCGAAGGTGGGCGGCGTCGGGTGGCTCACGAGGAAGTGCACGTCCTTGCGGCCGATCTCGATCGGCAGGTCCCAGTGGCTCTTGGAGCTCAGCCGCAGGTCGGCCTGCTCGGCCGGCGAGTAGTAGTCCGTGGGGATGCGGTTGCCCGGCATGTCGGCGCAGCGGAACTCCTGGAAGGTCCGCACGCGGTCGAGGTCGATCGGGTACTTGCTGTAGACGACCATGCCGTACTGCCCCGGGAAGAGCCCGAAGCCGAACGCGTCGTCGCCCCCGCCGACCCGGCCGTCGTCGTTGAGGTCGTGGCCGCTCGGCACGCCCGTGTTGCTCGGGGCGATGTAGTGGTACGGGTACGCGATGGGGTCCGCACCGCGCTGGCCGACCGCGAGGTAGTTGTCGCGGAAGAGCTCGGCGGCCTCCGGCGAGTAGTCGAACTCGTTGACGAGCACCACGTCCGGGTCCGCGCGCTGGATCGTCTCGGCGACGTTGCGGGCCTGGACGTCGTCGGGTGTCGAGAGGTCGTTGACGAGCTGGCCCTCGGTGGCGCGGTTGAGCGAGGCGTTGAAGGTCGCGAAGCGCACGGTCTGGGTGCCGGGACCCCCCTTCGCCTGAGGGGTGGCGGTGGCGGGAGCGGCGGTCGCGGCCAGTGCGGCGACACCGAGGAGGGCGGCGTACCCCTTGAGTCGAGTCATGCGCCCGACGCTAGGCGCGAAGGGAGAACACCGCCTGACGTCCGCGCGAACAGTGCATCGCATACGCCTCTTTGCAAACACACCTTTGCGGTCTAGCCTCGTCCCATGGAGTCCGTCGTCCCCGACATCACCCAGCTCAAGGCCCTCTCGCACCCGGTGCGCCTGCGCCTGCTCGGCATGCTGCGCACGCTCGGCCCCGCCACGGCGAGCCAGGTCGCGCGCCGCCTCGGGCTCAACTCTGGCGCGACGAGCTACCACCTGCGCCAGCTCGCGGAGCACGGGTTCATCGAGGAGGCGCCCGAGCTCGGCACCAGGCGGGACCGCTGGTGGCGGGCGAGCGCGCTGTCGACCTCGGTGCGCGACGAGGACGTGACCACGGACGAAGGGAGGGACGCCACCGACGCCTTCCACCAGCTGGCGGTGACACACTCGGCGAGCCGGATGCAGGCGGCCGCGACCCGCCGTGGGGGCGAATCCGGCGCCTGGCGTCCGCTCACCTCGATCAGCGATCTGCAGGTGCCCGTGACGGCGGAGCAGGCGGCGAGGATCCAGGAGCGCTTCGAGGCCCTCGTCTGGGAGGTCCTCGAGGAGCATCCCCCGACCCCCGGCCCCCTCGAGGAGGGCCAGCGCCGCTACGCCGTCATCGTCTCGAGCTTCCCCACCGAGGACGAGGACCCCTGGGATGCGTGAGCCGCTCTCCCCCGATGCCGCCCGCCGCGTCTTCCTCACCCTGACGACGACCCGCTGGCTGCCGATCGGCTTCGTCGTCGGGCTCTTCACGCTCTGGCAGCTCGAGCGGGGTCTGACCCTCCCGCAGGCCCTCACCGCCTCCGCGGTCATGGGCGTCGCGGTCGTGGCACTGGAGCTGCCGACGTCCGGCTTCGCCGACGCGCTCGGCCGCCGCCCGGTGCTGGTCGCGGCCGCGGTCGCCAACGTCGCGTCGATGGTGGCGCTGCTCGTGGCCCAGTCCTTCCTCGCCTTCATCCTCGCGTCCTTGCTCACCGGTGTCTTCCGCGCGCTCGACTCGGGGCCGCTGGAGGCCTGGTACGTCGACACGGTCCACGTGAGCCGTCCGGGCGCGGACGTCGACCAGGACCTCTCCCGCTCGACCTCGATCCTCGGCCTGGCGATCGCCGGTGGGGCGCTGCTGTCCGGTGGGCTCGTCGCGTGGCACCCGATCGGGTCGCACTCGGCGCTGTGGCTGCCGGTCGTCGTCTGCCTGGCGCTGTCGGTGGTCCACCTGGTCGCGGTCGTCGCGCTCATGCGCGAACCGGTCACCCACCTCGACTCGACGGGCTGGGCCCGCGCGGCGACGTCGGCCAGGGCCACGCCGCGCATCATCGGGTCCGGTCTGCGGCTCGTGCGCGACAACCCGGTGCTGCGCGGGCTGGTGCTGCTCGAGTGCTTCTGGAGCACGGCGCTCATCGCCTCGGAGTCGCTCACCCCGGTGCGGATGGCCGAGCTCCTCGGCGGCGAGGAGCGCGCCGGCGTCGTCATGGGTCCGATCGCGGCCGTCGCGTGGCTCGTCTTCGCGGTCGGGGCGTGGGCGTGCGGCAGGGCCTCTGCTCGCTGGGGCGTGGCCCGCGCGGCGATCCTCGGCCGGCTCGTGCACAGCGTCCTGACGATCGGCATGGCGCTGGCGGTCGGCCCCATCGGCCTCGTCATCGCCCACCTGCTCGCCTACACCGGCCACGGCATGCAGGGCCCGGCCTACAACGCGCTGCTGCACCGCGAGGCGAGCTCGGCCAACCGCTCGACCGTGCTGTCGCTCGCCTCGATGTCGGCCTTCGGCTTCACCGCGATCACCATGCCCCTGGCCGGTCTGCTCGCCTCCGCGACGTCGACCCAGCTCGCGATGGCGGCCGCCGGCGTCTTCGGCCTGGGCGGCGTGTGGTGCCTCCTGCCGGCGCTGCGGGCCGAGCGTTCGCTCGGGGACTCAGTCGCCCCGCAGCGTCCCGAGGACGAGGGGCAGCTCCGGTGGGATCTCGCTCGCGAGGTAGCCGACCCGACCGAAGCGGGCTGCGAGGGCGTCGCCGGCAGCCGCGTGGACGTACTTCGCCCAGACCAGCGACTGCACCAGCCCGGCGCCCCGTGAGAGCAGACCCAGGGCGGCCCCGGCCACGACATCACCACTGCCCGACGTGCCGAGCCCGGTGTCACCGGTCGTGACCTGCCAGACATCGCCGCCGGCGACGATCCAGCTGTCGCAGCTCACCACCGCGCCGAACCGCCGCGCCACGGCCAGGGCAGCATCCACGACGTCGTCCTCGGCCAGCGTGTCCCGGTCGACGAGCCGGGCCAGCTCGCTGGAGTTGGGGGTGAGCAGGAGCCTGCCGGCGAGTGCGCGGGCGACCTGGTCCGGGACGTCCGGCAGTATCGTCGCCGCGAACGCGTCGAGGACGATGGGGGTGCCCTCCGGCAGCACCCCGACGACCTCGTGGAGGAGCCGGGCCGAGCCCTCGGCGTCGGAGAGACCGGGTCCGACGAGCACCGCATCCGCTCGCGACAGCTCCCACTCGAGCAGGACCCCGCAGTCCTCCCCCGTGACGGCACCACGGCCGTCCTGCGGCAGCCCTGTCGTGCCGCACTCGGGCACCGCGACGGCCACCTGCGTGGCGACCCCCTCCGCCGTGGCCAGGTGCAGCCGACCGGCACCCATCCGCAGCGCGGAGACCCCGGCCAGGATCGCTCCGCCGGGGGTCGAGCAGGAGCCGCCCACCACGAGGGCCAGGCCACGGCTGTACTTGGTCCCGTCCGGCTCGGGCAGCGGCCAGGACCGCAGCAGCGCCGGGGTGACCAGGCGCGGCAACCTCGGCGAGCCGCCCTCCACCCCCGCGACCACGCCGCTGTCGGGCCCTCGAGGAGCGCTCTCCTCAGGCACGCTCGGCCCCGACCTCGTCCGAGGCGCCGGGCTGATCCGTCACCTCGACGCCCTCCTCGCGCAGGTGGGAGTCCAGGTTGTACTCCGTCACGACCCATCCGGTCACGGACTCCTCGTCGCGGCGGATCCGGCAGATGGCGGCGTTGCGCAACCCGTTGGTGCGCGCCCGCTCGAGCACCTCCTCCTCGCCGAGGCCCTCGGCGACGTAGCAGAAGAGCAGCAGGACGACGTCGTGCCCGGTGACGAGGACCCGCTCGTGCGTCTCGGTGTTGGCGAGATCGGTCAGCACGCCGCGCACGCGTTGGGCGACATCGGCCCACGACTCGCCGCCCGGCGGGCGGTAGTAGAACTTGCCCAGCCACTGGCGTCGCTCCGCCTCCTCGGGGAAGCGGGCCGTGATCCCCTGCGCGGTGAGCTGGTCGGTGATCCCCATGTCGCGGTCCCGCAGCCGCTCGTCGACGCGGTAGTCGAGGTCCACCTCGGCGACGGCCAGGGCGCGCTCCGCCGTCTCGCGAGCGCGACGATAGGGACTCGTCCAGATCACCTGGGGCTGCTCATCAGGTGGGAGCGCGGTCAACCAGCGCCCCACGGCGTCGGCCTGTCGTTGCCCGACCTGCGACAGCACGACGTCGGGGTCCCGCGCCGGCACCTCGATCCGGTCCCTGCGCTCCGCCTGCGCTCGTTCCGCAGCGACATTCCCCTCGGACTGGCCGTGCCGCACGAGAATCACATCAGTCAGACCCATGGTGCGACCTTAGACAACGCACGGACGGAGCGGGAAGGGACTCACAGGGTGCGGGAGATCAGCTCCTCCGTGATCTCGTTGGTCCCGCCGTAGATCTTGTGCACGCGAGCGCCGGCGTACAGGCGCGCGATCGGGTACTCGAGCATGTAGCCGTAGCCGCCGAATTGCTGCAGGCAGCGGGAGCGGTGGCGGGCGTGCGGTGGGCGGGTCAGGGAGCGGTGGCGGCGCGAAGGGGGGTGAGCGGGATGTCGTGGGCCTGCGCCCACTCCTCCCACTCGTCGACGGAGCGCTCCGCGAAGACGGCCTGGAGTCGCTCGCGGGAGAGCTCCTCGGCCGGGATGCCGAGGACCTCGAGCAGGCGGGCGGTGAAGTGCGGCTCGAGGGCCGCGAGCGCGATGCGGCCGTCGGCCCCGTCGTAGATGCCGTAGGCCGGGAAACCGCCCCCGAGCAGGGCGCCCGGCGCGGTGAGGCGGTGGGCGAGCGGGCGCGACATCGTCTCCGACAGGTCGGAGAGGGCGACCTCGCGGCGCACCCCTTCGCCGACCCGGGCCCGGGCGACGAGCGCCGCCGCGGCCTCGGCCGCTGCCCGCTCCGACCCGGCGAGGTCGACGACGAGGGTGGCGGGCATCCCCCCTTCGCCCAGCAGGCCGGTGGCGGCCTGGTACGTGAGGTCGTGCCCGGGGGTCTCCGCGTCGTCGCCGGGGTAGCCGACGATGTCGACCTGGCAGACCTGCGGGTGCCGCGCGTGCACGGACGCGAAGTCGAGCCCGAGCCGACGCAGCGCCGACGGCCGCGAGCTCGTGACGAGGACGTCTGCGGCAGCGAGCAGCTCGTCGAGCTCGGCCCGGCCGGCGTCGGACTTCAGGTCGACCCGGCGCACCTCCTGACCGACGTGCAGCTCGTCGAAGTAGGCCCTCGCGAACTGCTCCATCGGGTCACCGCCCGGCGGGACGACGGTGACGACGTCCGCCCCCTGCCGGGTGAGCCGCGCGACGGCGGCCGGCCCCGGCAGGTTGACCGCGACGGACACGACACGGACGCCGGTCAGGGGTGCGTCCACGGTCAGGCCTGGTCGACCAGGGTGCCGGTGGCGACGCGACCGCGCAGCCACGCCGACGGGCGGAACCGCTCGCCGTAGGTGTCGGCGAGCTCGTCGGCCCGGGCGACGAAGCCGGCCAGGCCCCCTTCGTAGTTGGTCATGAAGGTCGCCGGACCACCGGTGTGCGGCGGGAAGCCGATCCCGAAGATGCCGCCGATGTTGGCCGACTCCGCGTCCGTGAGGACCCCGTCCTCGAAGCAGCCCGCGGTCTCCAGCGCCATGACGAAGAGGTACCGGTCCTGCAGGTCGCGCATCGGAACCTGCGTCCCCTTCGCGAACCGCTCGCGCAGGCCGGGCCACAGCACCTTGGGGCCGTCCGCCGGGTAGTCGTACATGCCGGCGCCTGCGGCGCGGCCCTTGCGCCCCTCGGCCACGAGGCTGTCGATGAGCTCCTCGCCCGGGCCCTTGGTCAGGGTCCTGCCCTCCGCGGCAGCGCCCTTCTCGGCCTCCGCGCGGATGTGCTGGGTGAGGGTCAACGAGACCTCGTCGAGCATCGCCAGCGGCGGCGCCGGGAAGCCGGCGCTCGTCGCGGCCCGCTCGACGACCATCGGGTCGATCCCCTCGGCCACCGCGACGGCACCCTCGAGGATCAGCGTGCCGAAGACCCGGCTCGTGTAGAAGCCGCGGCCGTCGCCGACGACCACGGGGATCTTGCGGATCTGCTGGACGAGGTCGACCGCGCGGGCGACCGCCTCGTCGGAGGTCTGCTCACCGCGGATGATCTCGACGAGCTGCATCTTGTCCACCGGGGAGAAGAAGTGCAGGCCGATGAAGTCCCGGGGCCGGGTCGCGAACTCCTGCAGCGAGGTGATCGGCAGCGTCGAGGTGTTGGAGCACAGCAGCACATCGGACTCGACCACTGATTCAACCTCGGTGAAGACCTGCTTCTTCAGCTCGTAGTCCTCGAAGACGGCCTCGATGACGACGTCGACGCCGGCGAGGTCCGCCGCGTCGGCCGTCGGGGTGATGCGCGCCAAGATGGTGCTGGCGGCGTCGTCCGAGAGCTTGCCGCGCTCGACGCGCCGGGCGAGGAGCTTCTCCGAGTAACCCTTGCCCCTGGCCGCGCCCTCGACCGAGACGTCCTTGAGGACCACGTCGATGCCCGCCATCGCGGCGGAGTAGGCGATGCCGGCACCCATCATCCCGGCGCCGAGGATGCCGACCCTGCCGACGGTCCGCTTCTCGATGCCCGCCGGGCGCAGCTTGCCGCTGTTGATCGCCTGCAGGTCGAAGAAGAAGGCCTGGATCATCGCCGTCGACTCACGACCGGCGGCGAGCTCGGTGATGTAGCGCGACTCGATGCGGCTCGCGGTGTCGAAGTCGACCTGGGCGCCCTCGACGGCCGCCGCGAGGATCGCGCGGGGCGACCTGGTCGGGGCACCCTTGAGCGTCTTGCGCAGGTTCGCGGGGAAGGCCGGCAGGTTGGCCGCGAACTTCGGGACCGACGGGGTGCCACCGGGGATCTTGTACCCCTTGACGTCCCACGGCTTCACGGCCGCGCTCTCGTCGTCGCGGTGCTCGCGGATCCACTGCTTGGCGGCCGGGACGAGCTCCTCGCGGGTGGCGACGAGCTGGTCGACGACCCCCTTCGCCTGCGCCTGCGCCGGGGCGTACTGCTGACCCTGCAGCAGCCAGCCCATGAGGGCCTCCTGGATGCCGAGCATCCTTACGAGGCGCGTGACGCCGCCGCCACCCGGCAGCAGCCCGAGGGTGACCTCGGGCAGGCCGAGCTTGATCCTGGGGTCGTCGACGGCGATGCGGTGGTGCGTCGCGAGCGCGAGCTCGAGACCGCCACCGAGGGCGGTGCCGTTGATCGCGGCGACGACCGGCGTGCCGAGCTGCTCCAGCCGGCGCAGCTGGGACTTGATGCGCTCGATGCCGGCGAAGAACTCGCCGGCCCTCTCGGGGGTGACCGACTGCAGGTCGGTGAGGTTGCCGCCGGCGAAGAAGGTCTTCTTGGCGGAGGTCAGGACCACGCCGGTGATCTCGTCGCGCTCGGCCTCGAGGCGGTCGACGGTCTCCCCCATCGCCGCGGTGTACGTGTCGTTCATGGTGTTGGCGCCGGCGCCGGGGTCGTCCATCGTCAGGGTGACGATGCCCTCGTCGTCGCGCTCGTACCGGATCATGTTCTCGCTCATGGCTGTTCTTCGATTCCTGTCCGTGACGAAGGGGGGTCAGACGCGCTCGACGACGGTCGCGACACCCATGCCGCCGCCGATGCACAGGGTGGCGATGCCGCGCTCGAGGTCGCGGCGCTCGAGCTCGTCGACGAGCGTGCCGAGGATCATCGCGCCCGTGGCACCGAGCGGGTGGCCCATGGCGATCGCGCCGCCGTTGACATTGGTCTGCTCCTCGCTCCAGCCCATGTCGCGCATGAGCTTGAGGGCGACGGCCGCGAAGGCCTCGTTGATCTCGACGAGGTCGATGTCCCCGGCGGTCATGCCGACGCGGTCGAGCGCCTTGCGGCACGAGGGCGCGGGACCGGTGAGCATGATCGTCGGCTCGGAGCCGATGACGGCGGTCGAGATGATGCGGGCGCGGGGGGTGAGGCCCATCTCCTCGCCGACGCGCTCGTTGCCGACGAGCAGCAGGGCCGCGCCGTCGACGATGCCCGAGGAGTTCCCGGCGTGGTGCACGTGCCTGATCTGGTCGACGTGCGGGTACTTCTCCGTGGCGACGAAGTCGAAGCCGCCCTGCTCGCCCATCGCGGCGAAGGAGGGGCGCAGCCCGCCGAGCGACTCGGCGGTCGTGCCGGGGCGGATCGTCTCGTCGCGGTCGAGGATCGTGATGCCGTTGGCGTCCGTGACGGGGATGACGGACCGGTCGAAGTACCCGCCCGCCCACGCCGCCGCGGCGCGCTCGTGGGACTGCGCGGCGAAGCGGTCGACCTCGGCGCGGTCGTAGCCCTCGATCGTCGCGATGAGGTCGGCGCTGATGCCCTGCGGGACGAAGTCGGTCTCGAGCGAGGTCCGCGGGTCCAGCGCCCACGCGCCGCCGTCGCTGCCCATGGGCACGCGCGACATCGACTCGACGCCACCGGCGATGAGCAGGTCCTCGAAGCCGGAGCGCACGCGCGAGGCCGCCTGGTTGACGGCCTCCAGGCCGGAGCCGCAGAAGCGGTTGAGCTGCACGCCCGCGACCGGCTCCGGGTAGCCGGCCTTGAGCGCGGCGATGCGCGGGAGGACCGCGCCCTGGTCGCCGACCGGCGAGACGATGCCCATGACGAGGTCGTCGACCTGCGCGGCGTCCAGCCCGGGGTTGCGCTCCCGCAGCGCGTGCAGGAGACCGACGGTCAGGTCGATCGGCTTGACCTCGTGGAGGGAGCCGGACGACTTCCCCTTCCCACGGGGGGTGCGGACGGCGTCGTAGATGACGGCCTGGGGCTGCTCGGGCATGGCCGGCTCCTTCGGGTCACGGGGGGATGATCTGCTGCGCACCCTACGCACGCGTTGAACACTTGTGCAATGGTGTGTCCGACAGTTCACACGACGAGCAAAAGGGAGCCCCGTGACCTCACCCGCGACCGACTCGCGCGAGCGGATCCGCGCGACGGCCCTCGCGCTCTTCGCGGCGCGTGGCGTCGGGGCGACGAGCCTGCGTGAGGTCGCCCGCTCCGCCGGGGTCGCACCCGGTCTCGTCGGGCACCACTTCGGGGGCAAGGACGGGCTGCGGGAGGCCGTGGACGACTTCGTCGTGCTGCGGTTCCGCGAGGCCCTCGCCTCGGTCCCGCTCGAAGGGAGCACCGCCGAGATCGCGGCGGCCCGCGACCGCGCCATCGCCCGGATGTTCGCCGGCAACCCCGACGTCGTCGACTACCTGCGACGCGTCGTCGTCACCCCCGAGCCGGGCGACGTCGGGCTGGCCCGCAAGCTCGTCCAGGAGACGGTCGCCCAGACCCAGACCCTGCGCGACCACGGCGTCACCCGCAGCCGGGTGCCCGTGACCGAGCAGGCCGTGACCGTCCTCGTGCGGCAGATCGGCGCCTGGCTCCTGCAGCCGACCCTCGGGCGGCTGTGGCAGCTCGCCGGCGCCGAGGGGGAGCCTCCGAAGGTCCGCATCACCCTCGACTAGCTAGGCGTCGGGATCGGCGTTCTCCGGGCACTGGCACCACTGGTCGGCGGGCACCTGCGCCCGCACCTGGGCGACGTGCTCGCCGCACCCGCTCCACGTCGTCTTGCCACATCTCGGGCACCGGACCGGCATGCACACGGGCGGCTCACTCCCCTTCGTCGTCGTGCCGGCAGACGCGCCGACCCGACCCACAGTAAGGTCCGAGCATGGCCGAGCGCACCACGTACCTCCTCGTCGACGGGGAAAACATCGACGCGACCCTGGGGGTCTCCGTCCTCGGCCGCCGTCCGGAGCCGCAGGAGCGCCCGCGGTGGAACACGCTGCTGGAGTACACCGAGACCGCGTGGGACCAGCCGGTCAAGGGTCTGTTCTTCCTCGCCGTCGCCGGTGAGCTGCCGGCCTCCTTCGTCCAGGCGCTGCTCGCCATGGGCTACCGGCCCGTGCCGCTGCGCGGCGAGGGCAAGGTCGTCGACATCGCGATCCAGCGCACCGCCGAGGCGCTCCTGGAGCGCGACGCGGACGTCATGCTCGTCAGCCACGACAACGACTTCACCCCGCAGATGGAGGCGCTCGCGCGGGACGAGGAGCGCCGCATCGGCGTCGTCGGCTTCGGCGAGTTCATGGCGAACGGGCTGCGGCAGGTCGACGGCATGGAGTTCTTCGACCTGGAGTACGACGTCTCGGCCTTCAGGAGCCGGCTGCCGCGCGTCCGGGTCATCGAGATCGACGAGTTCGACCCGCTCGAGTTCATCTGAGACGAAGGGGGCGGCGCCGTGGGCATCGTCTGCACCGACATCGCGGTCTCCGCCGACGGCTTCGCCGCGGGGCCGCACCAGAGCGAGGCCGCGCCCATGGGCGAGATCGAGGACGGCGCGCTCCACGCGTGGATGCTCGAGGACTACGAGGGCAACCGGGCCGAGGTCGACGCGATCCTCGACGCGGGCGCGACGATCATGGGTCGCAACATGTTCGGTCCCGTCCGCGGTGAGTGGGACCGCGACTGGCGCGGCTGGTGGGGTGACGAGCCGCCGTACCACGGCCCCGTCTTCGTCCTGACGCACTTCCCCCACGAGCCGATCGAGATGGCGGGCGGGACGACCTTCCACTTCGTCACCGAGGGCATCGAGGTCGCGCTCGAGCGGGCCCGTGCGGCGGCCGGCGACGGCAACATCTCCGTCGCCGGCGGAGCGAGCACGGTCAACCAGTTCCTCGCCGCCGGCCTGCTCGACGAGCTGCGCCTGCACGTCACCTCGAGCATCCTCGGGGCGGGCGAGCGGCTCTTCGAGGGCGTGCCGGCCCAGCGGATGGAGCGGGTGTCGGTCCGCGCGACGTCGCTCGTCACGCACCTGACCTACCGGCCGGCGCGCGCCTGAGCCGTCGCCACCCGCGGGTGGGCCCCGGCCACGCGTGGCTCACCCGCCGATCCACTCGTCGTAGAAGTCCGGCATCTGCGACGCCCACCCGGTGAACTGCGGGTCCCGCTTCTCGAGGAAGGCCGCGACGCCATCCTTGCCGTCACCGATGCTCGTGTGGAACATCGCCAGCGAGTCGATCCGGTGCGCCTCGGCCGGGTGGTCCTGGGCTGCATTGCGCCGCAGCATCTGCCGCGCGAGGGCGACGGCGACGGGGGACCTCCCCTTCGTCCACCGGTCGGCGAGCGCGCGGGCCGCCGTGAGCAGGTCGTCCGGCGCGTGCGGGCCGTCCGCCAGCCCCGCGGCGACCGTCGCGTCCGCGTCGAGGATGTCGGCGGAGAGGACGAGGTCGAGGGCGGTCGGCAGCCCGACGATGCGCGGCAGGAACCAGCTCGACGCGGCCTCCGGCACGATCCCGATGCGGCCGAAGACGAAGCCGACCCTGGCCTTGCTCGACACCAGGCGGGCGTCCATCGCCAGGGTCATCGTGGCGCCGATGCCGACGGCCGGGCCGTTGATCGCCGCGATGACCGGCTTGCGGCAGTCGTGGATCGCCAGCGTCACGCGGCCGCCCGTGTCGCGCACGCCCGCGATGAGCGCGGGGTCCTCGAGCCGGTCCATGTCCGCCAGCGACGGGCTCATCGTCTCGTCGAGCCCGAAGACATTGCCCTCCGCCCCCAGGTCCATCCCGGCGCAGAAGGCGCGCCCGGCGCCGGTGACGACCACCGCGCGTACCGCGTCGTCGTCGTTGACCTCCCGGAAGGTCTGCTCGAGCTCCTCGGCCATCTGCGGCGTGAAGGAGTTGAGCTGGTCCGGCCGGTCGAGGGTGACGGTGAGGACCCCGTCGTCGAGGTCGTGCGTGATCGTCGTGTACGTCATGCCCCGACTCTGCCGCACGACGAGGGCGAAGGGGGCCGCACCCGCTGGTGCGGCCCCCTTCGTCGTCGTGGTCCTCAGACGCCGGCGGTGTCCACGTGCGGGATCCAGGTGTCCGGTCCGAAGACCTCGTAGTGGATCCGCTCCTCGGGGACGCCGCGCTCGGCGAGCTGCCCGCGGACGGACTCCATGAAGGGCAGCGGACCGCAGAGGTAGACCTCCGCGGAGGGGTCGATGTCGTCCGACGCGAGGTCGATGCGACCGTGCCGCACGGTCTCGGTCGCCGCACGCGACCCGAGGTCCTCGTACCAGTGGTGCAGCCGCGCGTCGTCGATCCGGCCGACGAGGTCGGCGAGCTCGCGGCGGTGGGCGTGGCGCGCAGGCGAACGGTCGGCGTGCAGGACGGTGACGGGACGGTCGGCGCCCTCCCGGGCGAGGTGGTGGAGCATGCCGATGATCGGTGTGCAGCCGATGCCCGCGGAGACGAGCAGGACCGGGTCGCTGCCCTCCTCGAGGACGAGGTCGCCGAAGGGGAGGGAGACGCGCAGCGTGTCGCCCTCGAAGACCTCCTCGTGGAGGTACGTCGAGACCTCGCCGGCCGGGAGACCGGCGGCCTCGCTCTCGCGGATCGCCTTGACCGTGAAGCCCCACGTCGGGCTGTCGGGCGCTCCCGTCAGGCTGTACTGGCGGATCTGGCGGGCACCGTCGGCCAGCGGGACCTGCACCGAGACGTACTGGCCGGGCAGGGCCTGCGGCAGTGGCGTCCCGTCGCGCCGGGCGACGGTGAAGGCGACCGTGTCGGGCGACTCGTGGTGGCGCGCGGTGACGATGAGCTCCTGCCACACCTCGTGCGGCTCGACGCCGAAGCGGGAGTAGAGGCCCTGCTCGATCCGGATGAGCGCGTGGGCCATGTGCCAGTACACCTCCTCCCAGGCCGCGACGATCTCGGGCGTCGCCGCGTCGCCGAGCACCTGGGCGATCGCCTCGAAGAGGTGCCGGTGGACGATCGGGTACTGGTCGGGGGCGATGCCGAGCGAGGCGTGCTTGTGCGCGATGCGCGAGAGGAGCCCGTCGACCTCGCTCTCCGGCGAGCTGACGAGGAGCGTCGCGTAGGCGGCGATGGCACCGGCGAGCGCCCGCTGCTGGTCACCCTGGGCCTGGTTGCCGCGGTTGAAGAGATCGCGTTCCAGCTCGGGGTGGGCGGCGAACATCCGACGGTAGAAGATCGGGGTGATCTCGTCGATCTTGGCGCCGATGACGGGCAACGTCGACCGGACGATCTCGGCGGACTCGGGTGACAGCACGGACGACCTCCTGGAGCGGTGGCACGGCTCTCGCGCCACCTCGGTGGAGGGCGTGACCCGGCCGGATCACGCTCACCTGCACCGGCGCGGTCAGTCTTCTCCCCCGAGCATTTAATTCACAAATCGAGCCGTGTTTATTCGTTCGACCTCGGGGACGCCTCGGCGGACTCGAGCCGACGCGCCCGCGTAGGGTGCCGTCAAGGACGCGCGGGGCGTCGGCGGGGAGGGCGTCTGTGGTGAGCGGGGACTCCGGGCGGCCGCGTGCGCAGCACGGAGACGCTCCGCGGTGGATCGCGTGGCCGATCCTGGTCACCGTGGTCGGCATCCCGCTCGGCGTCTTGGCCTACGTCCTGGCAGGCGCCGCGGCCCGCGACGGCTCGTGGCGTGAGCAGGCCTGGCCCGGTCCCGCCATCAGCGTCGCGGTCGTGGCCACCCTGCTCTGGCTGGCCTGGTCGGCCGCACGACGGCGACCTCTCGGTCGCGTGGACCGCAGCTACTACCGCCTGGCGCTGCTGGTCATCGGGATGCTCGGGTTCCTCGGCACGTGGCACGCGGGCCTCGTGCTCGGTGCCGCCCTGCTGGCGCTGAGCCTGGTGCTCGACCGCCGCGTCGACCCTGAGCAGGACGACGCCCCCGTGACCCGGGACGCGCGCTTCGGCCCCGGGACCTGATCCCGACCCGGGAACGGACGAGGCCCCGGGTCCGAGGACCCGGGGCCAGCCACTGCTTGTGCGCGAGGGGGGATTTGAACCCCCACGCCCTTTCGGACACTGGCACCTGAAGCCAGCGCGTCTGCCGTTCCGCCACTCGCGCAATGAGTGATGCCCCGCGCGCCATGGGCGCGTGAGCCGTCTCATTGTGCCCCATGACCTGGCGGAATCCCAAAGCGGGGGATCGGTCCCTTCGAGACGCTTGCTGCGCAAGCTCCTCAGGGAGCGGTGGGTGTGGGGGCGCGAGTCGGGCCCTTCGAGACGCTTGCTGCGCAAGCTCCTCAGGGAGCGGTGGACGAGGGCTCCCCAGGGAGCGGTGGACGAGGGCTCCTCAGGGTGCGGTGGACGCGGGCCGCGGGTCACTCCCCTTCGCTCACCGCGAGGTGCTGCTGGGCGAGGCGGCGAAGGGGGGCGAGGACCGGGTCGACGAGGACGGTGCCGAGGACGACCTGGCGCACGGCGCCGGCCGGGTCCGCCGGGACGGAGTCGACGTCGGCCCGGGCGATCCGCAGAACCCCCTCCGCGTACGCCGCCATCCGCTCCTCGTCGAGGCCCAGGCCCGCGGCGTCGCAGGCCGCCCACGCCGTGTCGAGGTCGTCGATGACCGGGTCGTGCGGGTGGACCTGCCACCCCATGTCCGCGAGCCAGCGGCGGGCCCGCGACTCCGGCGCCGGCGCGTCCGCGGGCGGCGGCTCACCGACGAACTCCTCACCCAGGAGCGCCCGCTGGGCCGCGCCGAGGACGTCGACCCGGCCGGTGCCGGGCTGGTCGATGACGGTGAGCACCCGCCTCGTCGTCGCGACGGACAGCCCGCCGACGCCGATGAGTGCGCGGACCAGTCGCACGCGCTCGACGTGCTCCGGCCCGTAGGCGGCACTCGTCCGCGTCAGGGCCTCCCCGGGAGGGAGCAGCCCCTCACGCAGGTAGTACTTCAGGGTCGCCACCGGCACGTCGGTGGCCGCAGCCAGCTCGGAGATCTTCACGCGCCTCACCTCTTGCGCTGGATAGTAGCGGTACCCAATACTGGATACCATCACTATCCGGCCTCTTGGGAGAGACCATGCGCCACGAGACCCACGCCCACGACGGCGACGTCGTCGTCTTCCACATCGGCATGACGATCCGCAAGCCGCACCGGCCCGACCTGTGGTGGGCCCCCTTCGTCGCCATGCCGCAGATGATCGGCGAGCTCTCCCGCAACCGGGCGGCCGCCGAGCGCGGGGAGGCCGAGGACCTCGGCTTCCTGGGCGCCTACACGCTCATGGGTCGCGGCGGCCCGTGGGTCGTCCAGTACTGGCGCAGCACCGACCAGCTCTACCGCTACGCCTCCATGGCCGACGCCAAGCACCTGCCGGCGTGGAAGAAGTTCAACGCCGTCGCGCGCCGGCACCCCGAGGCCGTGGGCATCTGGCACGAGACCTTCGCCGTGCCGGCCGGCGGGATCGAGACGCTCTACGGCAACGGCGCCCGCACCGGCCTCGGAGCGCTCACGGGCACCGTCGAGGCGACCCGACGCGGTCGGGGAGCCCGCGAGCGACTGGGCTCGGCGGTCGCCTGACCCGGACCGCCCACCCGCACTAGGGTCGGCTGCATGCCGCACCACACCCGGGACGGGTCGAGCTCGGACCGTGGCGACGGGAGCGACGGGGTCGAGCACGTCGACGACGGTCGCTACGTGCTCGTCGACGGTCGGCGGTGGCGGGCCAGCGACCCCGCCATCCCCGACGCGCTGCGCGCCGAGCTCGTCTCCGAGCTCATGGCCGCGCGACGGGCGGTGCGCACCGATCCCGGGACGGCGCGTCCGCGGGTCCATGACGCCAAGGTCGCGCTCGGTGAGCGCGGGCACCCGTGGTGGGAGGACGCCGACGAGCAGGCGCGCCGCGAGCGCATCGCAGCCACGTTCAGGGTCCTCCTGCGCCACCGGGACCCGCGCAGCGCGTGCCCCAGTGACATCGCCCGCGCCGTGGGCGGGCCGGGGTGGCGCGACCTCATGGACGAGGTCCGTGCCGTGGCCGCGGCCCTCGCCGCCGACGGGACCCTCGTCGTCACCCAGGGCGGCCAGCCGGTCGACGTCCGCACGGCACGCGGCCCCGTCCGTGTCGTCGCGGGTCCCCGGCTGGGTGCGCCGTCAGGGTCCTGACCCGCGTCGCTCCCCCGTCGGCGCGGGTCCAGCGATCCTCCAGCGTCCGCAGTTAGGATCGGCGCACCCATGTCCATGCGGGCAGGGTCAGACCGAGCGAAGGGAGGAGGGCTTCCGTGAGCCTCTTCGAGCGCATGGAGCGCAAGCTGGAGCGCACCGTCAACGGTGTCTTCGCGCGCGCCTTCCGCGCCGAGGTCCAGCCGCTCGAGCTCGCCTCGGCGCTGCGCCGCGCCATGGACGACCGGGCCACGATGCTCGGCCGCGGCCGCACGATCGTCCCCAACCTCTTCACCATCGAGCTCGCCCCGAGCGACTACGAGCGCCTCACCGAGTTCGACGAGGAGCTCGAGGACGAGCTCGTCGCCGCCGCCCAGGAGCACGCCGAGTCTCAGCGCTACCAGCCCGGAGGCCCGCTGCAGGTCCTCTTCGACGAGGACGAGGAGCTCGAGACCGGCGTCTTCCGCGTGCGCCCTGCCACCGCCCGGCAGCGCGTCGACCGCGCCGAGCAGGTGCGGGCCTACTCCGACGAGCAGGCCGGCGACGACGACGCATACGACGAGTACTCCGGCGGCTGGGACCTCGACGACGAGCCGGACGAGCTCGCCCCGGCCCCGGCCGCCGCCGTCCAGCGGGCGGTGCCGCGACCCCCTTCGCCGCGGCACGTGCCCGAGGACGCGCCGACCTCCGTGCAGCGCCCCCAGCCACCGCGCCAGACCCCGCCACCGGTCTCCGTCCAGGACCGCCCGTGGCTCGAGGTCGACGGCGAGCGCTACCCGCTCGTCTCAGCGATGACCGTGCTCGGCCGCGACGAGAGCGCGGACGTCGTCCTCGACGACCCCGGCATCTCCCGTCGCCACTGCGAGGTGCGCGTCACCCACGACGGGCCGCACCTCGTGACACACCTGCGCGACCTGGGCTCGACCAACGGCACCTTCGTCAACGGCGAGCCCACGGACGCCGTCCGGCTGGGTGACGGTGACCGGATCACCGTCGGTCGCACCCACGCCACCTTCCACGCCGGCCGTCGCTGACGCGTCGCGCCACCCACACACAAGGAGCCCAGAGTTGAGCGAGTTGACGGTCACCGTGCTGCGCCTCGGCCTGCTCGTGCTCCTGTGGGTCTTCGTGCTGTCCGTCGCGTCCGTGCTGCGCACCGACCTCTTCGGCACGCGGGTGGTCAACCGCCGCCCCGCCCCACCCAAGAAGGAGGGGCGCCGCGCCAGCCGCTCCGAGGCCGGCGCCGAGGCGCCGCGCCGGGCGCCGCGCAACCCGCGCACGCCCACCCACCTCGTCCTGACGACCGGCCCGCTCACCGGCACCTCCCTGCCGCTGCGCGACTCCGGCGTGCTCATCGGCCGCAACCCCGAGTGCGCCCTGGTCCTCGACGACGAGTTCGCCTCGGGCCGCCACGCGCGCATCATCCGGGCCGAGGACGGGTGGTACGTCGAGGACCTCGGCTCGACCAACGGCACCTTCCTCGGCCAGTACCGCGTCGGTGACCCCGTGCCCGTCGAGACCGGGACCGCGATCCGGATCGGTCGCACGGTCATCGAGCTGAGGAACTGATGGCGCTGACCTTCCACTTCGCCGCGCGCTCCGACGTCGGTCTCGTCCGCAAGGACAACCAGGACTCGGGGTACGCCGGGCCGCACCTGCTCGTCGTCGCCGACGGCATGGGCGGGCACGCCGGTGGCGACATCGCCTCGGCGACCGCGATCACCGAGCTCGTCGAGATCGACCACGACTCGCTGACGGCCGCGGAGGCCTCGACCCGGCTCAGCCGTGCGATCACCTCGGCCAACACCGAGATCGCCCGCACCGCCGCGGAGCACAGCGAGCTCGAGGGCATGGGCACGACGGTCACCGCGATCATGCGGGCGAGGAACAAGCTGATCCTCGCCCACATCGGCGACTCCCGGGCCTACCTCCTGCGCGAGGGGCGGGTCACGCAGATCACCAAGGACCACTCCTTCGTGCAGACCCTCATCGACGAGGGCCGCATCACCGAGGAGGAGGCGAGCACCCACCCCCAGCGCTCGGTCGTCACCCGCGTGCTCACCGGCGCCGACGGTGACGAGCCCGACCTCGGCGCCCGCGAGGCGCGCCTCGGCGACCGTTACCTGCTGTGCAGCGACGGCCTCTCCGGCTTCGTCGCCCGCGACACCATCGAGGAGATCCTCGCCGCCGGCGCGGCCCCCGGCCGGACCGCCGACGACCTCGTCTCCCTCGCCATCCGCGCCGGGGCGCCCGACAACGTCACGGTCGTCGTCGCCGACGTCGTCGAGGCCGGGTCCGCGCCGTCCACCCAGCCCCAGGTGGTCGGCAGCGCCGCCCTGCGCCGCCCGCGCAAGCGCGTCGACACCTCCCCGGCCGGCAAGGCCGCCGCCCTCACCCGCACCGACGACGAGGACGAAGGGGTGGAGCTCGACGAGGAGGGCGCCACCAGTCGCCGGGGGCGCTGGGGCCGTCGGCTCGGCGGCCTGCTCGTCGTCGTGCTGCTCCTCGGCGCCGGCCTGTACGCCGGGTACGCGTGGACCCAGCAGCAGTACTTCGTCGGGGCGCAGGACGGCAAGGTCACGGTCTACCGGGGCGTGGCCGAGGACCTGGGCCCGATCTCGCTGAGCTCGGCCGTCGACCCGACCGACATCCAGCTGTCCGAGCTGCCCACCTTCTACCGCGACGAGGTCGAGGCGACGATCTCCGTCGACTCGCGCTCCGCCGCCGACCAGCGGGTCGAGAGCCTGCGCGTCGCCGCGGAGAAGTGCGGCCAGCTGCGGGCCACAGGGGAGCCCTGCGGCCGATGATGCGCGCCATCACGACGATCACCCCTGCCCGCGGCCGCAATGTCGAGCTGCTGCTCACCGCGCTCGCCATCGGCGTCGTGATCCTCGCCTACGTCAACGTCTCGGTCGCCGAGTCCGGCGAGGTCCCGCCGGACCTGCTCGGCCACACCGGCCTGCTCGCGGCCATCGCGCTCGTCGTGCACCTCGTGCTGCGCTGGCGGGCCTCCTACGCCGACCCGATCATCCTGCCGATCGTCACGCTGCTCAACGGCATCGGGCTGGTGATGATCCATCGGCTCGACCTGGCCGCAGGGCGAGACTTCAGCGAGGGGCTCGCGCTGCGCCAGCTCATCTGGTCGGGACTGGGTGTCGCCATCGCCCTCGTCGTGCTGATCATGCTGCGTGACCACCGGGTGCTGCGGCGCTACACCTACACCGCCGGGTTCTTCGCGCTGCTCTTCATCACGCTGCCGCTCACCCCCTTCGGCCACTCCGTCTACGGCGCGAAGATCTGGATCAAGCTCGGCGCCTTCACCTTCCAGCCGGCCGAGGTCGCCAAGATCCTGCTCGCGATCTTCTTCGCCGGCTACCTCGTGCAGACCCGCGACATGCTGGCCCTCGCCGGACGCAAGTTCCTCGGCATCAGCTTCCCGCGGGCACGCGACCTCGGGCCGCTCGCCATCGCCTGGCTCGCGGCGGCCGCCGTCCTCGTGCTGGAGAACGACTTCGGCACCACGCTGCTGATCTTCGGGCTCTTCGTCGCGATGCTCTACGTCGCCACCGAGCGGGTCTCGTGGATCGTCCTCGGCCTGACGATGGCCGCGGCCGGCGCCTTCGTCGTCTACCAGTTCGCCTCGCACGTGCAGACCCGCGTCCTGTGCTGGACCGACACCTTCTCCGAGGAGGGCATGCAGCAGTGCGGCCAGCTGGCCACCGGGATCATGGGCATGGCCGCCGGCGGGATCTCGGGCACCGGCCTGGGCCGCGGCCGACCCTGGCTCACCCCGCTGCCGGAGTCCGACTTCATCTTCACCAGCCTCGGTGAGGAGCTCGGCCTCATCGGCGTCTTCGCGCTGATCATGCTCTACGCGCTGCTCGTCGAGCGCGGGCTGCGCTCGGCCATCGGCCTGCGGGACGGCTTCGGCAAGCTGCTGGCCACCGGGCTGACCTTCGTCCTCGCGATCCAGGTCTTCGTCGTCATCGGCGGCGTCACCCGGGTCATCCCGCTGACCGGCCTCACCCTCCCCTTCGTCGCCTACGGCGGATCCTCGCTCCTCACCAACTGGACCCTCGTCGCCATCCTGCTGCGCATCAGCGACCACGCCCGCCGCCCCGAGCCGGAGTTCGACCCGGCGTCGATGGACGAGCCGACCCAGGTGGTGAAGGCCCGGTGAACCAGCCCATCCGCCGCCTGTCGATGCTCGTCGCGATGCTCTTCGTCCTGCTGCTCGGGTCGAGCACGTGGATCCAGGTCCTCGGCTCCCAGGACATCAACGACCGCCCCGGCAACCGGCGCACCCAGCTCGAGAGCTATGCCCGCGAGCGCGGGCAGATCCTGCTCGGCGGCCGGCCGATCGCGCGCTCCACCCCGACGCAGGACGACCTGCAGTGGCAGCGCCGCTACAGCGAGCCCGAGCTGTACAGCCACGTCACCGGCTGGAACTCCTTCACCTACGGCCCCGGTGGTGGCATCGAGAGCGCCGCCGACGGCCTGCTCTCCGGCCGGGACGACCAGCTCTTCTACGACCGTGTGACCGGCACGATCGCCGGGCGCGAGCCCAAGGGCGCCAGCCTCGAGCTGACGATCAACCCCAGGGTGCAGCAGGCGGCCGACGAGGCGCTCGGCGACCAGCGGGGGGCCGTCGTGGCCCTCGACCCGCGCACCGGCGCGGTGCTCGCGATGGTCTCCCATCCCGACTTCGACCCGACGCCCCTGGTGAGCCATGACCCCGCCACGGAGAAGAAGGCCTGGGACTCGCTGAACAGCGACCCGGCACGCCCGCTCGTCAACCGGGCCATCGGCGGCAACCTCTACCCGCCGGGGTCGGTCTTCAAGATCGTCACCGCCGCCGCGGCCATCGAGGACGGTCGCTGGTCCGAGGACTCCTCGATCCCCGGTCCCGCCGTGCTCGACCTGCCCCAGACCGACGTCGGTCTGCCCAACTCGCACCCCGGCGCCTGCGGGCCGGACGACAAGGTGACCCTGGCCGTCGCCATGCAGGACTCGTGCAACACCGCCTTCGGCTGGCTCGGCATGGAGCTCGGCGGCGACGCGGTGCGCGAGCAGGCCGGCAAGTTCGGCTTCGGCGAGGACCTCGACATCCCGATGAGCGTCACGCCGTCGACCGTGCCCGAGGAGCTCAGCCCGCCGCAGGAGGCCCAGGTCGGCATCGGCCAGTACGACGTGCGGGTCACCCCGATGCAGGTCGCGATGGTGACCGCGGCGGTGGCCAACGACGGCGTCGTCATGAAGCCGCACCTCGTGCAGTCGGTGCTCGGCTCGGACCTGTCGAAGATCGACGAGACCAAGCCCGAGCAGCTGTCCAGGGCCATGGAGCCGGAGACCTCCGACCAGCTGACCGACATGATGAAGCTCGTCGTCGAGCAGGGCACCGGCACCCAGGGCGCCGTGCCCGGCTACAGCGTCGCCGGCAAGACCGGCACCGCCGAGCACGCGGACGACGAGGCGCCGCACGCGTGGTTCACCGCCTTCGCCCCGGCCGACAACCCGCAGATCGCCGTCGCGGTCGTCGTCGAGGAGGGCGGCCGGGCGGGCAACGAGGGCTACGGGGGCTCGGTCGCCGGGCCGATCAGCGCGGCCGTGATGAAGGCGGCCCTCCAGTGACCTGCCCAGCAGACGACCCCGACCACACCGGTCACCCGGACACACCGAGCACCTCGCCGAGGGAGAGCGCATGAGCACGTCAGCACCCCGCCTGCTCGGCGGGCGCTACGAGGTCGGTGAGCTCATCGGCCGTGGCGGCATGGCCGAGGTCCACCTCGGTCACGACACCCGGCTCGGTCGACCCGTCGCGATCAAGATCCTGCGCACCGACCACGCCCGGGATGCCGCCTTCCTCGGCCGGTTCCGCCGCGAGGCCCAGTCCGTCGCCGGGCTCAACCACCGCTCGATCGTCGCCGTGTACGACTCGGGCGAGGACCGGCACACCGAGGCCGGTGGGGCCGCCCTCGACATCCCCTACATCGTCATGGAGCTCGTCGACGGCTACACGCTGCGCGAGCTGCTCAACGACTCCGAGCACGGCTACCTCGATCCCGACGAGGCCGCGCGCATCGTCCAGGCGGTCCTCGAGGCACTCGCCTACAGCCACGAGATGGGCATGGTCCACCGCGACATCAAGCCGGGCAATGTCATGGTCACCGACGACGGCAGCGTCAAGGTCATGGACTTCGGCATCGCGCGCGCCCTCGCCGACACCCAGGCCACGATGACCCAGACCCAGGCCGTCATCGGCACCGCCCAGTACATCTCCCCCGAGCAGGCCCGCGGCGAGACGGTCGACCAGCGCAGCGACGTCTACTCGACCGGCTGCCTCCTCTTCGAGCTGCTCACGGGACGGACCCCGTACACCGGTGAGCCGATCTCGCTGACCTACCAGCACGTCAACGCCGACATCCCGCTCCCTTCGTCGATCAACCCCGACGTCCCGCCGCAGCTGGACGCGATCGTCCACCACGCGCTCACCAAGGACCGCGACGAGCGCTACACCGACGCGCGGTCGATGGCCGAGGACCTCAAGGCCTACCGCGGCGGCATGCCGATCAGCCCGGTCGCGACCGACAGCCTCGAGGCGGCCACCGCGACGATCCCGCTCACCGCGCCGCGAGCGGTACCCGTGCCGCGCACCGACCCGGACACCGCCTCCATGCCCGCGACCCAGCCGCGACGGCGCAGCGGGCGGCTGGGGTGGGTCTTCGCGGCCCTCCTGCTCATCCCACTCGCGCTGCTCGGGTGGTTCGCCTGGGACGCCGCGCAGGGACCCGACGTCGTCCAGGTCACCGTGCCCGGGGTCGTCGGCCGCGACGTGGACGCGGCCACGGCCGCGATCGAGAAGGTCGGGCTCGAGGTCGACGTCGAGCAGCGTGCCGACGAGGCCGCGAAGGGCGAGGTGCTCGAGCAGGACCCCCGGGGGGGGACCACCCTGCCCGAGGGCGAGACCGTGACGCTCGTGGCCTCGAGCGGCCCGGACCAGGTACCGGTGCCGAGCCTGTCCGGCAAGGGCCTCGCCGAGGCGACCCGCGACCTCGAGGCCGCCGGGCTCGAGCTCGGGACGGTGACCAAGGAGGACAGCCCGGACCAGACGACCAACCGGGTGATCTCCAGCTCGCCGGGGCCGGCCGAGTCGGTGGCCGCGGGCAGCGAGGTCGACCTCGTCGTCGCGAGCGGCAACGTCGAGCTCGGGGACTACACCGGGCAGCAGGTGGACGACGCGACGCGCGAGATCTTCGGGCTCAACCTCAAGGTCGTCCGCGAGTCGCAGGAGTCGGGCGAGGAGCCCGACACGGTGCTCTCGCAGCGCCCCGGCCCCGGCAAGGTCAAGCAGGGCAGCACGGTCACGCTCGTCGTGGCGCGGCCCCCGGGGCAGACGACGACGGCGACGGTCACCGAGACGCCCACGCCCACGTCGACCACGCCCTCGTCGACCACGTCGACCACGGAGCCGACGACGACCGACTCACCGACGACTGAGCCGAGCCCGACGTCCACGAGCCCCACGTCCGACCCGCTCACGCCGTCGTCCACGACGCCGCGACCGACCGGCCCGCCGACCAACAGCACGACCCAGTCCCCCGCGAGCCCCAACCGGAGCCCATGACCCCGACGAGGTCACTCCGCGGGGTCGTCGTGACCGCGGGACTCGTCGAAGAAGACGTCGATCCGCTGGAAGCCCTTGAGACGCTGCGCCTCCGCGTGGCGTGAGTAGGACCGCTGGTCGGCGGTGGTGAGCACGACCTGGTCGGTGAAGGGCGTGAGCAGCGCCCGCGGCCACAGGTGCTCCTTGCGCACGACGTTGACCTCGACGCAGAGCATCGTCACCACGGCCATCGTGTAGAGGAAGACGAGCAGGCCCAGGACGATGGCGAAGACCGAGTTGAGGTTGCTCGCCCCCTCGATGACCGTGCTGACGTAGAAGGCCCCCACGGTCTGCAGCCCCTGCCACGCGAGCGCCGCGAGGACCGCGCCGGGGAGCACGTCCCACAGGTCCAGCGGCCTGGTCGTCGCGATGACGAAGACGACCCCGAAGACGAGCGTGTTGAGCACGACCGAGGCGATGGTGATCGCCCACCCGGCGTAGCCGCCCGCGACGACCTGCTTGAGGTAGATCGTCAGGCCGGTGGTCAGGACGATCGTCACGCCGGCCACGACGAGCAGGAGCAGCCCGCGCGCCCGGCTGGCGAAGGGGTTGGGCCGAGAGTTGCGCGGGATCATCCACGCCGTGTTGCTGGCGTACTGCAGCGCCTGGCCGACGCCGAGCCCGCCGTAGAGGGCGGCCAACCCACCGATGAGCAGGCCGAGCGGCCCTCCCCCGAGAGTGCCGGTCGAGGCGAGCTCGTCGCCGACGATCGGGAACTCCGACAGGGCCGAGTCGAGGATCGCCTGCTGCCAGTCGGGCTGGTCGCGGAGCACGAATCCGACGACCGTCGACAGGAGCAGCAGGGCCGGGAAGAGCGAGAGGAAGCCGTAGTACGTGAGCAGGGCGCACAGGTACCCGCCGAAGTCGTCGAAGAACTTGTAGACGACCCCGATCGGGAACCCGAGCACGGAGTGGCGCCGCTGCAGCCGGTCGAGCGGACCGACGCGGGGCTCGCCCACAGCAGCCCTGCCGCTCAGCCGGCGGCGACGGCGCGCGCGACGCCCTCGACGTCACGCACGAGCGGGGACATGCCGGCGCTGCGGCCCACGGCGTCGGCGTCGCCGGTCAGGGCGAGCCAGTTGGCGAGAATGCGGTGGCCGCCCTCGGTGAGCACCGACTCGGGGTGGAACTGCACCCCGTGGAGCGGCAGGTCCCGGTGGCGCGCCGCCATGATGACGCCGGACTGCGTGTGGGCGGTCGGCACCAGCTCGTCCGGCACCGTCGCCGGGTCGATCGTCAGCGAGTGGTACCGCGTCGCGGTGAAGGGGGACGGCAGGCCCGCGAGGACCCCCGCCCCGTCGTGCAGCACCCGGCTCGTCTTGCCGTGGAGCAGCTCGGGCGCGCGGCCGACGGTGGCGCCGAGGACGACGCCGAGGGCCTGGTGGCCGAGGCAGACACCGAGCATCGGCTGGGCGCGCTCCGCGCAGGCCTCGATCATCGCCATGGACACGCCCGCACCCTCCGGTGTGCCGGGGCCCGGAGAGACGAGCACCCCGTCGAAGTCCGCGCCGTCACCGGGGCCCAGTGCGTCATTGCGCACGACCGTGGTCTGCGCGCCGAGCTGCTGCAGGTAGCCCACGATCGTGAAGACGAAGCTGTCGTAGTTGTCGACGACGAGGATCTGGCTCACCGGCACAGTATGTCCCTCACTCGTTGTCGGCGACGGGCCGGGCGTGCTCCAGGCTCGTCCGACCGGCGAAGGGGGGCAGCTCCTTGTCGTCATCGCGCTGGACCTCGTAGCCCAGGCCGACCGCGTCGACGTACTGCTTGTAGATGCTCACGGCCGGATCGTCGTCCAGTGCCTGCTGCAGCTCGTCCGGGTCGCCGATCGCGGTGATGGTGAAGGGCGGCGAGTACACCCGACCCTGGAGGATGAGGGTGTTGCCGACGCAGCGCACGGCGCTCGTGGAGATGACGCGCTGGTCCATGATCTGCATCGCCTCGGCGCCGCCGCGCCACAGCGCGTTGACCACGCCCTGCACGTCCTGCTGGTGCACGACGACGTCGTCGACGGTGAACCCCTCGGGGACCTCGCTCGCCTTGAGGTGAGCGTCGTCGAGGGTCACCGTGAGGGCGGGGCCCTGGACCGCAGTGAGCCCCGCCGGGGCGGCGTTGGCGCGGGTGGTGCGCTCGATCTGCCGCAGGCGGGAGCTGCCGGGGGCGGCGTCGGAGGTCAACCGGTCGACGTCGGAGCGCAGCGCCTCGACCCGTTGGCCGGAGCGCTCGTTGTCGATGGTGCGCTCCCGGATGACATCCGGCAGCCCGGTCGCCTCGCTGCGCAGGTCCGTGCCCCGCGCGGTCGTGCTGGAGGTCGCGAAGAGCAGGCCGGCGCCGACGGCGATGACCGGCACCAGGGCCGACCACCGGCTCGGGCGGTGCGTGAGCCAGGTCCGCACGGCGGGGACCCCCCTTCGATCGGTGACGACGGTCTCGACCTCTACGCTAGGCCACGAACCCGCACAACCTCGAGGAGCACCCAGTGGCGAAGTCGGCCGACGACGCGAAGGACACGACCGACCAGGCGGTCACCTCCGCCAGGAAGACCACCCGCAGCGCCGCCGAGCGCTCCGGCGACCCGCGCAAGCGGGCCACCGCCCAGAGCGAGGTCGACGCCGCCGAGGCCAGGGCGCGGCACAAGGTCAAGGCGCAGCGCGTGGGCAACCCCGGCTGGTTCACCCCGGTCATGCTCGGCCTGATGCTCATCGGCCTGGTCTGGGTCGTGACCTTCTACATCTCGCAGGAGCAGTACCCCGTCGAGTCATGGGGTCGCTGGAACCTCGGCGCGGGCTTCGCCTTCATCCTCGCCGGCTTCGCGATGACGACGCGCTGGAAGTAGCCGCCCGCCCTCGCTCACGACGAGAGGCCGCACCCGCTCACCGCGGGTGCGGCCTCTCGTCGTCCACACGTGCTGTGGACAACCCGGGTTATCCACAGGCTTGTTCACAGCTGGGGACAAATGACATCGGTGTAACTCCCCGTTTCACAGGGTCCGTCGACCGGGGGCCTCAGGCGAAGGGACCGAGCACCGGGGCTGGGGACAACGCGTACCTGCCGATCCCCAGGGCCAGGACGACCACGAGCACGCCGATGATCCCCACCCAGGCGATCACCGGCTGCCGTCGGGTGCGCGAGAGCGCCAGGGCCGCGGCGATGACGCCGCCGGCGACGAGGCCGCCGAGGTGCGCCTGCCAGGCGACATTGGGCACGAGGAAACCGATGACGGCGTTGATGCCGATCGTCGCCACCATCGCCGAGCTGTCCCGGCCGAGGTGCCTGTTGAGCACGATGACCGCCGCGAAGAGCCCGAAGACCGCGCCCGAGGCACCCACGACCGGCACGTAGGCCTCTGGGTCGAAGGGGTCGACGGGCTGGAAGAGCAGCCAGGTCACCGAGCCGGCGAGGGCGGTGACGAGGTAGATCGCGAGGTAGCGGGCCCAGCCGAGCATCCGCTCGAGGTAGCCGCCGACCAGCCACAGCGCCAGCATGTTGAAGATGATGTGCATCGGCTGGTTGGGGCTGTGCGCGAAGGCCGAGGTGAGCAGCCGCCACGGCTCGCTCGCGCCGATCGCCGGAGCGAAGGCCACCTCCTGGAAGACCCGCGGGGAGACCAGCTCACCGACCCAGACCACGACGCAGACGGCGATGATGCCCATCGTCAGGTACGGCTTCTCGGCGGAGGCGCCGGCGCGCCCACCGAAGACCGTGACCCGGGGGCGGTCCGCCCTCGCCTGCTCGCGGACGCAGTCCACGCACTGGACACCGACCGCGGCGCTGCGCTGGCACTCCGAGCAGACGGGGCGCCGGCACCGCTGGCACCGGATGTAGGTGACCCGGTCGGGATGACGCGGGCAGACGGGGACGTCGGTGCCGGAGCCGCCGCCCGGCACGCCGGACGGCGGCTGCGACATCGTGGATCAGTCCTTGACGATCTCGACGGACTCGATGACGACCGGCTCGACCGGCTTGTCCATCGCACCGGTCGGGACGGCGGCGATCTTGTCGACGACCTCGCGGCTCGGGCCGTCGGACACCTCGCCGAAGATCGTGTGCTTGCCGTTGAGCCACGGGGTCTCACCGACCGTGACGAAGAACTGGGAGCCGTTGGTGCCGCGGCCCATCTGCTTGCCGGCGTTGGCCATGGCGAGCAGGTACGGCTTGGCGAAGGTCAGGTCCGGGTGGATCTCGTCGTCGAACGCGTAGCCGGGGCCGCCGACGCCCTGACCCAGCGGGCAGCCGCCCTGGATCATGAAGCCGGGGATGATCCGGTGGAAGCCCAGGCCGTCGTAGAACTTCGTGGGGTTGGAGCGACCGGCGTCGTCGGTGTACTCCTTCTCGCCCGTGGCGAGGCCGACGAAGTTGTCGACGGTCTTGGGAGCGTGGTTGGGGAACAGCTCGATGGAGATGTCGCCGTGGTTGGTGTGCAGGATCGCCTTCATGACGACCATCGTAGACACGGACGAAGGGGGGATGTGGCGCCACCCACGCCTCCTCGGTTTCCCTGTCCGCCGATCCGGTGCAGGATGGGGGAGGTACCCGACTGCGCAGGAGGAAGAGTGTTCAAGCAGAACAACAAGGTCGAGACCGGGCGCGTACGCGCCCACGAGACCGCCGAGTCCGCATCCCTGAAGGTCCACGAGATCATCGACAGGATGGCCGAGCACGGTGAGACGGGTGCCGAGCGGGCCCACGTGCTGCGCGCTGCCGCCACCGAGCAGGCCGCCGCCACCCGCGAGAGCGCCGCCGCGCACGCCGCCGAGCTGCGCGCGCAGGCTCACGAGGCCCGCAAGCAGGCCGTCAAGGACGCCAAGAAGGGCAAGAAGGCCGCGCGCAAGCGGGGCAAGAAGGCCGGCAAGGAGGTCCACGACCTGCGCGACACCCTCGTGGACGACGTGCTGCCCAAGGTCACCGCGACCGCGACGACCCTGGCCGCGGCCGGTGTCGCCGCCGGCCGCAAGGCCGCCGACGAGGCCGCCACCCGCGCGCCCGAGGTGGTCGCCGCCCTGCGTGACGAGCAGGACCCCCGCATGGCCCTCGCCGCCGCCAAGGGGGAGCGGCCCCGCACGAAGCGTCGTGGCCTGAAGTTCCTGCTCCTCGCCCTCGTGGCCGGTGGCATCGCCGCCTTCGTCGCGAAGCAGAAGCAGGCGCCGAAGAAGGACCCGTGGGCGGTCCCCGCCGGCGACCCGTACAAGGCCCCGACGACTGGGCGGGAGTCGACCGTCGCCGCCCCGGCCGCGGCTCCGCTCGCGGAGAAGTCCGACAGCGCGCCCGCCCCGGCGAGCGACCCGCTGGCCGCGCCGACGGCGCTCGACCAGGACCCGCTGGCGGCACCGGCCGCCCCGGTCGACGACACCCCGGAGGCCCGTGCCCAGAGCGCGGACGCCGACGCCGCCGAGGGCAGCGACGCCTGGAGCTCCGCGCGTGACTGGGCGGACAACTCGTCCATCCCGTCCGTCTCGGGGACCTCCGAGGGCACCGACCTGTCCACCGAGCACCTCGGTGGCGACCTGCCGGCCGAGGGTGACACCAAGGCCTGAGCCCCGCACGACGAAGGGGAGGTCCCACCGTGCGGTGGGACCTCCCCTTCGTCGTGCCCGGACCTACGCTAGGAAGTCCCCGACGAGCCGGTTGAACCCCTCGGCGTGCTCGATCTGCACCCAGTGGCCGCACTGGCCGAAGCTGTGCAGCTCCGACTGCTCGATGAGCTCGTGCAGGCGCAGCGAGGTGCTGAGCGGGATGACCTCGTCGTCGCGGCCGTGGATCACGAGCGTGGGCTGCGTCAGCTCGCGGATGTACTGGTCGGGCACGGTGAGCGCCTCGACCGAGCGCTGCCGCGGCGCCGGGAACATCGCGCTGAAGGCCTCGTGCACGCCCGGGCGCGTCGCGGCCGCGAGGCGGATCTTCGCCAGGTCCTCGGTGAGCCGGGACTTGTCGTACGCGAAGAGGTCCATGAGGTCGATCATGTTGGGCAGGCTGGGCTCGAAGCCCCACACCCGGTCCAGGCCCTCGGTGATCTCGAAGGGGACGCCCGCGGCACCCATGAGGACGAGCTTGGAGACCCGCTCGGGGTGGTGCACAGCGACGTTGAGGGCGAGCGCCCCGCCGAAGCTGTTGCCGACGACCGCGACCCGCTCCAGGCCGAGCGCGTCGAGCAGACCGACGAGGTGCTCGGTCCAGGTCGCGAGGTCGTAGGTGACGCCGTCCGGCCGCTCGGTGTAGCCGAAGCCGAGGATGTCGGGAGCGATGACGCGGTAGCGCTCGCCGAGGACCGGCAGGACGCCGCGCCAGTTGGCCCAGGCGCTGACGCCCGGCCCGGAGCCGTGGATCAGCAGGACCGGGTCGCCCGCCCCCACGTCGTGGTAGTTGGTGGCGATGCCGTTGACGTCGATCGTCTCGGCGATCTCTGGGTTGGCGGTCTCGACAGAGGTCATACCCCGCAATCTAGGGATGACCCGGATACGACGAAGGGGGTGAACCGCAGCGCGGAACACCCCCTTCGTCCTCGGTGGAGGCGATCGGACTCGAACCGACAACCCCCTGCTTGCAAAGCAGGTGCGCTACCAATTGCGCCACGCCCCCGAGGGCTGGTGGATCAGGTGGGACGGTCGCTGGCGGCCGCCCATGCGGCGCCGGTCCCGGAGGAGGACTTCGGTGCGTTGCCCATGCGGCTGGTGGCGGCGTGCAGGTCCTTCTCGGAACGCTGCTGCTCGATCCTGTGCCGCGCGTACACCGCGCCGGCTGCTGCCGCGACGAGTACGAGGACCTTCTTCATGGATCTCTCCTCACCGTCGAAAGTGGTGGGCCCAGGAGGACTTGAACCTCCGACCTCTTCGTTATCAGCGAAGCGCTCTAACCGCCTGAGCTATGGGCCCGTGCTGCGCCGTGGATCTCTCCGTGGCGCGACGCCCGAGATTACCCCACACCTGCCGCCACCACCAAAACGGCGGCAGGCCGGGGGGAATCAGTCGTCGGTCAGCGTCATGTGCACGCCGCCGACGAGGCTGGCGACGATGTTGTAGAGGAAGGCGCCGAGGGTCGCGATGGCCGTCAGCAGGAAGACGTCGACGACCGCCAGGACGATCGACAGGGACAGCACGCGGCCGAAGCCGAGGAAGTCCATGACGTCGAAGGTCTCACCGGAGCCGTCGCCGATGATCTGGCCGGCCAGCTCGTTGACGGAGTCGAAGACCCCCATCGCCGAGAGCAGGCCCCACATCACGCCGGTCATGACGACCATGGCGATGCCCATGGCCACCGAGACGAGGAAGCCGACCTTCATCACGGAGAAGGGGTCGACCCGCGAGACCATGAGCTTCACGCGTCGGCCGGCCCTCGGGGCCGGACGGGCCGCGCTGCCGGACGGGGCGCGGCGGGGCGTCTGGGACGGGCCGGCGGCCGTGCGCACGGCCGTGGTGTCTCCTGTCGGGCTCACTCCTGGTCACCTCCGGGGATGTCCCCCTGCTGGGCGGGCTCCACCGGGTCGCTCCCGGCGGACTGCTCGTCAGGCTCCGACGCTACCCCGTCGGGTTGCTCGTCGACGTCAGCCTCCGGGTCCGCGTCGCCGCGGTCGACGTTGCGGGCGACGGCCACGATCGCGTCGCCCTTGCGCGGCGTGGCGAAGCTGACCCCCATCGTGTTGCGGCTCGTGCGGTTGATCTCGGTGACCGCGGAGCGCACGATGTTGCCCTTCTCCATGACGACCATGACCTCGTCGCTCTCGTCGACGACGAGTGCGCCGACGAGCTGGCCGCCCTTGCCGGAGTTGGCCGCCGTGACACCCAGACCGGCCCGGCCCTTGGCGGTCCACTGCGAGGCGGCGGTCCGCTTGGCCACACCGTTCTCGAAGACGACGAAGACGTCCGGGTCGGTGCCGTCCTCGATGACGTTGAGCGCGAGCAGCGAGTCGTCGCCGCGGAACTTCATGCCCGTCACACCGCTCGTCGAGCGGCCCATCGGGCGGATGACGTCGTCCGTGGCGTGGAAGCGCACCGACATCGCGTTGCGCGAGACGAGCAGCAGGTCGTCCTCGGCGGCGACGAGGGCGGCGCCGATGAGCTCGTCGTCCTCACGCAGCTTGATGGCGATGAGGCCGCCGCTGCGCGGCGAGTCGTACTCCGTCAGGCGGGTCTTCTTGACCAGGCCGCGCTTGGTCGCGAGCACGAGGTAGGGCGCCGCCTCGTAGTCCTTGATCGCGTAGACGGCCGCGATCTGCTCGTCCGGCTGGAAGGCCAGCAGGTTGGCGACGTGCTGGCCCTTGCCGTCACGCGCCGCCTCGGGCAGCTCGTAGGCCTTGACCCGGTAGACCCGGCCGAGGTTGGTGAAGAACAGCAGCCAGTGGTGGGAGGTGGTCGTGAAGAAGTTGCGCACGACGTCCTCACCGCGCAGGGAGGCGCCGCGCACCCCCTTGCCGCCACGCTTCTGCGCCCGGTACTCGTCCACGCGGGTGCGCTTGGCGTAGCCGCCCCGGGTGATCGTGACGACCACGTCCTCCTCGGGGATGAGGTCCTCCATGGCGACGTCGCCGTCGTAGGGCAGGATCCGCGTGCGCCGGTCGTCGCCGTAGCGGTCGACGATCTCCGCGAGCTCGTCCTTGACGATCTGCCGCTGCCGCTCGGGCTTGGCGAGGATGTCCTTGTAGTCGAGGATCCGGGCTTCGATCTCGTCGTGCTCGTCGATGATCTTCTGCCGCTCCAGCGCGGCGAGGCGCCGCAGCTGGAGGTTGAGGATCGCCATCGCCTGCACCTCGTCGATGTCGAGGAGCTCGATCAGACCCGCACGGGCCTCGTCGACCGTCGGCGAGCGGCGGATGAGCGCGATGACCTCGTCGAGCATGTCGAGGGCCTTGAGGTAGCCGCGCAGGATGTGGATCGCGGCCTCGTCCTTGCGCAGCCGGTACTCGGTGCGCCGGATGATGACGTCGATCTGGTGCTCGACCCAGTACCGGATGAAGGCCGAGACCGGCAGGGTGCGGGGCACCCCGTCGACGAGGGCCAGCATGTTGGCGCCGAAGTTGGTCTGCAGCTGGGTGTGCTTGTAGAGGTTGTTGAGCACGACCTTGGCGACCGCGTCCCGCTTGAGGACGATGACGAGGCGTTGGCCGGTGCGCCCGGAGGTCTCGTCGCGGATGTCCGCGATACCGCTCAGGCGACCCTCCTTGGTCATCTCGGCGATCTTCTGCGCCAGCGCGTCGGGGTTGACCTGGTAGGGCAGCTCGGTGACGACGAGGCAGGTGCGGCCCTGGATCTCCTCGACCTCGACGACCGCGCGCATGATGATCGACCCGCGGCCGGTGCGGTAGGCGTCCTCGATGCCGCGGTGCCCCATGATGAGCGCGCCGGTCGGGAAGTCGGGGCCCTTGATGAAGCCCATGACCGCCTCGAGGGCCTCCTCGCGCGAGGACTCGGGGTGGTCGAGCATCCACTGGGCGGCGTCGGCGACCTCGCGCAGGTTGTGCGGCGGGATCTGCGTGGCCATGCCGACGGCGATGCCGGCGGAGCCGTTGGCCAGCAGGTTGGGGAAGCGCGCGGGCAGCACGTCCGGCTGCAGCGTCTTGCCGTCGTAGTTGGGGACGAAGTCGACCGTCTCCTGGTCGATGTCGCGCACGAGCTCCAGCGACAGCGGCGCCATCTTGCACTCGGTGTACCGCGGGGCGGCGGCACCGTCGTTGCCGGCGGAGCCGAAGTTGCCCTGGCCGTCGATGAGCGGGTAGCGCAGCGACCACGGCTGCACGAGGCGGACCATGGCGTCGTAGATCGCGCTGTCACCGTGCGGGTGGTACTGGCCCATGACGTCGCCGACGACGCGCGAGCACTTGTTGTAGCCACGGTCGGGGCGGTAGCCGCCGTCGTACATCGCGTAGACGATGCGGCGGTGCACCGGCTTGAGGCCGTCGCGCACGTCGGGCAGCGCGCGCGAGACGATGACGCTCATCGCGTACTCGATGTAGCTGCGCTGCATCTCCGCGTTGAGGTCGACCGGTTCGGTCCGGTCGGTCTCGGGCGTGGTGGGAGTGTCGGTCATGGTCTGCAGGTCACCTCGGGGTCGTGGCCGAAGGGGGCGGAGGCGGGTTCGGGGCCAGCTCCGCGGTTCTCGGGGGGGCACTCGGGGGGCGGAGCCCCCCGAGGGTTCAGATGTCGAGGAAGCGCACGTCGCGCGCGTTCTTCTGGATGAAGCTGCGTCGGGACTCGACGTCCTCGCCCATGAGCACGGCGAAGATCTCGTCGGCGGCGGCCGCGTCGTCGAGCGTCACCTGGAGCAGCACCCGGGTGTCGGGGTCCATCGTGGTCTCCCACAGCTCCTGGTAGTTCATCTCGCCGAGACCCTTGTAGCGCTGGATCGAGTTGTCCTTGGGCAGTCGCCACCCCTTCGCCTGGCCGGCCGCGATCATCGCGTCACGCTCCCGGTCGGTGAAGGCGAACTCGTGGTCGTGGTTGGACCACTTGAGCCGGTAGAGCGGCGGCTGGGCGAGGTAGACGTACCCGGCCTCGATGAGGGGCTTCATGAAGCGGAAGAGCAGGGTCAGCAGGAGCGTGCGGATGTGCATGCCGTCGACGTCGGCATCGGCCATGAGCACGATCTTGTGGTAGCGCGCCTTGGCGATGTCGAAGTCCTCGCCGATGCCCGTGCCGAAGGCCGAGATCAGCGCCTGGACCTCCTGGTTGGCGAGGATCCTGTCGATGCGGGCCTTCTCGACGTTGAGGATCTTGCCGCGGATCGGGAGGATCGCCTGGTTCTCCGGGTTGCGCCCGGCCTTGGCCGAACCGCCGGCGGAGTCGCCCTCGACGATGAAGACCTCGGAGACCGTGGGGTCCTTGCTCTGGCAGTCGGAGAGCTTGCCCGGCAGGCCGCCGGACTCGAGCAGGCCCTTGCGGCGGGTCGCCTCGCGCGCCTTGCGGGCGGCCATGCGCGCCGCGGCGGCCTGGACCGACTTGCGCACGATGTCCTTGCCCTCGTTGGGGTGCGCCTCGAGCCAGTGGCCGAACTCGTCGGTCATGGCCCGCTGGACGAAGCCCTTGACCTCGGAGTTGCCAAGCTTGGTCTTGGTCTGGCCCTCGAACTGCGGCTCACCGAGCTTGACGGAGATGACGGCGGTCAGGCCCTCGCGGATGTCGTCACCGGTGAGGTTGTCGTCCTTGTCCTTGAGGATGTTCTGCTTGCGCGCGAAGTCGTTGACGAGCTTGGTCAGCGCCGCGCGGAAGCCCTCCTCGTGGGTGCCGCCCTCGTGCGTGTTGATCGCGTTGGCGTAGGTGTGCACCGACTCGCTGTAGGCGCTCGTCCACTGCATCGCCAGCTCGAGCGAGAGCGCCCGGTCGACGTCCTCGGTCTCGATCGAGATGATCTCGGCGGTCACCGGCTCGGCCTTCTTGGAGGAGACGAGGTGGGTGACGTAGTCGACGATGCCGTTGTCGTAGCGGTAGGAGACCTTGCGCGCCTTCTTGGGGGCCGCGGCCGCGCCGTCCTCGGAGTCGACGACCTCGGTGATGTCGTCGTCGACGTGGTCGAGGTCCTCGGCCTGCTCGGCCTCGGTGGGCTCCTCGACGCGCTCGTCGACGAGGTTGATCGTCAGGCCCTTGTTGAGGAAGGCCATCTGCTGGAAGCGCGCCCGGATGGTCTCCCAGTCGTACTCGACGGTCTCGAAGATCTCGTCGTTGGCCCAGTAGGTGATCGTCGTGCCGGTCGCATCGGTCTCCTCCTCCTGGCGAAGGGGGCCGGTCGGCACGCCGTGCTCGAAGGACATGCGGTGCGCGTGACCCTTCTGCCGCACGCAGACGTCGAGCCGCGTCGAGAGCGCGTTGACGACGGACGAGCCGACGCCGTGCAGACCACCGGAGACCTTGTACCCGCCGCCGCCGAACTTGCCGCCGGCGTGCAGCTGGGTGAGCACGAGCTCGACGGCCGAGATGCCCTCCGCCTCGTGGATGTCGGTCGGGATGCCGCGGCCGTTGTCCTTGACCCGGACCGCGCCGTTGTCCATGAGGGTGACGTCGATGGTGTCGGCGTAGCCGGCCATCGCCTCGTCCACCGCGTTGTCGACGATCTCCCACACGAGGTGGTGCAGGCCCCGCTCCGAGGTGGAGCCGATGTACATGCCGGGGCGCTTGCGGACGGCCTCGAGGCCCTCGAGGACCTGGATCGCGTTGGCGTCGTACTCCGGCCCCCCGGGGTCCGGGGTCTTCGGCTGGGCCTTCGGCGACTGCTCGTCTGCCACGGTGCTCCTCGAGCTGGTGCGGTGCATGGATTACCGCGGGCTGGCCCCATGGGGCTGGCGCCGCGGCCTCAACCCCCCGATTCTACCCCGCGCCCCCTCTCCACGAAGCATCATGCACGCCCCGTGGCGGCCGCTCTCGGCGCGGGAGGGACGGTCGGACGACTCCCCACACGTGTCCCGGCCCCCGCGGCGCTCTCATCGCCGCCTGCGGGCGTCGTCGACGGGGAGGGCTCCCCATCGCGGATCCGGGTGGCCTCACGAGGGTCGAAGCATGACGACAACGCACCGCTCCCGTGTCCTCGCCGCCCTGGCCGGCGCCGCCGTCCTCGCCCTCTCCGCCTGCGGCGGGGACGGCACGAGCGACGAGTCGAGCGCCGCCACCACGTCCTCCGCCGAGTCCTCGGCCGAGTCCACCCCCGAGGCCGAGTCAGCGACGGCGACCCAGGCCGGCGTCGCCTTCGACGTGCCCGAGGGCTGGACCGTCGTCGACCCGGCCAAGATCGCCGACGGCAGCCAGCAGGCGCCCCAGGCCCTCGAGGACTCGGCGGAACGGCAGGGCACCACGGCCAAGGAGCTCGTCGCGCAGGTGGCGGAGTCCGTCGACGTCATGGTCATCGGTGACACGGAGCAGGGCTTCGGCAACAACGTCAACGTCGTCGCCTCGCCGGCGATGCCCACCGAGGCCGACATGACGTCGCAGCTGGAGGGGATCGGCGCCAAGGTCGGCCAGATCGACGAGACGGGCACCGAGCTCGGCGCGGCCCTCGACAGCAGCTACACCATGGGCCAGGGCTCGCAGCAGTTCCACGCCCGGATGCTCGCCGTGCCGACCGATGCCGGCGCCGCGATGATCACCGTCTCGGCCGGCTCTCAGGACACCGCCGACGAGGTCGCGGAGACGATCATCGACTCGGTCACGACCTCCTGATCCGCCCCGCTCAGCGGCAGGTGCCGACCGGCAGTCCGTCGCGGTGCCCCCGCAGGGCCGCGACGAGCTCGTCGGCGATCGCCGTGCCCTGCTCGTGGGTCCCGGTCCGCACCTGCAGGGTCACGGCGGTGTCCCCCTTCGTCCCGGGCACGATGCCCAGCTGCCGCACGACGTACCCGCCCGGCGTCGACCCCCAGCCACCCTTGTAGCGCGCACCCCTGATGCCCCCCAGCCCCCAGCGCTGGCCGTCGGAGACCCGGCCCATCGCGTCGGTGACCGACGCCGACCCGGTCAGGCACGGCAGGGCGGCGGTGAAGCGGGTCTGGGCCGTGAGCGCCCACGACGACTGGCCGAAGGGGGAGTACCCCGGGACGGTGACCTCGGCCGGGACGTCGGTGGTCCGGTCCCCGCCACGTCGCAGCTGGGTGCCCACCGCCTCGCTCGCGCGGCTGCCGCCGCCGAGGCGCTCCCAGAGCCGGGTCGCCGCCTCGTTGTCCGAGGCGCGCAGCGCCCGGTCGATGTCGTCCGTCATCTCCTCGCCGTGCCCGGCGCGGACGACGGCGAGGGCCAAGGGGACCTTGATGGTCGACCAGGCGACGAGACGGGTGGGGTCGCCGACGACGTGGGGCCTGCCCTTCGTCCCGACGGGCGCCCAGGCCACGGCGACCTCGGAGTCGGGGTGCTGCCGGGCGACCCGCTCGAGGGCGGCGTCCAGGCGACGGGCGTCCGGGCGCGTCGGTGTCCTCGTGGACGAGGGCCGGGCCGTCGTGGCCGCGGACGTGGGGCTGGCCGTCGTCGCGGGTGGCGTCGGTGCGACCTCCCGGGTGCACGCCGAGGCGGGGAGGAGGCCGAGCAGCAGGGCGCTCACCCCGACGAGCGGCAGGCGCACGTCAGTAGAGGATGACGACGGCGTTGTCACCGCCGGTGCAGCGGGTGACCGCCGCCCCGCTGCAGGTCATCGTGTAGGTCTTGTCGGTCACCGGGCTGCGCACCTCGAGCGTGGCGCGCCCGTCCTCGGGGGCCTCGGCGAGGTAGGCGTCGCGCACGACCGCGGCGAACTCGCAGCTGGTGACCTGGGTGCCCCGGGCGACCGAGGCGCCGTCCTTGGGGCCGGCGCACCGGCTCGCGCCCGCTGGCAGCTGACCGGTGCGGGCGGACGAGGACGACGAGGACGACGAGGACGGCGGAGGCGTCGACGACGTGGACGGCGGTGTCGCACCCGACGACGTCGAGTCCGGCGGCGTGCCCGGCTCGGTGACCGTCGTGGACTGCGCGACCGGCTCGTCGCCGCCGCCCAGGGTCATGACGAGCCCGCCGACGCAGAGCCCACCGAGGAGGACGCCACCGACGAGCATGGCGACGAGGGCGAGCGGGGACACCGAGCGACCCGGGTGGCCCGGCTCGCGGTACGGCTGGGGCTCGTCGCGCGCAGGCCCGGCAGACGGGACCGGCTGCCAGGTGCTGCCGTGGCCGCCATCGGCGCGCTGCGGGGGCGCGCTCTCGGGCTCGGGTGCCCACCAGGCCTCGGGGACGGCGCCGTGGGGCGTCGGCTCGGGCGTGATCGGGGGGAGCACCTCGGCGGCCTGGGTGGCCTCCGGGTCGGCCTCGGGCCGGGCCGGGGCCATGGCTCGGGTCGTCTCGTCGTCGGCATCGGCGAAGGGGGTTCCCGCCGGCTGGTCGGGCGCGGGGCCCATCCGACCGGACGGGGTGGGGTCGCCGAAGAAGTCGTCGAAGGCGTCGCCGCCCCGCGGGCTCTCCGGACCGCTCATGTCTGCTCTCCTCGAATGCACGTCACCGCCCCCGGGATCAAGAGCGACATCTCACGATGCCATAACGACCCGGGGAGACGGCCAATCGTCCGGCTCCGCGGAACGTCGGCGCCCCACGCCGCTGACACGACGAGACTCCCGGACCCGCCCGAGGGCTGGGGTCCGGGAGTCTCGCTCGTCAGGGGGCGTCAGGCGCCGGGGACGCTCCGGTCGATCTGCATGACCACGGCCTTGGGCTCGGTGAAGAACTCGCGGCTGAAGTCGCCCCCTTCGCGGCCGACGCCGGAGTCGCCGACGCCACCGAAGGGCGTGCGCAGGTCGCGGATGAAGAAGCAGTTGACCCAGACCGTGCCGGCCCGCAGGTTGGAGCTGACGCGGTGCGCACGGGAGAGGTTCTCCGTGAAGAGCATCGCGTTGAGCCCGTAGCGGGTGTCGTTGGCCAGGCGGACGGCCTCGGCCTCGGTGTCGAACCTGTTGACGACGACCACGGGACCGAAGATCTCGTCGCAGTACGCCGCGGCGTCGAGCGGGAGGTCCTCGATGATCGTGGGCCGCACGAGCCAGCGCCCGTCCTCGTCGACCCCACCGGTGCGGATGGTCCCGCCGTCGGCCTCGACGCCGCCCACGTACCCCGACACCTTGTCGAAGTGCTTCTTGGACGAGAGGACGGAGAACTTCACCTCGGGATCGAAGGGGTCGCCGATCGTCAGCGCCTCGGCCGCGGCCTGGAAGCGCTCCATGAACTCGTCGTAGATCCCCGACTGGACGAAGAGGCGCGAGCCCGCGAGGCAGATCTGCCCCGAGTTGCGGAAGATCGCCTCGACCGCCCAGTAGACGGCGTTGTCGATGTCCGCGTCGTCGAAGACGAGGTTGGCCCCCTTCCCGCCCAGCTCGAGCGAGACCGGCGCGAGGTGCGTGGAGGCCGAGGCCATGACGGCCTTGCCCGTGGTCGACGAGCCGGTGAAGGTGACGCGGTCGACGCGGTCGTCGGCCGTCAGCGTCGAGCCGGCGGGCGCACCGTGGCCGTTGAGGACGTTGAGCACGCCCGGGGGGAACCCGGCCTCGACCGCGAGCCGGCCGAGCAGGGTGACCGAGGCCGGGGTGTCCTCGCTCGGCTTGATGATGCAGGTGTTGCCCCAGGCGATCGCGGGAGCGATCTTCCACGTCGCCATCATCAGCGGGAAGTTCCACGGCGAGATCGCCGCGACGACGCCGACGGGACCGAACTCGCTGTAGGTGTGGTGCCCGGACGGCATCGGGTAGACGTCACCGGTGTGGTCACGCTGGTGGTCGGCGAAGAAGCGGAAGTTGGCGACCGACCGGCCGACGTCGTGCTTGGCCTGGGCGAAGGGCTTGCCCATGTTGGTCGAGTCGAGCGTCGCCAGCTCGTCGGCGCGCTCCTCCATGAGGTCCGCGAGCCGGTGGATCGCGGCGGCCCGCTCGGGGCGCGTCATCCGCGGCCAGGGGCCCTCGTCGAAGGCCTTGCGGGCGCTGGCGATGGCGCGCTCGGCGTCCTCGGCACCACCCTCGGCGGCCTGGGCGAAGACCTCCTGGGTCCACGGGTTGTAGACGTCGAAGCGCTCACCGCTGAGCGACTCGACCTCCTCGTTGTCGATGATGTGACCGAAGAACTGGTCGCTCATGTCGGGGTCTCCTCGGTGGGGGTGGCGGGCTGCTGCGCGGCGTGCCGCTCGGCGATGGTGACGTCACCAGCGGCGAAGTGGGCGGTGGGGATCTCGGAGACCATGACGCGCACGGCCTCCTTGGGGGCGACCCCGGAGTCGACCATGGCCTGCGTGATCGCCGAGATCATCGACCGGATCGTCTCGGGGCTGCGCCCGTGCGTGAGCGTGACCTGGACGACGGGCACGTCACTCGCCCCCGTTGATCCGCACGGAGCCCAGGGAGGTGAAGTGCAGCGAGATCGAGGTCCCGGGCGTCGCGAAGTACGCGTCGGTCATGCCGCCGGTGAGGACGATCCAGCCGGGCTCGATGGCGTGACCACGCCGGGCGAGGTCGTTGGCCGCGAGCGCGAGCGCCTCGCCCGGGTGGCCCTGGACCGCGGCACCCGTGGCGGAGTCGACGACCTGGCCGTCGACCTCGACGAGGACGGCCTCGGTCGACAGGTCGAGCTCGCTCGGCGGCAGCGACACCGGGCCGGTGACGAAGGCGCCGGAGCTGGCGTTGTCGGCGATGACGTCGCCGGCCGCGAACTTGAAGTCCTTGTACCGGCTGTCGATGACCTCGGCGCCGCCGAGGACCTGGTCGACGGCGGCCATCGCCTGGGCGGCTGTGACGCCGGGGCCCTCGAGCCGCTCGCCCATGACGAAGACGAGCTCGGGCTCGATGCGCGGGTGGATCAGCTGGTCCTGCGGCACGGGGTCACCGGCCGGCAGGATCATGGCGTCCGTGAGCCAGGCGACGAAGGGGGTGTCGACCCCCATGCGCTGCTGCTTGGCCCGGGAGGTGAGACCCAGCTTGATGCCGATGAGCTTCTCCCCGCGGTCGAGGCGGCGCTGCAGGGTGAGGTCCTGGATCTCGTAGCCGGTGGCCACGTCCAGCTCGGGCCACTCGTCGGTGAACTTCACCCGGTCGCGACGCTCGTCCTCGCAGGCCAGGAGCTCGGTCGCGACCGACTCGACGTCCCACTGCGTGCTCATGCAGAGACCTTCTTCCCGTCGCGCAGCTCCAGGGCCACGTCGATGATCATGTCCTCCTGGCCGCCGACGTAGCCGTACTCGCCGACCTTCATGAGGATCTCGTGGGCCGGCACGCCGTAGCGCTCGGCCGCCCGCTCCGCGTGGAGCAGGAAGGAGCTGTAGACGCCCGCGTAGCCCTGGGTGATCGAGGAGCGGTCCATGATCGGCATCCGGCGGATGAAGGGCTTGACGACGTCCTCCGCCGCGGCCAGCACGCCGCTGATGTCGACGCCGGTGCGGATGCCCAGGCGCTCGAAGGAGGTGGCGAGCACCTCGGTGGGGGAGTTGCCGGCACCCGCGCCGAGGGCGCACAGCGAGCCGTCGATCTGACGGGCACCCGCCCGGTAGGCGAGGACCGAGTTGGCCACGCCGAAGGACATGTTCTGGTGGCCGTGGTAGCCGACCTGGGCGTCCTTGCCGACCTCGGCGACGATCGCGGCGACGCGGTCGGAGACGTCCTCGAGGATGAGGGCGCCGGCGCTGTCGACGACGTAGACGCACTGGCAGCCGGCGTCGACCATGATGCGGGCCTGCTTGGCCAGCTCCTCGGGGCCGATCATGTGGCTGAGCATGAGGAACCCGACGGTCTCCATGCCGAGGTCACGCGCGGCACCGAAGTGCTGGATCGAGACATCGGCCTCGGTGCAGTGGGTCGCGATGCGCGCGATCTGGGCACCCATGTTGTGCGCCTCGTGCAGCTTCTCGACGGTGCCCAGGCCCGGGAGCATGAGGACGGCGATCTTGGCCTGGTGCGCCTCGGCGACCGCGGCCTTGATCAGGGACATCTCGTCGACGGCGGAGAAGCCGTAGTTGAAGGAGGAGCCGCCGAGGCCGTCGCCGTGGGTCACCTCGATGACCTGGACGCCGGCGTCGTCGAGGGCGCGGACCGTCGTGCGGACCTGCTCCTCGGTGAACTGGTGGGACATCGCGTGCGAGCCGTCACGGAGGGTCGTGTCGGTCAGGCGGACGTCGACGTCACCGGAGAACTGGGGGATGGGGTGGGTCATCTGGTTGCTCATGCGGGGACCTCCTGGCCGGTCGTGGCGTCGCTGGCGACCCAGCCGGAGTCGACCCCCAGCTTGTGGGCCACCATCATGTCGCCCACACGGGCGGCGGCGGACGTGATGATGTCGAGGTTGCCGGCGTACTCCGGCAGGTAGTCGCCGCGACCCTTGACCTCGATCGGGACGGTGACCCGGGCCATGCCGTTCCACAGGTCGCGGGCGTCGTCGAACTGCGGGTCGGCCCGCAGGTGGTAGCCGGGCACGTACTCCTGGACGCGGGCGACCATCGCGTGGATGGACTCCTCGACGCGGTCACGCAGGGCGCCGGCCTCGGCCGCGGCCTGCGGGATGGCGCAGAAGACGGTGTTGCGCATCATCAGCGGCGGCTCGACCGGGTTGAGGATGATGATCGCCTTGCCGCTCTTGGCGCCACCGACGACCTCGAGGGCCTCGCTCGTGGTCTCGGTGAACTCGTCGATGTTGGCCCGGGTACCGGGACCCGCCGACTTGCTCGAGATCGAGGCGACGATCTCGGCGTAGGGGACGTCGACGACCGACGAGACGGCGGCGACGATCGGGGTCGTCGCCTGGCCACCGCAGGTGATCATGTTGACGTTCATCGCGTCGAGGTTGAAGTCGAGGTTGACCGGCGGGCACAGGTAGGGACCCACGGCCGCGGGGGTGAGGTCGACGGCGAGGATGCCGGCCTCGGCGTACTTCGGCGCGTTGGCCTCGTGGGCCTTGGCGGAGGTGCACTCGAAGACGACGTCGGGCAGCTCGTCCTGGGCGAGGAGCCAGTCGACGCCCTCGTGGCTGGCCTCGAGGCCGAGGGTCTTGGCGCGGCGCAGGCCGTCGCTGCTGGGGTCGACGCCGACCATCCAGCGCGGCTCGAGGACCTCCGAGCGGCGCATGAGCTTGAACATCAGGTCGGTGCCGATGTTGCCGGGGCCGACGATCGCGGCAGTTCCCTTGGTCCGGGTGGTCATGGGTGCACCTTTCACTTGTCTGCGAACACGGCGGTGACGCTGCCGAGACCACCGAAGGTCGCGGTGAAGACGTCGCCCGGCGCGACGGGAACCATCGAGGTGACGGACCCGGGGAGGATGACGTGGCCGGCCTCGAGCGTCGTGCCGAAGGCACCGACGGTGTTGGCCAGCCACACGAGGCTGGAGATGGGCGAGCCGAGGACGGCGCCGCCGGCGCCGGTCCCGACGACCTGGGAGTTGCGGGAGAACACGCAGCCGGTGAGGCGCAGGTCGACGTCGGTGAGACGGGTCGGCGTGCTGCCGAGGACGAAGCCGCCGGAGCTGGCGTTGTCGGCGATCGTGTCGACGAGGGTGATCTTCCAGTCCGCGACGCGGCTGTCGACGACCTCGAGCGCGGGCAGGACGTAGTCGACGGCGTCGATGGCCTGGGTCAGGGTGACGCCGGGCCCGGTCAGGGGCTTGCGCAGGACGAAGGCGATCTCGGGCTCCACCCGCGGCTGCAGGTAGGTGTCGAGGGCGATCGGCTGGTGCTCCAGGTGGGCGAAGTCGTCGGTGAGGTGGCCGAAGTCCGGCTGGTCCACCCCGAGCTGCTTCTGCATCGCCAGCGAGGTGAGCCCCACCTTGTGGCCGATGATCGTGCGGCCGGCGTCGGTCCAGGACCGCACCTGCTCGAGCTGGATCGCGTAGGCGTCCTCGACGGTCAGCCCGTCGAACTGCTCGGTGAGGGGGGCCGTGGGACGGCCGGTCTCGTAGGCCTCGAGGAGGACCCGGGCTGCCCGGGACCGGACGTCTGTGCTCTCTTCCATGGTGGTCACGCTAGGACTGTCCTTCGCTGGTCGGGGCGTACGTTCCCGCGGAGGGAACGCACTCGGTCGTGATCTCCCCTTCGCCCGCATTGCCCTAGGGGAATGCACGATCTGGGGGCCGTTCGTCTGCATTGCCCTAGGGGAATGCAGGGTCTGGTCTGCATTGCCCTAGGGGAATGCAGGGTCTGGTCTGCATTGCCCTAGGGGAATGCAGCGGTCGGGGCACGGCTCAGGTCGTCTGGTACGACTTGGCGATGCGGTTGGCGGCGGCGGTGAGCAGCGGGACGACCCGCCGCACGTCCGCCTCGATGAGGGGCGTCGGGCCGAAGACCGACAAGGAGCCGATGGCACGCCCCTGGGAGCGGATCGGGACGGCGACCGAGCTGGCCCCGGCGATGGAGCCGGAGTGCAGCACCGCATAGCCGCGCTGGCGGACCACGCCGAGTGCCTCCTCCCACTCCTCGACCCGACGCACGGTGCCGCGGGTGCGGGGCGGGAAGCCGGCCTCGCGACGGGCGCGGTCGACGTCGGGGTTGAAGGCCGCGATGGCCAGGCCCGAGCTGACGCAGTGGGCTGCCTGCCGCCGCCCGCTGTGCCCGAGGATGCGCACGCCGTCGACGGACTCGATGCGCTCGATGAAGACGACGTCGCCTCCGTCGGGCACGCCCAGGTTGACGGTGTGCCCGGTCTGCTCGGCGACGGCCTGCATGACAGGCAAGGCTGCATGGCGCAGACCGTTGCGGGCGTGGGAGAGCATCCCGAGGTCGTAGAGGTGCAGGCCGAGACGGTAGAGGCCGTTGGCGTCCTGCTCGACGAAGCCGCGACCGGCGAGGGTGGTGAGCACCCGGTGGGCCGTGGACTTCGCGACGCCGAGGCGACGGGCGACGTCCGAGACCCCGAGCGCGGAGTCGACGGCGAAGCACTCGAGGACGTCGAGCGCGGTGCCGACCGAGCGCAGCCCGCCGCCGGCCGCCCGCTTGGGGGTCGAGGTGCAGTAGGCGTCCTCGACGGTGGCGTGGGGGTGGGGGTCGTGCGTCGCGGTGGTCATCTTCGTCCACCCTTTCTCTGCGTCGGTGAGTCCACTGTCGCCCTCGGATGGGGCATGATCAAGGAGTGCGTTCCGATCAACGAAACGACCCCCCTTCGTCCGTCGTCGGCCGGATCACGTCGATCCTCACCGTCATCGAGGAGGCGCCCGGCCCGGTGGGCATCAGCGAGATCGCCGGTGCCACGGGGCTGGCGAAGGGGACGGTCCACCGCCTCGTCGCGCAGCTGGTCGACGAGCGCCTCGTCGAGCGCCACGAGAACTCCCGGCTGTCGCTCGGGGTCCGGCTCTTCGAGCTCGGCACGCACGTGCCGCTGCCGCGCACGCTCGCCCAGGCCGCGCTGCCGCTCATGGTCGACCTGCACCAGGCGACCGACCGCCAGGTCCACCTCGCGGTCCTCGACGGCGTCGAGGTCGTCTACGTGGAGATCGTGCGCGGCGGCCTGCCCCTCTCCTCCAGCATCGGGGGACGTCTCCCGGCGCACGCGACGGGCGTCGGCAAGGCCCTGCTCGCGTACTCGCCGCGGGCCGTCGTCGCGCAACGGGTCGAGGCCGGCCTGACGCCGATGACGCGGCACACGATCGTCACGGCGCCAGGCCTCGAGCGGGCGCTGCGCGACATCCGCACCAACGGCACGTCCTACGACCACGAGGAGTCCCATCTCGGGGTCTCGTGCGTCGCCGCACCCGTCTTCGGCGCGGACAAGAAGATCCGCGCCGCACTGTCCGTGACGGGGCAGACCCAGCTGATGGACCTGCCCCGCCTCGGCGTGGCCGTGCGCACCGCTGCCTTCACGCTCTCGCGGCAGCTGCGGGACGCCGGCCTGTAGCGCACCGTCGGCTCAGCGCTTGATGAGCGGACTCTTCAGGCCTGTGGAGTTCTTGTCCGACTCGTCGAAGAAGTCCTCGCGGAAGATGTCCCGGGGGAAGAGGCGTCGGCTCATCAGGGTCTTCAGGGCCGCGTCGACCATCTGCGGCGGGCCGCAGAGGTAGCCGCGGCAGCCGGAGAGCTTCGCGTGGTCGGCCTCGATGACATCGGTGACCATGCCGAAGGCGTAGTCGTCCGGGTCCTCGCCGTCGGCCTCGACCTGCTCGGGGGTCTCGTCGGAGAGGCAGGGCCGGTAGGTGAACTCGTCGTACTCGTCGGCGAGCGCCCGGAAGACGTCGACGTCGTAGAGGTGGGCTCGGGTGCGCCCTCCGGCGTAGAGGGTGAGGTCTCCCTCGTACTCGCCCGCCTCGAGGGCGTGCCGGACCATCGACTTCAGCGGCGCGACACCCGTGCCGCCGCCGACGAGGATCGCGTGCTTGTCGTCACCCGTCTTGAGCACGAAGCGCCCATAGGGCCCCGACAACCGGACCTCGTCCCCCGTCGCCAGGGTGGAGAAGACCCAGCCGTCCGTCCCGCGCCCGCCGGGCACGTTGCGGATGTGGAACTCCAGCCGGGAGCTCTCTCCGGGGGGCGAGCCGATCGACCACGTGCGGTCGCACGGCTCGGCCCCGCCCGCGCCGGGCACGGTGAACTTCATGTACTGGCCCGCGTTGAAACCGATCTCACGATCGAGCTCGACGACGAGCCGCTTGGTGTCCTGCGCGATGTCCTCGAGGACGACGACGGTGCCCGTGTAGTCCTCGACCGGGTGCACCTCCATGTCCTCGTCGACGTCGAGGTCGGCCTCGATCGTCACGTCCCCGCGGGGCTTCGCGCAGCAGGTGAGCAGCTTGCCCTCGTCCCGCTCGAAGTCCATGAGGGCGAAGGAGCTCGCCTCGCCCAGGTCCACCTCGCCGTCGAGCTTGTCGACCTTGCAGGTCGCGCAGGTGCCGTGGGTGCAGCTGTGGGGCAGCCACACCCCCGCCCGCAGGCAGGCGTCGAGGATCGTCTGGTCCTCGTCGCACTCGACCTCGCGGCCGACGGGTTCGACGGTGATCGTGTGGGTGGTCATGGGTCTCTCCTCGAGCGGGACGAAGGGGGGAGCTGACGGCTTGTGCGGGAGGTCTAGGAGACGACGATTCCCCGGAGCGCCACGCAGGAGCGCCTCAGGGAATCGTCGTCTCCACCTCAGGCGGCCACGCGAGTGCCGATGACGTCCTTGTGACGGACGCCGAGCTCGGCGAGCGTCTGGTCGTCACGCGGCTCGAAGGGGGCGCCGTGCAGCGTCCACGTGCGGGGAGCAGCGGGGTCGTAGTCGGGGTCCTCCTCGGCGAAGGGCACGAACATCTGGTCCCGGAAGTCGGCCCAGGTCATCGCCCTCGGTGCCCGGAACATCGCCGGGGAGGCGAACCACATCGTGTCCTGGAACCACACGGAGACGAGCTGGTCGTCGCCGTAGAGCTCCTGCCGGGAGCGGGAGGGGAAGTCGTACGCACCCATGCTCTTGAGCGCCATGTCAGGCACCTGCCTTCGTGTCGTCGGGGGTGGCGGTGTCGGCTGCGGCCTCGTCGTGCCAGGCCTGCCAGTTGCGGTGGTCGCGCGATCCGATGTACTCACCGGCGTCGCCGTCCTGCAGGCCGTACCACTCGAGCACCTCCGGCACGGTCGGACCCCCGCAGTTGCCCTGGTAGATCTGGTGCACGGGCAGCCAGGCCTGGCGGTACTTCTCCGGCTCGCGCTCGAAGATCCACTGGCAGCCGTTGGAGCAGGTGTGGTAGATCTCGCCCTCGAACTCGGACTCGCGCTGGGCGAAGGTGGTCGCGTCGCCGGGCTCGGTGAAGAGCATCGGCACCTGGCAGACCTGGCACAGCTGGGGCAGGCCCGGCGCGAAATGCCGTCCGCCGGCCTCGATGTTCTTCTTCTCCTTCTCCCAGAGCGGTCGGTAGTGGGTGTCGAAGGTGTCGGGGTAGGCCTGCGAGAGCCAGTCCATGTGCTCGTCGCTCGGAACGCTCGTCGTGAAGGCGGCCGCGAAGGAGAACTGGTAGAGGGTCCAGTACACCTGGTGGGAGAGGATGTCCTTCTCCTTGATGGCGTCCTCGACGTGGCGCGGAGGCGTGATGCCGTAGAAGGCGAGGTCCTCGAAGAGGCCACCGAGCATCTGCTCCTCGAAGTACAGCTCGAAGGACTCCTTCCAGCTCATGACCTTGCGCGGGAGCATGTAGTCGAGCATCTGGGCGACGAGTGCGGTGACGCGGTAGGAGCGCCAGAACCACTTGTCGATCCAGCCCTGGACGATCGGGACGTTGGCCTCGTCCTGCTCGAGGAGGAACTTGATCGCCTCGAGGCCCAGGGTCATGTGCCGCGACTCGTCGGACTGCGCCGAGAAGCCGAAGGTCATCGTCGGCAGGTCGCCGTTGAAGGACGACCCGGACATGAAGGGCACGAAGAGCAGGTTGGTCAGCAGGTACTCGAAGGAGAAGCCGATCGCGATGAGGAACTCGAAGGGCCCGCAGGACAGTGCGTCCTCCATGAAGCTCTTGGGCACCGACAGGTACCAGACCCGGTCGTACTGCTCCGGCCAGTTGTGCAGGCCCGAGTAGTACTTGTTGTAGTTGGACAGGGTGTGGATCTCGGTCTGCATGTGACGGATCTCGTCGATCGACTGGCACAGTGCCGCAAACCGCGGGCCGGGTCCGGCGAAGTGCCGCGCCAGGTAGGCGAAGTGCCGGTGGGCGCCGTACTCGAGCGGGGTGACGCCCTGGATGAAGATCTTCATCGCGTTGAGGTAGCTCGCATCGGTCAGGCCGAGGTGGCCCTGCCCCTGCGCGAAGCCGTCGAGGACGGCGTAGAGGCGCTTGTCCTTTTCGGCCTGGTACTTGCAGTAGGCGTCGATCGTCAGGCGGAAGGGGTCCTCCCAGGCCGCCCAGTCGTGGATCTTGATGCCCTCGTAGTCGAGGTGCGGGAACATCTCGTCCTTCTCGACGTAGGACGGCTCCCAGTCGAGGCCGCGGGTGAGGGCCTCGTAGCGGGCCTTCATCGACAGCTTCTTGGCCTTCTTCGTCTTCTTCTCCGGTGCAAGTGTCATCGTGGGTCTCTCCTGTGGTCAACGGTGGTCGAGGTGTGAGGGCGCCGGGCGCCCGAGCCTCGAGACCTGATGCGGTCGGTTGGTCTGTCTGTCTGTCTGTCTCAGTGGTCCCAGGCGATGACGATCTCGTCGTCGTCCCACTCCTGGATGTTGCCGAAGTAGCTGACGATCGCCATCTGGAACTCGTGCGTCTCCCACTCCCGGCCGACCTTCTCCTCGACCGTCTCCTGGTTGATCACGATCCGTCCGGGGGCGGTGATCCGCACGAGGCCGGGGGTGTGCATGACGGTGCACCCGGGGTTGTCGGCCTCGATGGCCTCGATGACGGGCCTGTTGTTCTCCGACTCCTGGATGACGACGCCGACGTCGCGGACACCCTTCGTCTGCGGATCGTCTGCCGTGGTCTGCTCCTGCATGGCGCTCTCCTCTCAGGCGGCCGCGCCGGTGTGCGCAGCGCGCACCTCGGCGGCGGTCGTGGTGATCCGGTCGACGGCCGAGCTACCGCCGAGCAGCTCGTCGATGCGGGCGGCGAAGGGGGTGACGACCTCGAGCGCCGTGTCGACGGCGGCCGCACCGTGCTCCGCGAGGAGGGCAGCATTGGTCGCACCGAGCTCGGGGTCCTCGCGCCAGGCCGTGTACAGCGCGTCGATCCACCTGCGGTTGTCGGCGAACCAGCTCGCCATGTGCTGCGCGACGAGCGAGTAGGCCGGCGCACCGCTGACGACGGCCTGGTCATCGAGGTGCTGGTACAGCAGGTCGTACACGAGCCGGTCGACGGCGTCGAGACGCAAGAGCGCCAGACCCCAGTCGGTCTCGACGATGGTCTCCTCGGCCATCCGGCGCAGCCCCTGCAAGGGCGCGTCCTGCAGCCAGTGCTCCTTGGCCCCGGCGAGCAGGTCCGCCGTGCCGCCGCCGAGGGCGATGCCGACCCGGCTGAGGACCTGAGCGTTGCCGACCCGGTCGAAGGCAGAGTAGGCAGCCGCCTGGGTCACCGTTGCGCCCCAGCCGAAGCGGGCCATCCCGCAGAGGATCAGCTGGCCGGCGCTCTCGAGGTGCCGCAGGGGCAGCACGAGCTCGGTGAGGACGCTGCGCCAGCCGTCGGGTAGACGCTCGAGCAGCCCACGGGCCTCGATGTACTCGAGCGAGGTCGCGAAGGCCTCGTGGTGGCCGGAGCGGGCGGTGACGTAGGGGGCGTAGTAGAACTGCCGCGGGTCGAGGTAGCTGTAGGCATCGGTCAGCCGGAAGACGCTGTAGGAGTCGTCGAAGATCTCCCGCGTCGGGTCCCACGTCGGGCGGTACTGGAAGTGCTCCTTGGGCTGCACGTCGATGCTGCCCTCGAGGTAGCGCGAGGCCGGCTTGTCGCCATAGCGCTTCGCGATGTGGGTGAAGGTCTGCCGCTGGGGTTCGATGACCTGGGTCTTGAGCTCGTACTGCACTGGACGTTCTCCTTGGTCTGGTGGGCTGGCGAAGGGGGAGTCAGCTCGGCTGCGCGGTGCGCGTCGCCTGCGTCGGGGCGGTCTCCAGGAGCCGGACGAGCAGATCCGGCAGGGCGTCGGGACCGTCGAGCTCACGCTCGTCACCCCCTTCGTCGAAGGTGCCGACGAGACGACCGACCGCTCGGCCGTCGGCGAAGGTCGTGGAGCACCGGGCACCGGCGTCACCGAAGGTCACGGTGAACGCCAGCTCGTTCGGGAGGGTCTCGTCGACGAGGCCGAGATGCTCGCGCTCGGACCCGAGGACGGCATTCGCCTCGCAGACGTACTGCTCGGCGAGCGACCGCAGGGCGACGTGCCGGTCGGCGCCGGTCCCGGTCGCCACCCGCTCGCTGATCCGGGTCCGCGGCACGGTGGACGGCCCCTGGGACAGCTGGCCCAGGTGCTGATGGGGCGTGCCGACGAGCTCGGCGACGCGCGTCATGAAGGGCGTCATGGCACCTCTCCTCGATGATCCGGGGACGAGGAGCGAGGTCCGCCCCACCACCCCGGCGTGGTCTGTCGTGGAGGCAACGTAGGCCGGGTGTGGCGCCCGCCACGATCCGATGAGCGCAGTCGCTGTCCGCTCGGCGCAGGCACCCGTCAGCACATCGTTGTTCCCCGCTGCGGAACGCCACCGGCCCCGTCGCCCTGGCGGGTCATCATCAAACGATCACGGATGATCGCGAGAGGAGTGCGATGAGGCACCTTCTGCAGTCGGCACCCCGGTTCGAGGACTGGGAGGGGGTGCACGACGCCCTGTCCAATGCCTATTTCCCGCACGCGATGCACCCCAAGGCCGTGTCCGGGGCTGCTGCCTCGGGCATCGAGGTCGTCGACCTCGACAGCTGCCGGCTGGCCCGCATCAAGTTCGGCGCGACCGTGGGGATCGACTCGGACCACCCCGGTGCCGTGGCAGTCAACATCCCGCTGAGCGGTCACCTCGCCTCCCGCATCGGCAGCATGAACTACGACGCCGCACCCGGTCGGGCCACGGCCTTCCCGGCCGACACCCCCGCACACATGCCGGCCTGGGCTCCTGACCTCGTCGTCCTCGGCCTGCGCATCGACAGCGCGCACCTGCACCGTGAGAGCGAGCGGGTCTTCGCCCGCAAGGGCGTGCGGTTGCCGACCGACATCGACCTGCGCACCCCGGCGGGGGCTGCGTGGTTGCGGATGGCGCGCACGACCTTCGACAACGCCCGCGACTGCGGCGGCGTCCTCTACCGCGACCCACAGGTCGCCGACTCCGTGGCGAGCATGCTCGTCACGGGGCTCCTCCTCGCGGCCGTGCCCGAGGAGCCGACCGGGCGCGAGATGCTGCGCCCCCGACCGGTGCACCGGGCCATCGCGGCGATGGAGGCCGACCCGGCGCGGGCCTGGACCCCGGCCGACCTCGCGGAGATCGCGGGGGTGAGCGTGCGACGGCTGCAGCAGGCCTTCCGCGAGCACGTGGGCACCACCCCCTTCGCCCACCTGCACGACATCCGCCTGGAGCGGATCCACGACGACCTCTCGCACGCTCGTGGTGGCAACGTCACCGACGTCGCGCTCGCGTGGGGCGTGACCCACCTGGGTCGCTTCGCCGCCGCCTACCGGACGCGCTACGGCGAGCTGCCGAGCCGCACGCTGGCCACCGCCAGCTGACCGGCGCCGGTCGCAAGACCCCGGGACCAGCCCACCTACACTCGGCGCCATGTCGAGGCATCAGGACACGGTTGAGGACTTCGAGGTCAGCGCAGGCATCCTCGTCGACGCTCTCAGCGACGCGCAGGTCGAGCGTTACGTGGGGACCCGGGACCGGTCCGTTGCCCGGCGGGCGCTCGCCGCGGACCGCCGACGGTCCGGCAGCATCCGGCCCGCCGACACGGAGCTCCCGGAGGCGATGCGTGAGGAGCTGCGCGAGGCGACCGAGGTGGCCGAGATGGCGCTCGGCCCGGTGTGGCGGCTGTGGCGGGTCGTGACCGGGACCCTTTTCACCATCAGCGGCTGGGTGTTCCTCGGGTGCGGGCTCCTGGCCGTGCTCACGGGCCTCGTCACCGGCGGCTTCACCCGCGTCTTCCGGGCGTGGGACGGGTGGCGGTGGCGCTTCGACGATGTCGCCACCGACTCGGTCACCGGGGTGCTGCTCCTGCTCAGCATCGCGGGACTCGTGCTCGCCGTGCTGACGGTGCTCGTCCTGGGGATCACCGAGAGCCTCGGTGCACGTCGCGTGCGCCCCGCCCTCCTGGACTGGGCCGCGGGGCGTCCGGGCCAGCTCGGCCGGGGCCTTCCAGCGCTCACCGGTTCGGGTTCCCTCGGCTCCGTCGGGCGCCGCCTGCTCGTCGTCGTCCTCATCATCGGGGCGACGAGTGCCGCCTTCGCCGTCCCGGTCTCCGGCGTCGTGCTGCTGACGAGCCTGCTCGGGTTCGAGCTCGAGTGGTTCCTCACCTGCCTGGCCTTCTTCGCCGCTTCCCTGCTGCTGGGCTGGTTGATGCTCCGCCTCGGGCGGTACCTCCTGAGCGACACCCCCGAGCGGCAACGCACGCGGGCCTTCGCCTGGCGATGGAGCGAGGTGCGCGACCTCACCCACCGACGGCGGATCAGCCGGAGCTGACCGCCCCGGCCCCGGCGGACGCGACCTGCGCATCCTCCTCGGCAGAGCCACCCGAGGCGCCGATCGCGCCCACGAGCTCGCCGTCGACCGTGATCGGGACACCACCGCCGAAGGCGGCGACCCCCGGACGGTTGCCGATCCCGCGGATCACCGCGTCCTCGCCGGCCAGTGCCTCGTAGAGGCCCGCGGTCGGCGCGCCACCGAAGCCGACGCTCGTGCACGCCTTGTCGATGGCGATCGGACCGGAGTGGACGAAGGCGCCGTCCATCCGGGCGAAGGTCAGCAGCGCGCCACCGGTGTCGACGACGGCGATGTTCATCCGCAGGCCGTGCTCGGTGGCGTACGCCAGGGCAGCGGCGAGCGCCGCCCCGGCCCCCTCGAGGGTCAGGACGGCGCTGCGTCGGGTGTGGCTCATCAGGTCAGGACGGTGGTGAAGCGCTCGTTGAGCTCACGCGCGTGGTAGAAGATGCCCTGCCCGATCTGGTCAACCGTCCAGACGTTCGTCGGGCGGTCGGGGAAGGCCAGGTACCCACCGGCGAAGACCTCGTTGCGGTTGCCGCTCGGGTCGAAGAAGTACGTCGTCTGACCACGGGTGATGCCGTGGCGGGTCGGCGTGACGTCGACCGCCACGTCGTCCATGGTGAACAGGTCGGCCGCGTGCCCTACCTGGCTCCAGTCGTCGAGCCTGAACGCGAAGTGGTGCAGCTTGCCCTGCGGGCCCCCGATGACGGCGAACTGGTGGATCTGGTTGTTCGACGTCAGCCAAGTGCCGGCGAGCTCGTGGTCGTCGTCGAGACTCGTCTGGATGCGCTCGGTCGCGTAGAAGTCGAAGACGTCCATGAGCATGCGCTCCATCGTCTTGGGGTCCTCGCAGGTGACGAGCGAGTGGTCCAGCGCGGGGACGCCCACACCGACGAGGTGACGGGGGAAGGGGTCGGGGTTGTGCGTGCCGACCTCGGTGCCGATGGCGGTCTGCGAGTGGTAGACCTCGAAGACGTGGTCGCTCGGGGTGACGAAGCGGATGCCGTCGCCGACCTCCGGGTTCTCCCCCTTCGACATCCGCTCGACGGACACGCCGAAGGTCTTGGCCTTGGCCTCGATGTCATCGATGTCGCTCTCGTGCTCGACCTTCCAGCCGTACTTGACGACGCCGACGCCACCCTCCTCGAGCACGACGGAGTGGTGGTCCCACTCGTCCCAGCCCTTATAGAAGACGCGCTTGTTGCCCTCCGGGGAGACGTCCTCGAGGGTCTCGTACAGCCCCAGGGTCGACGCGTAGTGGTTCTTGGCCTCGGTCATGTCGGTGACACGCACGTGGGCGTAGCCCATTCGCATGATGCCCATATCTACTGCTCCTCCGGGAGGGTTCGCTCGGGCTTGACGCGCTCGCGCTTGGCGGCGTTGATCTGGCCGAGCAGGGGGTTGACGAGGCGCAGGGACGCGTCTCGCATCTGGATCGTCAGGTCGACGTCGGGGACCGCACGGCAACTCAGGCAGGTGCCGTCGGTGCGTTCCTCCTTCGTCACGACCGAGTCGGCCACGGGTCGGTTGTACGTGAAGGAACCCTCGAGCACGTCGATCTTGCAGATACCGCAGCCGCCGCGTCGGCAGCCCACCGTGTAGGCGTAGCCAGCCTTCTGCAGGCCTGCCAGCACTGTGTCGTCGGGCGAGACGTGGATCTCGGTCCCCGACGGCTGCACGATGATCGTCGTCACCGAACACTCCTTCGTGGTCGCTCACGAGGCAACTGCGCCCCGTACCACGACTCTCTCCCATCGGCAGGGCGAAGGGGTAGACCGTTCCCCTGCGCGGAACGACGACGGCGCCAAGGCGTCGCGTCCGGTCAGGGACGCCCGCCGGTCCCGATGGCCTCGCGGATGACGGTCTGGATCATCGGGAGGAAGAGGTCGATGACCTCCGCGGCGGCGAAGTCGTCGAAAGCCTCGCCGGCGACGACGAGACCGTCGGACAACGCCCGGAAGAGCACGGCGAGGTCCATCGTCAGCTGCGGGTCGCCGACCTGCCCCAGGGCCCGCTCGAGCCAGACGATGAGCATCGTCAGGGCCTGGGCGCGCACGTCGAGGTAGGCCTGCCGGGTCTGGTGGGTGTCCTCGCCCGTCTCCAGGAGCACCTGCATGCCGATGTTCATGAAGCTCGGCCGCTGCCGCAGGGTCTCCTCCGAGGCCCGCAGGATCAGCCCGACGTGCTCGAGCACGTCGCCGGGTTGTGCTCCCCACCCGGGCGACTCGGCGAGCCAGCGCGCGAAGCTGGTGCGCACGACCTCGGCGAAGAGGGCGTCCTTGTCGCTGAAGTACCAGTAGAGGCTCGAGACCGGCAGCCCGGAGCGCTTGCAGACGGCGGCGATCGTCGCGCCGGTGACACCACGCTCCCGGGCGACCTCGGCGGCGGCGACGAGGATCCGGTCACGGGAGGCCAGGCCCGGGTCCTTGGGGTCGGCCGCGCCGGTCGGCCTGCCGCTCATCGGGCCCACCCCAGCTCGCGGAGATGGGCCGACCAGCCCATGGCGAGCAGCGAGGTGAGGCGCCGCACGTCCTTGGGAGAGCTGGAGCGGACGTGGACGAAGAGCCCGTCCATGAGCACCATGTGGGTCCGCGCGACGCGCTGGGCGGCAGCGAGCCGCGCGCTCTCGTCGGGGAAGGCCTCGGGGAGGAGCACCTCGGTCCACCACCTCGCCATCGCGTCCTCGGTGTCACGGCGCACGTCGAGGTAGCGCGCGCGGGCCTCGGGCTGCTTGACCCGCTTCTGCAGGGTGAGCAGCAGGCCGAGCTGCCAGAACTGAGGGGTGTCGACGAGCGACTGCGCGGCGCGCTGGAAGCGCTGCTCGACCCGCTCGCGCAGGTCCTCCGGCTCGGCCCGCTCCACCCACGTCGGGGCGGTCGGGCGCCACTGACGGTACGAGTACTCGAGGGTCGCCGCGAGCAGCTGGTCCTTGTTGCCGAAGTGCCAGTAGATCGAGCTGGCCGGCAGGCCCGTGCGCTCCACCACCTTGGCGACCGTCGTGCCGTCGTAGCCTGAGGTCGCGGCGATCTCCAGCGTCGCCCGCAGGATCGACTCCTTGGACTCCTCGCCCTGCTTGTGGACGCGGTCGGTCTTGCGCGGCATGCCACCCCCTCGGGTCTCGTTCGGTCCGCCTCGAGCAGGGCCGGTGCTGGAAGCGATCCTACAGGGATCGATGCCGTCTGGCGCGGAATCCTGCGACGGAGGCTTGATCAACCCCCTTCGCGATGGCTACTCTCGCTGTAGCAACCACTACAGGCTTCCCCCGTGGGGCCGTCATCCGAGACTCAACGAGGAGCTCACATGGCAGCGGACCAGGCGCTCGAGCGCCGCTTCGACGACGCGACCTTCCGCGAGGTCCTCGGCCACTACCCGACGGGCGTGGTCGCCGTCACCGGGACGCACCCCGACGGCGAGCCGGTCGCCATGGTGGTCGGCACCTTCAGCTCGGTGTCGATGGACCCCCCGCTCGTGGCCTTCATGCCCGGGGCGCACTCCGGCACCTACGCGCGGCTGCGCGAGTGCCCCTCCTTCGTCATCAACGTCCTCGCCCACGACCAGACGGATGTCTGCCGCACGATGGCGATCCCGGCCGACGACAAGTTCGAGCGCGTCGGCTGGTCGCCCTCCGCGCAGGGTGCGCCCGTGCTCGACGACGCGGTCGCCCTGATCCACTGCCGCCGCGAGCAGGAGGTGCTCGCCGGCGACCACTACATCACCATCTGCGCGGTCGACGACCTCGAGGTCAACCGTCCGGTGACCCCCCTGCTCTTCTTCCAGGGCGGGTACGGCGGGTTCAACCCCAAGGGCCTGTCCGCGCTCGGCGACGGTGACTTCATCGCCGCCCTGCGCCTCGCCGAGACGGCCCGTCCGCACATCCGCCGCATCGCCGACCGGCACGGCTGCGAGTCGGCCGTCCTCGTCGCGATCGACGACGAGGACATGACCACGGCCGACTCCGCCTTCGGCGGGAGCGCGGAGGCGTACGAGCGGCTCGGGGCCCGGATCCCGCTGATGCCGCCGATCGGCGAGGTCTACGTCGCGTTCGCCCCGCCGCAGGTCCAGGAGCACTGGCTCGCGAAGGCGGCCAAGGACGAGGAGGCGATCGCCCACTACCGCGGACGGCTCGAGGCGATCCGCCGCGACGGCTTCGCGGTCGTCCAGGTCGGTCCGGAGCGCGAGGAGGAGTACGCGCGCCTGCACGAGGCGCTCGACGAGTACGCCTCCGGCCCCCTCACCCCGAGCCGCGAGCGTGCCGTCCGCGAGGTCATCGCGCAGATGTCGCTCTTCTTCGGACCGGTGGACATCTGCGAGGACGGCACCTACGACCTCGGCTCGATCGTCGTCCCGGTCTTCAACCCCCACGGCGGCGTCTCCATGGTCCTGCGGATGACCCAGCTCCCGCAGGACGTCGACGGGACGGTCGTGCGGGAGTGGGTCGCCTCGCTGCAGCAGGCCGCCGCCGAGATGACCGACGCGCTCGGCCACAACGGCAGCAGCGAGCTGCTCAGGGACTACCAGAGCTGGTTCATGATGTGAGCGCGGAGGGCGAAGGGGGTTCAGGCCCCCTTCGCCACCTCCGCGCCGATGATCCACCCGGCCCCCATGGCGGCCATGAGCCCCCCGCCGGAGGAGTAGCCCTCCGAGCGCGGGCCGGCCGTCCCGACCGCGCTGCCGCCCCCGACCCGCAGGCCGACCACGGTCGAGCCGTCCGCACGCACGAGCCGGCCCCGCGGGTCCACGAGCGCCCCGCCCTGGGTCGTCAGCACCCCGTGGGTGACCCACGTGTGGTGCAGGCGCCCGCTCTGGGCCCGACGACCCTCGATCGGGCGCACCGACTCCTCGAGCCGGGCGAGCGGGATGCCGGTCTGCCGGGCGAGGTCTGCCAGGTCCTCTGCCTCGCGGATCGCCCCGGCGGCCAGGGAGTCGCGCATCATCTCCGAGGTGATCGTCTCGGCCATCGCCTGCTCGTCCCAGAGCATCAGGGCCCGTTCGCCCGGCTGCGCCTGGATCTGCGCGGCGAGCCCGGAGTAGCCGTGGGCCTGCTCGTCGACGAAGCGCTCCCCGTCGGTGTTGACGAGGACCGCGCCCGCCCACGGCAGGGCCGGGTTGACCCGCGTGCCGTGGCCGAGCGTCATCTGGCCGTGCCGCAGGCAGGCCTCCATGTGCGTCCACTGCGCCCCGAGCGGCTCGAGCCACGCGACGGAGTCACCCGTCGACGTGCTCACGCCGCCGTAGAAGGGGGTGCCGAGGGACGCCGCGAAGCGCCGCATGAGCTCGGGGTTGTTCGCGAAGCCGTCGGTGGCGACCACCGTCGTCGCCGCCCGCACCTCGACGAGCTCGCCGTTCTGCTCGGCGACGAGACCCGACGACGCGCTCGTCGCCCGGGCGCTCGGGGTCGGGCTCGGTGAGCAGCCGGCGCACCGGCGCCTCGTCGACGAAGGCGACGTTGTCCCGGGAGACCAGCTCGGCCCGCAGGCAGGACATGAGCGGTCCGCCGCCCCGGCGCTCCGGGTCGGTCACGACGTGCTCGTCGTGAGCGAGACTTCTCTGTCAGTTCCGGTGCAGCGAAGGGGGGGCGGGGCACGATCCGTCGGGTCGGCTCAGCCCGTGACGAGCCGGTGCTCCATGCGCCCCACCCCGGTCACCCATGTCGTGAGCGTCTGCCCGGGCCGCAGGAACCGCGGCGGGTCGAGGGCCATGCCGACCCCGTCGGGCGTCCCGGTGAAGACGAGGTCGCCGGGGGAGAAGGTCAGGACCTGCGACAGCTCGGCGATCGCCCGGGCGATCGGGTAGAGGAGCTTGGCCGTCGTGCCGTCCTGGACGACCTCCCCGTCGACCGCGCACCCGAGCGCGAGATCGTCCAGGGGTGGCGCGTCGTCGAGGGTGACCACCCAGGGACCGATCGGGGAGAAGCCGGGGAAGGACTTGGCCAGGCCGAACTGCGGCGCGGGGCCGCGCAGCTGGCGGTCCCGCTCGGAGAGGTCCTGCCCGACGGTGACCCCGGCGAGGGCGGCGACGGCCTCCTGCGGGCTCGCCCGGTGGAGCGTACGTCCCAGGACGGCGACGACCTCGACCTCCCAGTCGACCGACCCCTCCGGCAGGACCACCTCGCCGTGGGCGCCGGTGATCGAGCTCGGCCACTTGGTGAAGACGGGCGGCAGGTCCGCCGGCGGCTCGAAGCCGGACTCGAGGGCGTGCTCGGCGTAGTTGAGGCCGATGGCGACGACGGACGACGGGCGGGGGACCGGCGCGTCGAGCTCCTCGAGCGCCACGGGGGTGGCGGTGGACGGGTCGGCCGCAGCGACCAGAGAGCGCAGCTCGTCCACGGCCGCGTACATCGCCATGGGGTCCGGGCCGATCCTCCCTTCACTCAGGGTCGCGACGTCCCACCCGTGGAGGGGTCCCTCCACACCTCCCGGCAGAACCACCCCTCGTCCTGCGCTGCTGGCCATCCTCATCCGTCAACCCACCTTCCGTGTAGTAGATGCAACAGATCACCAGTTCAGGCGGGCCATGGCAAGACCTTGTTCCGCGTCGGCTTCCGGCATATCGTGTAACGACCACTCTAGATAAGGACACGTCAATGCCGACGAAGAACGCCGAGGTCACCAGCCGCGACGTCGCCCTGAGCGAGGTCACCTACCGGGTCCACACCACCGGGGAGCCGGGCATGACCCCGCTCCTGCTGCTGCACGGCTCCGGGCCCGGGGCCACCGGGACCTCGAACTGGAAGGCCGTCATCGAGGAGCTCGGGGACCGCTACTACTGCATCGCCCCCGACATGATCGGTTTCGGTGACTCCACGCACCTCGAGGACCCGCCGCGGGGGATGAAGGCGCTCAACCTCGTCCAGGCCCGCACCCTCTTCGAGCTGCTCGACCACCTCGGCATCACCGAGCCGGTCACCCTCGTCGGCAACTCGATGGGTGGGATGATCTCGCTCGAGATGGCCCTCCTCGACGGCGGGCGCATCCGCACCATGCTCCTCATGGGCTCCGGCGGCGCACCCGACCTGCCGGTCACCGAGGGGCTGCAGCACCTCTTCGGCTTCTACGCCGACCCCACGCCGGCGTCGATGAAGCAGCTGCTCTCGTCCTTCGTCTACGACATGGACGTCCTGGCCGCCAAGGTCGACGAGGTCGTCGCGGAGCGGATGCCCTACATCGAGCGGCCCGACATCCAGCGCTCGCACGCGGCGATGTTCGACCCCTCGGCGCCCAAGCCGGGCTTCACGGCCGAGGAGATGGCGACGATCCCGCACAAGATCCTGTGCGTCCACGGTCGCGACGACATCATCGTCCCGGTGCAGTCGAGCACCTGGCTGGCCCAGCAGCTGCCGGACGCGTCGCTGCACATCATCCCCAAGAGCGGTCACTGGACCCAGATCGAGGCCCACGACACCTTCGTGTTCCTCCTCGAGAGCCTCGTCGCCGACAAGTTCTGAGACGCTGGCGCGTCCGGACGCTCCGGCACGCTCCGACGACGAGGCGCGGCGTCCCCCTTCGTCCCGGTCGTGCATTCCCCTAGGGCAATGCGCGTCAAGGTCCGCATTCCCCTAGGGGAATGCACGTCCAGGTCTACATTGCCCTAGGGGAATGCCGGACGAAGGGGGCCCGTCCCGCGTCTGCGGGGCGGCGCTCACCCGTCGTTGCGCTCCTTGGCCCGGATGAGGTCGAGCGCGATGACCGCGCCGATCGTGCCGAGCTTCTCCGGCACCGGCACCTGCGGGCTGAACCCCAGGACGTAGCGCTCCCGCCCGAGGAAGGCCTGGGCCACGCCCGGCCAGTGCCGGCTCGCGGTCGCCGCGAGCCCGCCGGGCCCGGTGACGGTGAACTCGCGGTCCCACATCGATCCCTCGAGGCACAGCTGCGGCCCGGTCCAGCACTCGATGCGCAGCGCCTTCGTGAAGAAGGTGAACTCCTTGACGACCTGGGCGATCACCCCGCCCTGCCCGTCCTGCACCTGGAAGCGGTCGAGGCCGAGGTCGGGCGTGTCGACGACGCGGACGAGCAGGGTGCCGTCGGTGTCGACGACCGCGAGCTGCCGGCTGCCCATGAGCATCCGTGCCCCAGCGCTCCCCTCCGTCACGATGCGCCCGATGGGCGTGCCTGCGAGGTCGTGGATCGCGAAGTCGTTGCTCAGGAAGGACCGGACCTGGTCCAGGACGATGGCGTCGGTGTCGAGGATCCCCATGGGCCCATCCTGCCCGGATCCTGAGGAGGCCGCCCGCGGCCGTCTCGAGGAGCTACCCGTACGTGTCGCGAGGACCCCGGCCGTCGCTCGTGCGCCGCAGACCGCGCGACCACGACGGCGCGCTCGGCCCGTGCACCCGGATCTCGTGGACCACGTCGGGCCCGACGAGCTCGCTGATCCGTCCGAGGAGCGAGCTCGACAGCAGCCGGATCTGGGTCGCCCAGGCGGTCGAGTCGGCGCGCACGGACAGGACCCCGGCCTCGAAGGTCACCGGCTCGCAGTGCTCCGCCACCTCGCGACCGACGATCTCGCCCCACCGACCCATGACCGACCCCGCCGCGACATCGACCTGCCAGCCGCGGTCACCGACGAGGCGCTCGACCTGGTCGCCGATCGTCTGCGGGTCACGGCCACCCGTCGACAGGATGCCCTGCGGCTGCCACTTCCGTCTGGGGCGCGGCTTCATCCCGGGGCGCAGCCCCTTGCCCTTGGCGACGGCGCGCGCCCGGGCGAGCGCCGCGGCGGCCGCGTCGATCTCGTCCCCGGGCGGGGGGACCTCCCCTTCGCTCATGCCGCGCCCACCTCACCGAGCGAGACCGTGAAGGTCTGCCCCGCCAGGCTCTCCGGCACGTCCTGCGGCACCGCCGCGGTGATGAGCACCTGCTCGCAGTCGGCGACCATGGCCGCCAGCCGCTCGCGCCGGCCGGAGTCGAGCTCGGCGAAGACGTCGTCGAGGACGAGGACCGGGTCGTCCCCGAGGTCGTGACGCAGCAGGTGGTAGGCCGCGAGCCGCAGCGCGAGGGCGAAGGACCACGACTCGCCGTGGCTGGCGTACCCCTTGGCCGGCATCTCACCGAGCCCGAGGACCAGGTCGTCGCGGTGCGGGCCGACGAGGTTGACCCCCCGCTCGACCTCCTGGTCACGCACCCGCGCCATCGACTCGAGCATCGCGGCGCGCAGCTGCTCCGGCTCGGGCACCTCGCCGGCAGCGATCGCCTCGGCGGCCTCCTCGTGGAGCGAGCTGCGGTAGACCGCGGTCGCCTCGGACTGGTTCGCACTCACCTCCCGGTAGGCCTCCTGCAGGTGCGGCACGAGGTCGCGCAGCAGACGCAGCCGGGCGTAGAGCAGCTGGCTGCCGAGGGTGGCGAGGTTGTCGTCCCAGATCTCCAGGGTCCGCAGTGCGTCCTCGACCGCGGCGCGCGGGTCCACGCCCTCGGGGGCCGAGGAGCTGCGTCGCCCACGCCCGCTCCGAGAGCCGAGCAGCGCGGCCGCCGACTTCAGCAGGGCGCCCCGCTGCTTGAGGATCTTGTCGTAGTCCGAGCGCACCCCCGACCAGCGCGGTTGGCGCTGCACGAGCAGGTCGTCGAGGAAGCGTCGCCGCTCGCCCGGGTCACCCTTGATCAGGGCCAGGTCCTCGGGTGCGAAGAGCACCGTGCGCAGCGTGCCGAGCACGTCGCGGGTCCGGGGGAGGGGGGAGCGGTTGAGCTTGGCCCGGTTGGCACGGCCGGGGGTGATCTCCAGCTCGACGAGGCTCTCGCGCCCGTCCCGCACGACCGCGCAGCGCACGATCGCCCGGTCGGAGCCGAAGCGGACCATCGGCTGGTCGGTCGCGACCCGGTGGCTCGAGAGCGAGGCGACGTACCCGATCGCCTCGACCAGGTTGGTCTTGCCCTGCCCGTTGAGCCCGACGAGGGTCGTGATCCCCGGCTCGAGGGCCAGCTCGGCGCTGGGATAGCTGCGGAAGTCGCCGATGCTCAGGTGGCGTACGTGCACGTCACTGCGTCGAGCCGGTCCCGCTCGTCGGCCCGGGCGACCCACCCGTGCTCTGCGTGCCGGAGGTCGGACCGGCATCGGCCGCGTCCCCCTTCGGCGCCTCTGCGGGGGAGGCTGGCTTGTCGATCTTCTTCTCCTCCTGCGCCCGGCTGGTCCTGGCCGCCGCGACGCCCTTGGCCGCCTCCGCCCGCAGGTCCTCGCCCTCGGCGACCGTCATGACCTGGTGACCACCGAACTGCCCGCGCAGCGCCGCGACGGCCTGCATCGCGGGGCTGACCTGCTGGCGCGAGGCGAACCGCGCGAAGAGCGAGGCAGAGATGACCGGCATCGGCACCGAGTTGGCGATGCCCTCCTCGACGGTCCAGCGCCCCTCGCCGGAGTCGGCGGTGTAGTCGCTGACGTCCTCGAGCGAGGGGTTCTCCTCGAGGGCCTTGACCATGAGGTCGAGCAGCCAGGACCGCACGACGGTGCCGCGGCTCCACGCCTTGAAGGCCCCCGGCACGTCGGTGACGATGTCCTTGCGCTCGAGCAGCTCGTAGCCCTCCGCGTACGCGTGCATCAGGCCGTACTCGATGCCGTTGTGCACCATCTTCACGTAGTGGCCGGCGCCCACGGCGCCCGCGTGCACGAAGCCCTCGTCGCGGGGTCCCTCCGGCCGCAGGGCGTCGAAGATCGGCATCGCCTGCTCCACGTGCTGCGCGTCGCCGCCGACCATGAGGCCGTAGCCGTTGTCCAAGCCCCAGATGCCGCCGGAGACGCCGCAGTCGAGGTAGCCGACCCCCTTCGCACCGAGGAGCTCGGCGTTGGGGCCGTCGTCGCTGAAGCGTGAGTTGCCACCGTCGATCACGAGGTCACCGGGCTCGAGGCGCTCGGCGAGGTCGCTGATGACCGCCCGGGTGATCTCGCCGGAGGGGACCATGACCCACACGACCCGCGGCGCGGCGAGCGCGTCGACCATCGCCTGGACGCTCTCGGCGTCGGAGACCTCGGGGTTGGTGTCGTAGCCGACGACCTCGTGGCCGGCGCGGCGCACACGCTCACGCATGTTGCCGCCCATCTTGCCCAGACCGATGAGACCGAGCTGCATGACGGGACCTTCCTTGACGGGGACGAAGGGGGGCCTCAGCCGGCGAGTCGAACCGGCTGCAGGACGTAGCGGTAGGTGGTGTCGATCTCGCCGTCCTGGCTCTCCTGGCCGGTGATCATGGCCGGCTTGAGCGGGGCGGTGAAGGACAGGCGGGTGAAGGCCGTGCCGAGGACACCCAGCCCGTCGAGCAGGTAGCCGGGGTTGAAGGCGACCTCGATCTGCGGACCGTGGACGACCGCCTCGACCGCCTCGGAGGCCTGGGCGTCGTCACCGGCGCCGGCCTCGATGGTCACCTGCCCCTCGGTGAAGCGCAGCCGCACCGGGGTGTTGCGCTCCGTGACGAGCGCGACGCGCTTGACCGCCTCGGTGAGCACCTCCGTGTCGACGACCGCCTCGGTCTCGCTCGAGGTGGGGAAGATCTTGGCGACCTTGGGGTACTCGCCGTCGAGCAGGCGGGTCGTCGTGTGCCGCTGCCCGGCCTCGAACCCAGCGAGCCCGGACCCGCCCGCGGCCGCGCCGAGGGAGACCTCGATCGAGCCGGCGGCGCCGAGCGCCTTGGCGGTGTCGGAGAGGGTGCGGGCGGGGATGAGGGCGACGTGGCTCGCGTCGGAGACGTTGGGGTTCCAGGTGAGCTCGCGCATCGCGAGTCGGTAGCGGTCGGTCGCGAGCAGCGTGACCTTCTCGCCCTCGATCTCTACGCGCACCCCGGTGAGGATCGGGAGGGTGTCCCCACGGTCCGCGGCGATCTGCACCTGCTGGACGGCCTGGGTGAAGACGGTGCCGTCGACCGAGCCGCTGCCCTCGGGCGAGGTCGGCAGGGTCGGGTACTCGTCGGCCGGCATCTGCAGCAGGGCGAACCGCGAGCTGCCGCAGGTGACCTGGACCTTGGCGCCCTCGGTTGCCACGTCGACGGGCTTGGCGGGCAGGTTGCGCGAGATGTCGGCGAGGAGACGGCCGAGGACGAGGACGGTGCCGGGTTCGGCGACCTCGGCGGCGACGGAGATGCGCGCCGAGACCTCGTAGTCGAAGGTCGAGAGGGTGAGGGTCCCGTCGTCGGCAGCCTCGATGAGGACACCCGCGAGCACGGGCACCGGGGGACGGTTCGGCAGCCCGCGGGCCACCCAGGTGACCGCTTCGGCCAGCACATCGCGCTCGACGCGGAACTTCACGACAGACCTGCCCTTCGACGCGCCCTGTGCGCGTGCTCATGGGAATGACACGGATCCACGCGCCGTCGAGCGCGTGGGTTCCTGACATTACGCGGTCGGGGCCGTGACGGGGAACCGAGGGTCCGTTGTCATCCGCCCGTCAGTCCGTGGTCCACAGACCGGGCAGCAGCCATGCGTGGGGGAGGGATCGGATGGAGAGAGGACTCATCGTTGTCATAGGCGGTGTGGATACCGTGGACAACCCTGCTGGGCCCCGTCGTCCCGGGCATCGTGCCTGTGGGCGAGCCTGTGGACGAAGGGGGGAACGACAAGGACCGGGTGTGGGTGACGCGAGCTCGTCACCAGGGCGCAGGCGTCCTGCACAGTCCGTGCACAGGCCTGCGCACACCGTCGTCCTCAGGCTGGGTGGCCGATCCCGGCGCGTCGCCCGGACACCGACAGCGGTGACCCGTCGCCGGCCCTCGGCGTCCCCGGTTTCCCACAGGCTCGGTGTGGAGATGGGGACAGCGGGGACGGATCCGTGCTCGTCCCGGCATCTTTCGACGACCCACAGGGTTGTCCACACCCTGTGGATCTGTGGACAGAGGGTGGGCGAAGGGAGATCGCGGCCGATCGGGGGAGACGGTCACGATGTGGTCTCCGGGCACACACAGGTGGGGAGAAGCCTGTGGACAAGCAGGCTTCACCGATCCAGATGGCGGTGTATCACCGTGTATCAGATCACTCGTAGACTGGACGAGAGTCCGGGATCGTCAGCCGACCTGCTGCTTGATGCGGTTGGTCAGCTCGGTGACCTGGTTGTAGATCGCACGCCGTTCGCCCATGAGCTCGCGGATCTTGCGCTCGGCGTGCATCACCGTCGTGTGGTCACGACCGCCGAACTGGTCACCGATCTTGGGCAGCGACATGTCGGTCAGCTCGCGGCACAGGTACATGGCGATCTGGCGCGCGGTGACGAGCAGCCGGGTGCGGGAGGCACTCTGCAGGTCCTCGATCGTCAGACCGAAGTAGTCGGCCGTCTGGGCCATGATCGTCGCGCTCGAGATCTCGCTCGACTGCTCGTTGGGGATGAGGTCCTTGAGGACGATCTGCGCCAGACCGATGTCGACGGGCTGCCGGTTGAGGCTGGCGAAGGCGGTGACGCGGATCAGAGCGCCCTCGAGCTCGCGGATGTTGGTGCTGATCCGGCTGGCGATGAACTCGAGCACATCGGCCGGCACCGAGAGCTTCTCCTGGATGGCCTTCTTGCGCAGGATGGCGATCCGCGTCTCGAGGTCGGGCGGCTGCACATCGGTCAGCAGGCCCCACTCGAAGCGGCTGCGCATGCGCTCCTCGAACCCCGAGAGCAGCTTGGGCGCCACGTCGGAGGTGATGACGACCTGCTTGTTGGCGTTGTGCAGCGTGTTGAAGGTGTGGAAGAACTCCTCCTGCGTCTGCATCTTGCCCTGCAGGAACTGGATGTCGTCGATGAGCAGCACGTCGACGTCGCGGTAGCGACGCTGGAAGTTGGCGGCCTTGTCGTCACGGATGCTGTTGATGAAGTCGTTGGTGAACTCCTCCGAGTTCACGTACCGCACCTTGACGTGGGGGTAGAGGCTGCGCGCGTAGTGACCGATGGCGTGCAGCAGGTGGGTCTTGCCCAGGCCCGACTGGCCGTAGATGAACAGCGGGTTGTACGCCTTGGCCGGCGCCTCGGCCACCGCGACCGCGGCGGCGTTGGCGAAGCGGTTGCTCGAGCCGATGACGAAGGTGTCGAAGGTGTACTTCGGGTTGAGCCGGGTCAGCTCCACCTGCTCCGGCTCGGGGCGGCCGCGTCGGGAGGGAGGGGCCGGCTCGGGGTCCTCGTCGACGAGGCCGTCGTCGCGCCCGTCGACGGGCAGCGTGGAGGACAGGCCCTGGGGGCGGGGCCGGTCCGTGGGCTCCTCGACCGGGCCCGGCAGCGGCTCGGCGAGACCCTGGGTCGGGGGCAGCGGCTCGCTGTCGGCCAGCTCGGGGTCGACGGTGACGGCGAGGCGGACCTCGCGGCCGAGCTGCTCGGACAGGGCCTGGGTGACGTGCATGCGCAGGCGTTGCTCGACGAAGTTCTTCGAGAAGTCGTCCGGCACCGCGATGAGCGCGGTGTCGTCGAGCAGACCGACGAGGCGAGCCATGCTCAGGAACGCGCGGCGGGTGACCGGGACACCGTCGGCGTCCAGGGAGTCCAGCGTGGTGCGCCAGACCTGACCGAAGTCGACCTCGGCTCCGGTCACGGACTCACCCACATTCCTGCGGCCGGTGGCCGATCGATTCACGCGCTGGTACTGACATCATCGCCTGCCGGTCGCGGGATCCACAGCGTTGTCCACAGTCTGTGGGTATATACCGATGGCAGGTGGTGAGGAGCGACGCTAACAACCCGGACGGGTGGGGGCAACCCGGGGCCCGTCGATGTGTCCCGGCCCTCGGCGTGTCTGCGGGGACCAGGGGCCAGGTGCTGGCAGCGTGGCCCGGTTGGGGTCACTCCGCACGAGGACGAAGGGCGGTTTGACCCCGCGCTCGGCCGTCCCGTACCGTGGACGTCGGCCTGTCGGCCGCTTTCGCATGCCCATGATCTGCCGGACCGCTCCGGCGTCACGACGTGGGCTTCCGATCGCGGCCGAAGAGGCTCGCCGACTTCCGCACCGGGCCACACGGGCCCCATCGACCCATCGGAGACTGCAATGAGCAAGCGCACCTTCCAGCCCAACACCCGTCGCCGCGCCAAGACGCACGGCTTCCGTCTGCGCATGCGCACCCGCGCCGGTCGGGCGATCCTGTCCACCCGCCGCGCCAAGGGCCGCTCCAAGCTCTCCGCCTGACGAGCTGCCGGGTGCTGCCCGCGCGGCACCGCCTGACGGATCGCGCGGACTTCGCGGCAACCATCCGGGGACGAGGCGCTCGACGCCAGGGTTCCCGACTGCTCGTGGTCCATGCCCGTGTGGCGGACTCGACCCGGACCGACGCTCGAGGAGACGACTCCCCGCGCGTCGGTCTCGTCGTGTCCAAAGCCGTGGGCAACGCCGTGACGCGCACCCGCGTCAAGAGGCGCCTGCGGGCGCAGGCCGCGAGCCTCCTCCCTTCCCTCCCTGCGGGGACGGACGTGGTGGTCCGCGCCAACCCGGCCGCGGCCGACGCCGACTCGCACGAGCTGGGCGAGGCGCTGCGGCACTGCCTGCGCGGTCTGCTCGTTGGTGAGGGACCATGACGCTCCTCGCCCGGCCCCTGATCTGGCTCGTCCGCGGCTACCAGCTGCTCGTCTCGCCGCTGCTCCCGCCGAGCTGCCGGTACTTCCCGAGCTGCTCGGCCTACGGCGTGACCGCCCTGCAGCGGTTCGGCCTGCTGCGTGGGGGCTACCTGACCGTGCACCGGATCGTGCGGTGCAACCCCTGGTCCGCCGGGGGCATCGACCACGTGCCCGAGACGTGGGCGCAACGCGGCGCTCCTGAGCTGAGCCAACCGCGCTTCGCCGACATCGAGGACCACGACGACGGCGTCCCCCGCGACGCCACAGACAGAAGGACGTCCACCACGTGAGCTTCAGCGACATCATGTACCCCTTCGAGTGGCTCGTCGCCTGGATCATGTATCTGTGGCACGGGCTGCTCACCGCGGTGGGTCTGCCTGCCGACAACGGCTGGACGTGGAGCCTGTCCATCGTCGGCCTCGTCATCGTCATGCGGGCGGCGCTCATCCCGCTCTTCGTCAAGCAGATCCACGCCTCGCGCAAGATGCAGCTCATCCAGCCGGAGATGCAGAAGATCCAGGCGAAGTACAAGGGGAAGAACGACCCCGAGTCCAAGCAGAAGATGACCGAAGAGACGATGGCGCTGTACAAGGACAGCGGCACCAACCCCTTCGCCTCCTGCCTCCCGATCTTCGCCCAGATGCCGTTCTTCTTCGGTCTCTTCCGGGTCCTCAACAGCCTCGACGAGATCGGCTCCGGCGCCCAGCGGGGTATCGGCCCGATCACCCAGCAGGTGGCGGCGCAGGCCGAGTCCTCCTCGATCTTCGGGGCCCAGCTGTCCGCCCAGTTCCTCGGGACCGAGGGCGGGCTGAGCGTCAAGCTCGTGACGATCACGCTGATCATCCTCATGTCGCTCACGACCTTCACGACCCAGCACCAGCTGATGCGCAAGAACATGCCGGCGTCCGCGCTGGAGGGCCCCTTCGCCCAGCAGCAGAAGATCATGCTCTACCTGTTCCCGATCATCTTCGCCGTGTCCGGCGTCTACTTCCCGATCGGTGTCCTCCTCTACTGGTTCACCACGAACGTGTGGACGATGTGCCAGCAGTTCTACGTGATTCGCCGCATGCCGGCCCCCGGCTCCGCCGCGGAGAAGGCGATGCAGGACCGACGCCGCAAGTCGGGCAAGCCCCTGGACACCCCCGAGGAGTCGCGGGAGCGCAGGCACGATGCCGAGATGGCCTCCGAGCTGGAGGCGAAGGGCGTCATCTCCGGGCAGCGCCAGCAGCCGACCGGCAAGAAGCGTGCCAAGAAGAAGGGCGGTCAGCCGCCCAGGACGGGGCCGGGCGCTGCCGTCGACGAGCAGCAGCCCGAGACCGACCACTGACCTCGGTCGTCCCGGCAGCGCCGGACGACCACCCGCCACACGCAGGAGAAGTGCATGAGCGAGAACACCACGACCGAGGCCACCACCGAGGACTCGGCCGCCGCACCCGCACAGGACGCGGCCCCGAAGAAGACGCGGCGTCAGCTGCTCGAGCGCGAGGGTGAGGTCGCGGCCGACTTCCTCGAGACACTGCTGGACATCGCCGACCTCGACGGCGACATCGACCTGGACATCGACGGTGACCGGGCCGCCGTCGCCATCGTCGACTCCGACGAGGGACGCGTGCCCCGACGTCTGGTCGGCCAGGACGGCAAGGTGCTCGAGGCGCTCCAGGAGCTGACCCGCCTCGCCGTGCAGTCCGCGACGGGAGACCGCAGCCGTCTGATGCTCGACGTCGCCGGCCACCGGGCCGCCCGCCGCGCCGAGCTGGTGGAGATCGCCCGGACCGCCATCGCCTCGGCGACGGCCGACGGCGAGTCCGTCGAGCTCGAGCCGATGAGCGCCTTCGAGCGCAAGGTCGTCCACGACGAGGTGCTCGCCGCCGGACTCGTGTCCGACTCGTCCGGGACGGAGCCACGTCGCTTCGTCGTCATCCATCCCGCGACGCAGGACTCCGACCCCACGGAGGAGCTGCCCACGGAAGAGGTGGCTACGGATCAGGCCGACGACACTTCCGCGACGGACGAGGACTGAGGACGTTTCACGTGAAACGCTGGGCCCATGACAGCTGAGCTGCCCCAGGCACCGGAAGGCGCCCGCCGAGTCTTCGGTGGGCGCCTTGCCCGTGCCGAGGACTTCGCCGCGATCCTCGCCGACACCGGCGTGAGCCACGGCCTCATCGGTCCACGGGAGGTGCCGATCCTCTGGGAGCGCCACATCCTCAACTGCGCCGTGATCGAGGACGCCTTCTCACGTGACGCCCGCGTCGTGGACGTGGGATCGGGGGCGGGCCTGCCCGGGGTGGCCGTGGCCATCGCCCGCCCCGACCTCGACCTGCACCTCGTCGAGCCCATGCTCCGCCGCACGCAGTGGCTGGAGTCCACCGTGGCCGACCTCGGTCTGGACAATGTCACGGTGCACCGGGGTCGCGCCGAGGAGCTCCACGGGAGCCTGGAGGGGTCGTACGTGACCGCCCGGGCGGTAGCCCGTCTGGACAAGCTCGCCCGGTGGTGTCTCCCCCTCACCGCGCCCGGCGGCACGATGGTCGCCATGAAGGGCCGATCCGCGCAGGAGGAGCTCGAGGCGGCCATGAAGGCGCTGCGTCGGCTCGGAGTGGTCGCGAGCCGGATCAGCGCTCACGGTACCGAGATCATGGCCGAGCCGACTCTCACGGTCGACTGCACGACCGTTCCGCGCACGCACTGACCGCCGGCATCGCCGCCTGTGCACGCAGGGCACCGTTTCACGTGAAACGGTGCCCTGCGTCGTCCGCCGCGCGGTCCGCGCGTTTCACGTGAAACGCCTCGCGGGCCCGACTTTTCCACCACAAGCTGTGGACATCCGGTGGACAAGTGCCTCGCGGCCCCACGGCAGACCGTCCCCCGGTCCCCGTTTTGGCGTGTCGGGCCGTGGTGGGGTTGTATGGCTGGGCTCGCAGTCCCCACAGGAGGAATGTCTCGGTGACCTCACCACGCTCCGTCGTCATGGGTATCGGTTGGCCGGCAGTCGCCGGACCTGCGGAGACCGCACCGGTCGGATGGCTCGGAGGTGAAGGAGGCGACCAGCCCGCCGAGGGGCCGAGCCTGACCTCGGCGCCCTCTGGGTCAGCGCAGCCGACCGCCCAGCCGGGGCCGAGCACGCCGGACGTGGGGCGCGTGCCGACTCCCGCTCCAGCGGCCACCCTGCCCCGGCCGGACCGGCCGCGGGTCATCACCGTGTCCAACCAGAAGGGCGGTGTCGGCAAGACGACGAGCGCAGTCAACCTCGCCGCGGCACTCGCCCAGGCGGGTCTGCGTGTCCTCCTCATCGACACCGACCCCCAGGGCAACGCGAGCACCGCTCTGAACATCGACCACCGCGCCGAGGTGCCCTCTGTCTACGACGTGCTCGTCGACGGCACGCCGATCGCGGATGTCGTGCAGCCATGTCCGGAGGTGGACAACCTGTGGTGCGTGCCGGCGACGATCGACCTGGCCGGTGCGGAGATCGAGCTCGTCTCGCTCGTGGCGCGGGAGAGCCGGATGACGAAGGCGATCGCCGCGTGGATGCAGACCGCGCAGGATCGAGGCGAGGAGCGCATCGACTACGTGCTCATCGACTGCCCGCCCAGCCTGGGCCTGCTGACCGTCAACGCCTTCGTCGCCGCGGACGAGGTACTCATCCCGATCCAGTGCGAGTACTACGCCCTCGAGGGCCTGAGCCAGCTGCTCAACAACATCGACCTCATCCGCACCCACCTCAACCCGGCGTTGCACGTCTCGACGATCCTGCTGACGATGTACGACGGACGGACCCGGCTGTCCTCCCAGGTGGCGCAAGAGGTGAGGGAGCACTTCCCAGAGCAGGTCCTCGAGGCGACGATCCCCCGTTCGGTGCGGGTATCGGAAGCCCCGAGCTTCGGGCAGACCGTGATCACCTATGACCCCCAGAGCACCGGCGCCCGGTGCTACCACGCAGCAGCCGCCGAGATCGCGCACCGCGGCGCAGAGCAGAAGGACAACGCATGAGTGACAAGCGACGTGGGCTCGGGCGGGGCCTGGGCGCCCTGATCCCGGATGCAGGCACGGCAGGTCGGGCGACCGAGCGGCCGGTCGACGTCTTCTTCCGGGACCAGGACCGCCCCGCCGTGCCCAACACGGTCGCCGGCAGGCTCGCCGCAACACCCACGGGCAACGCCGCCGGCGCAGGGTCCGTCGGTGCGGACTCTTCGGGCGTGGGTGCACGGGACGCGGACCAGTCGCAGGAGGGAACCTCGCCGGGGTCGGCCGCGGGGACGCTCGAGGGCGGCCCCGGGGCTGCCGACGCCCAGCCCGGAGGGCTGGCGCCCGTCCCCGGGGCCAGCTTTGCCGAGGTCCCCGTCGCAGCCATCCGACCCAACCCGAAGCAACCGCGCAGCGTCTTCGACGAGGACGACATGGCCGAGCTGGTCCACTCGATCCAAGAGATCGGCGTCCTCCAGCCGATCGTCGTCCGGCCGGTCACGGGCGACGACGACATCGCCTACGAGCTGATCATGGGTGAGCGCCGTTGGCGCGCCAGCCGCGAGGCCGGCAGGGAGACCGTGCCGGCGATCATCAAGGCCACCGAGGACGACGAGCTCCTGCGGGACGCCCTCCTGGAGAACCTGCACCGGAGCAACCTCAACGTCCTCGAGGAGGCCGCGGCCTACCAGCAGCTGCTGGACGACTTCGGGTGCACCAAGGAGGAGCTCGCCGGGCGGATCGGCCGCTCCCGACCGCAGATCTCCAACACCCTGCGCCTCCTGCGCCTGCCACCCATGGTGGCTCGTCGCGTGGCGGCCGGGGTCCTGAGCGCGGGCCACGCGCGCGCGCTCCTCACCCTCGACGACGGCGAGCAGATGGAGCGGCTGGCCCAGCGCATCGTCGCCGAGGGGCTCTCGGTGCGCACGGTCGAGGAGATCGTCGCCCTGGGCATGGAGCCGGAGAAGGAGAGGCGTGCGGGGCCGCGTGCCGGCGCGCACCATCCCCAGCTCGACGACCTCGCGGGCCGGATCAGCGACCGGCTCGACACGCGGGTCAAGATCAACCTCGGTCAGCGCAAGGGGCGGATGACGATCGAGTTCGCGTCGATCGAGGACCTGCACCGTGTCCTCGGCCAGATGGGCGTTGACCCCGACCACGGCTGAGCCGCGATGGTGTGGCCACGTGCGAGAGGGCCCCGAGGCAATCGCCTCGGGGCCCTCTCGTTGACGGCGACGGGACGAAACCCGTTGCAGCGCAGGTGAACTCAGCCGACGAAGGGCTCAAGCTCCTTGACCAGCTTGGGCTTCGGCATGGCACCGACGATCGTCTTGACGATCTCGCCACCCTGGAAGACGTGCATCGTCGGGATCGAGGTGATCCCGTAGCGCGCGGTGATCTGCGGGTTGGCGTCGGTGTCGAGCTTGACGATCTTCAGCTTGCCGTCGTACTGACCGGACAGCTCCTCGAGGACCGGGGCGACCGCGCGGCACGGGCCGCACCAGGTGGCCCAGAAGTCGACGAGCACGGGGGTCTCGCTGCTGAGGACGTCCTGGTCGAAGGTGGCGTCGGTGGTGGGGGTGGTGGCCATGGGTGGGTCTTCCTCTCTCGGGGTGGTTCGGTGGTCAGCGGGCGCCGACGGTGCCGGCGACGGGGTAGTCCTGGGCGATGAGGGCCTGGTCCTGAGCCGGAGCGGCCGCGCCCTCGCGGGCGGCGAGCCAGCGCTCGGCGTCCAGCGCGGCGGAGCAGCCGGAGCCGGCGGCGGTGATCGCCTGCCGGTAGGTGTGGTCGACGAGGTCACCGGCGGCGAAGACGCCGTCGACGTTGGTACGCGTCGAGCGGCCGTCGACGAGGACGTAACCCTCGTCGTCGAGGTCGACGACCCCTTGGACGAGCTCGTTGCGCGGGTCGTGGCCGATGGCGACGAACAGACCGGTCGCCGCCAGCTCGCGGCTCTCACCCGTCACGGTGTCGCGCAGTGTCACCCCGGTCACCTTGTCCTCGCCGTGGATCGCGGTGACCTCGGAGTTCCACGCGAAGCGGATCTTGTCGTTGGAGTGGGCGCGCTCGGCCATGATCTTGCTGGCCCGCAGCTCGTCGCGGCGGTGGACGATCGTCACGGAGCGGGCGAACTTCGTCAGGAAGGTCGCTTCCTCGACGGCCGAGTCCCCACCGCCGACGACGACGATGTCCTGCTCGCGGAAGAAGAAGCCGTCGCAGGTGGCGCACCAGCTGACGCCGTGGCCGGACAGGCGCTTCTCGTCGGGCAGCCCGAGCTCACGGTAGGCGGAGCCCATCGCGAGGATCACGGCGTGCGCGCGGTGGGTGGTCCCCTCACCGTCGGTGACGACCTTGACGTCACCGAGGAGGTCGACCGAGGAGACGTCGTCGGTGACGATCTGCGCACCGAACCGCTCCGCCTGGGCGCGCATGTTGAGCATGAGGTCGGGGCCCATGATGCCCTCGACGAAGCCGGGGAAGTTCTCGACGTCCGTCGTGTTCATCAGGGCGCCACCTGCGGTGACGGAGCCCTCGAAGAGCAGTGGCTCGAGGTTGGCGCGGGCGGCGTACACGGCCGCCGTGTAGCCCGCTGGGCCCGAACCGATGATGATGACGTCGTGGATGTCGGTGCTGGCGTCGGCCACGGGTGAAGTCCTTGCGTCGTTGGGGCGCCGGGGGGCGCGGGGTCTGACGGTGACAACGCCATCGTAGGTGCGTCTGTTCCAGCAGGTCGCAGGTCGACCGGCCGGCGACGCTGCTCGGTCAGCGGACGGGGACGTCGACCGGGTCGGACCAGATCGGCGCGCACCCCTCGGTGACGGCCCACGCCCGGGCCCCCCCGGCGGGGAGCGCCTGCGCGATGAGCAGCAGACCCGGAGCCCCGTCGAAGGTGGCCACGTCGACGACGACGGCGGTCATCTGGGGCTGGCCCAGCCGCGCGAGGCAGTCGGTGGCGCCGGCGGCGGTGGTGAGGGTCCCGAGGACGTCGTCGTCCTCGTTGGCCTTGACCGATCCGGGGTCCTCCAGGAGCCGGGCGGCGTCGTCGCCGGCGGTGCCCCGGGTGTAGTCCCTGCCCGAAGCGGTGATGGCGAAGGCGGGCGCCTCCGACGCCGAGGCGGTGGACGAGTCCTTGCCCTCCCGCGGGGCAGCGGCATCGCTGCCCTGACGGGACTCCTGCTGGGCCGTCTGCGCGGACGAGCCTGCCTCGTCGGAGCCCCCGGCGCTGCGCTCCAGGATGAGCCCACCCACGCCGAGGACCATGACGAGGGCCGCGGCGGCCGCGAGCACCAGGGGCGCCGAACGGTAGCGGCGACGCGGCCGTGCCTCGTCGGGGTCGTCCATCTCGCTGAAGAAGGTCGAGGTGTCGTCCTCGCCCGCAGACGCGACCCGCTGGGCGTGCTCGTCCTCGAGCGTGGCGCGGATGCGCTCGGCGAGGTCGGCGGGCATGGGTCCCTTCTCCTTCAGGCCGGAGAGCAGGTGACGCATGCCGGTGGGGTCCTGGTCGTCAGTCATGGCCACCTCCCTTCGTCTGCGAGTGGCCTGATGTGTCTGACGAGCCAGCGGCCCGCGAGGTTCCCTCGGTCGACCCGAGGGCGCGGGCGAGGGCCTCCCGGCCGCGCGAGCAGCGGGACTTGATCGTGCCGGGTGCGACCTCGAGGATCTCGGCGGCCTCGGCCACCGGGACGCCGTGCATGTCGACGAGGACGAGGGCCAGCCGTTGCGCCTCGGGGAGGGCGCGGAGCGCCTCGTGGACGGCGAGCCGGGTGTCCACGCCGGCCGTGGCGTCCGGGGCCGTGGGCGCGCGCGCGATGACCTCGTCGGTGAGCTCGCTCGAGGGACGGGCCCGTCGCGTCAGGTCGATGCAGGCGTTGACGACGATGCGGTGCAGCCAGGTGGTGACCGCAGAGTCGCCCCGGTAGGAGCTCGCCCTGCGGAAGGCGGAGACGAAGCCCTCCTGCACTGCCTCGGCGGCGAGCTCTCGGTCACCGCAGACGCCGACCGCGACGGCCCACATGCGGTCCCGGTGCCGCCGGTAGATCTCGGCGAAGGCGTCCGGGTCCCCCTCGACGTGACGTCGCAGGAGGAGCCGGTCGTCGACCTCGGCCAGGGCGGTGTCGGTCATCGGGCCCGGCTCTCAGCGGACCGTGATCTCGCCGAGCGCGGCACGGAAGCGGCCGTCGTCGCTGGGCGCCAGCGAGGTGAACCACACGGTGACGTACTGGGCTCGGACCGGGGACGCCGGCTGGAGGGTGACCTCACCGGTCCGTCCCTGCGTCCGGCCGATCTCGTCGCCGGAGCTGGTCGCCTGGTCGCCGCCGTAGACGGTGGCCTGGGCGGTGGTCGGGAGCTGGAGGGTCACCGACGAGACGTCCTGGGCCTGTCCGAGGTCGACGGTGATGCCCACGCCCTGCTTGACGCCCCCGAAGGCCTCGCTGCCGTACCCCTCGGTCGTCCAGGTGGTCGAGGGGTCACCGTCGTAGACCCGCTGGACCTCGGCATTGTGCTCGACACCGTCCCCCGGCGGGGGGTCGAAGCCGGCCGCGTTGAGGATGCCCAACGGCTCGTCACCGGTGGCGCCACGGTTGGAGCGGGTGCTGCTCGAGACCTCGCTGGTGGCCACGGCCGTGGTCTCGTCGCCCCCGAGGATCTTGCCCAGGTCGCTGCCCTCACCGATGTGGGAGACGCCGATGCCGCCGATGACGCAGGCGATGAGCACGAGGCCGGCCATGAGCACCAGGACGAGGTTGGACTGGCTGCGGCTCGGCGGTGCGCCGGCCTCGGCCGGCAGCAGGGGGGCCGGGGCCTCCAGGTCGGCGGTCACGGCGGCCGACCCCAGGGAGCTGCGGGTGCGCTGGTCGGCGCGGATCGCCTCACGGCGGGCGCGGGCGTCCTGCAGGGCCTCCTTGGAGCGCCCGCTCGCCGTCTTGGCGACACGACCCAGCCGGTCACCGATGACCTTGCCGCCGGTGCCCACGGCACCCGCTGCGGCTGCGGCCGCCGCTGCTGCCGCGGCGGCGGCAGCAGCCGCAGCCCGACCGGCCTGCGTGTCGTCACCGTCCTCCGGTGCGTCTTCGCGCTCACCACCGGCGGCCCGGGGGATGACCGCGGTGGGCTCGTCGTCCGCGTCGAGCGCGATCTCCCGCGTCACCTGGTCCTCGGGGAGGGCGGTCTCCTCCGCACGGGGGGTTGCACCGACCACCCGGATGGCGGTCGTCGGTGTGTCGTCGTCGGCGCGGCTGTCGGCGGCATGGCCCGGCACGGCAGGCGTGGTCGCCGCGGACCGGGCCCCGGGGCTCGTGCGCACGGCGCCGGCGAGCGGGATGCGCGACCACGGGGCGATCTGGGCGGCGTAGTCCCCGGGTGAGTCGGGCCCGGTGCCCTCGGCGAGGGTCTCGCGGCAGATCGTGTCCAGATCGCCCGGGACGCCCACGGCGACCCGGGAGGGGGCGGGCGGGCCGTCGCCTCCGGTGGCGGCGCTCGGCAGGCTCGACGGGCGCTGGAGGGGCCAGGTCGCGGTCAGGCCGGCGTAGGCCAGGGCCACGACCCCCACGGCGTCGTCGCGGTCGGCGTCCTCGCCCTCGGACTCGATCCCGGACAGCGCGGCGATCGTGGCCAGGCCGCGCACCTTGACGCGTCCGTCGGAGGTGAGCAGGACGAGGTCCGGGCCCAGGGCGAGGTGGTGCAGGCCGCGGCTGCGGGCGGCCTCGAGTCCGGTGGCGACCTCGCCGGTGATCCGACGGACCTCCTCGGCGGGCAGGCCGTCGCCCCCGATCAGGTCGGCGTAGGTGCGCGCGCCGTCGCCGACGCCGTCCTCGGCGACGAAGGACAGCCCGCCCTCCGTGCCGACGTCGAGGATGCGGACCAGCTGTGAGGCCTCCACCCCGGCCGCGCGCCGTGCGGCGTCGAGCCCGGCCGCCGTCTGCGGTGCGTCGGCGGCCATGACGAGCAGGGTGACGTCGCGGTCGAGCGTCGTGTCCCGGGCGCTCCAGCGCTCGGCACCAGCGATCGTCTCGATCCTGCTGCCGACCGTGTATCGACCGAGCTCCGTCCCCGGGTTCACCCCGTGCACGCTGTCCCTCTCGTCGGTGGTTGCCTGCCGCGCCATCCTAGGTGGACGCGTGGGCTGCGTCCGGGAGCCGCACCCGGGGCGCGTCAGCCGCTGGGCCGGACGGCCGGCCCGATCAGCCCCGTCGCAGCCGTCGGGTGAGCGGCCCGAGGACCTCGTCGACCTCGCGGACCCGCAGGCGGGCAGCGAGCACGAGCGCCACGCCGAGCACGACGAGCCCGACGACCGTGGTGATGACGACGGAGCCGAGCCAGGTCCCCTCGTCGACGACGAGCGCCAGCCCGCGCAGGACGCCGTACCCGATCGCGGTCCCGACCGCGGTCGCCAGTGCGAGCCGCACGAGGGTGCGCACGACCGAGGACAGGCCCAGCGAGCCGAGGCGGTGGCGCAGCAGCCACAGGCCGATGACGGCCGCGACGAGGTTGGACACGGTCTGGCCCAGGCCCACCCAGGTCGCGGCGTGGGTCGGTGGCCCGATGCTGCCGATGACCGTGAAGGTCAGCGCGATGCCCGTGACCACGAGCTGCAGGACGAAGGGGGTGCGTCCGTCCTCGTAGGCGTAGTAGGCCCGCTGCACGAGGAAGAACCACCCGTACGGGACGAGGCCGAGCATCATCGCGAAGAGCACCCCCACGGACGCGTCGGTCTGCACGCGCGGCGTGCCGGGCAGGACCGCTGCCAGCAGGTGCGGGGCGACGAGCAGGATGGCGGCCGTGCCGGGGACGAGCAGGACGCCGGGCATCGTCAGCCCGCGCCGCAGGTCCGCCGTGACGGCCGCGGTGTCGTCGTCGTGCGCGGCGTGCGAGATGCGGGTGAAGAGCGCGGTGACGAGCGAGACGGTGATGATCCCGTGCGGCAGCATGAAGAGGAGGAAGGCGTTGGCGTAGGCGGTGAGGCCAGCGCCCTCGACCCCTTCCGCTTGTGCGGCGTGCAGCGCGCCCGTCAGCACGCGGGAGTTGACGAGGTAGGCGAGCTGGCCGACGGCCACGGCGGCGAAGGCCCACATCGCCATCCGCGAGGCGCCCCGCAGGCCGCTGCCACGCAGCCCCCACACCGGCCGGAACCGCAGCCCGGTGCGCCGCAGGGCCGGGACGAGGGCGAGCGCCTGCAGGGCGATCGACAGCGTCGCCGTCCCACCGAGCACGGCGATCATCGTCGGGTCCCACGAGGAGACCGGCCCCTGCCTCGGCTGGTCGGCCAGGACGAACCACAGCAGACCACCGATCGCCACGACATTGGCCAGCGCGGGCGCCCACATGAAGGCCCCGAAGCGGTGGTGCGCCGTCAGGACCTGGCCGAGCAGCGTGTACAGCCCGTAGAAGAAGACCTGCGGCAGGCACAGCACCGCGAAGGCGGTCGCGAGGGTGCGCGCCTCCGGCGGCCAGCTGCTGGAGACGACGAGCGAGACGAGCAGCGGTGCCGCGAGCGTCAGCAGGACCGTCACGCCCGCCAGGGCCGCGACGGAGATGGTGAGCAGCCGGTTGATGTAGGTCTCGCCAGCGTCGGCATCCCGCATCGCCCGGGTGATCTGCGGGACGATCACGGCGTTGAGCACGCCGCCGGCGATGAGCAGGTGGAAGATGTTGGGCAGCGTGTTGGCGGCGTTCCACGCGTCGGCGGCGATGATCGTCAGGCCGACGACGTAGGCCGTGAGGCTGTTGCGGGCGAAGCCCAGGACGCGGGAGAAGAGGGTGCCGGCGGCCATGACGGCGCTCGAGCGGCCGATGTCCGGCGCGCTGCGCCCACCGTCGCCGAGCGCCTCGTCCGGCGTGGCGGCCTCGCTCATGCGTCGTGTCCCTCGGGCTCGGTGGTCCTGGCGGTGGCCGCCGGCGAGCGGCGACCGCCCCGCACGCTACGCCAGGTGCCGGCCGCGAGGAGCAGGACGGCCGCGCCGCCGACCAGCCAGTAGATCGAGTCACCCGTCGGCCGCACCCGCACGTGGAGCGTCGCCGGGGCGGAGAGCCGGTGCCCGGCCGGCGTCGTGACGCCCACGTCGACCGGCACCTGCCCGGCGGCGAGGGCGGAGGCCTGCACGGTGACGGTCTGGCGCCCCCCCGGGCCGATGGTCACCGGGTCCGGTGGCGCGTCGATGCGCAGCGAGGGGTTGCGCGGGGTGAGCCGCACCACGAGGTTGGACAGCTCGACGTCGGTGTTGTTGATGACGGTGATCTGCAGCCGCCCGGTGTCGGCGAAGAAGTTGACGTCACCGGAGGAGACGACGAGGTCGTCGCGGGCCAGGGTCACGGCGTCGTGCAGGTGACGGTGCAGCCGGATGAAGTCGTAGGAGTCCGAGCGCCACCGCGTGGACGTCAGCTGGTGGAGCGCCGGCTGCACGACCCGCCGCCACGACGTGCCGTCGGAGCGGACGGAGGCGAAGGTCGCCATCGCCCGCTCGTCGCGCTGGACGCGGCGCGCCCGCTCCGGGGTGAGGAGCGGGGCGGGGGCGGGGTCCCCCTTCGTCGCCTCGGCGATCTGTCCCGGGGTGCGCGCGAGGAAGGTGGGGTCGGCCTGCGCGGACTCCGCCAGCACCGAGGAGAGGCTGCCCGGCTCCAGCCACGGGATGCGACCGGCCCCGTCGCGCAGCAGCTGCCAGGCGTCGACCTCTGGCTGGCTGTCCCGGTCCGGGACGACGAGCACGGTGCGGCTCGTCCCGGGCCGCTCGCCGAGCAGCTCCGCGGTCTCGGCGACGAGCCGCTGCCGCGCCAGGGGCACGTCGTCGGTGGACTCGAGGTCGGAGACGAGGTCGGACAGGACGCTGTCGCTGACGACGAGCGGGGTCCCGTCGCTCGTGCGCGTGCCACCGGTCGGCGTGAAGCCGCCGGGCTGCAGGCTCGTGTCGGGCACGAGCACCGTCGGCCGGTTGCCCGAGGGCCGCAGCTGGTAGAGGGCGCTCGCCCGCTCGCTCGTCACGAGCCCGTCGGCGGGCCACATGACGTCGCTGCGCGCGCCCAGGCCGCGGGCCACGCTCGTGCCGCGCTTGACGCGGGGCCCGACGAGCCGGTGGGCCTCGGGGGAGGCGGCGCCGGCGGCGACGTCCGCGTCGGCGTCGGGCAGGACGAGGGTGCGGCTCGCGACGAGGCGACGGCGCAGGGTGGCCGCCCGCTCGGCCCGGACCGTGCGCTCCTCCTCGCTGATGCCGGTGTCCTCCACGCCCGAGTCCTCGGACGGCTGGGGGACGTCGAGCAGGGCGGGGTCGAGCAGCCACGCCTCGTCCTCGCCGGGCGGGTCAGCGGTGAGCCCGGCCAGCCGCGAGTCCGGTCCGACCGCCTCCTGCCAGGTCTGCGTGCGGGTCGTGCCGGACTCGCCGAAGAGCTCGCGGTCGCCGGGCAGCAGCAGCGGCAGACCCCAGACCATGCGCAGCGGCTCGTACTCCTTGGCCCGGTGCACCCCGAGGAAGGTGTGCACCGCGGTCGCCTCGGTCTGCACGCTGAGCCGGACGGCCCCGGCCGCGGTCCCGGGCAGGAGGTCGGCACCGTCCACGGTCAGGGCGAAGGGGGTGGACCCACCCGACGGGACGTCGAGGGGTGACGTGGTGTCCAGGGCCGTACCGAGGACGGGTTCCTCGCCCTCGGCCCAGGCGTCCAGCCCGGCGCGGTCGGTCTCCCCGGGCTGCACGACGAGGGCCATGCGCTGGTCCTCGAGGGTGCCGTTGCCGGTGTTGGTCACGCGTCCCCGGACGGTGGCGGTGCCGTCGCCGTCGACGACGGGGGTGATCGAGGTGATCGTGATGCGGGCGTCCCCGGGCTCCGCGGCGCGTCCGGCCGACATGGCGGACGTGGGTACGGCAAGGCCGGGCAGCAGGACGGGCGCGGCGAGCAGGAGCGCGGCGCCCCCGCGCGTCAGGCGTCGCCGGCGAGCCGCTGCCACGCCTCCCTCGCGATGCGTCGTTCGTTGGGGAAGGTCAGGTGCCGGTGCGCCTCGCGCAGCGGCAGCCAGGCGACGTCGACGGCCTCGTGGTCGGGGTCGTTGTCGATCGTCAGGTACCCGCCGATGGCCTCGAGCAGGTAGTGGTGCACGAACTTGTGGATCCGCCGGTCGGACGTGGCGAACCAGTAGTCGATGGTGCCGAGCTCGACGAGGACGCGGGCCTCGATGCCGGTCTCCTCGGCGACCTCGCGGGCTGCGGTCTCGACGAGGGTCTCCTCGCCCTCGATGTGCCCCTTGGGCAGGCACCACTCGAGGCGCCCGGCGCGGTTGCGGCGGGCGATGACGGCGATGCGGGCCTCCCCTTCGTGCACGTCGACGACGACACCGCCGGCGCTCCGCTCCTCGACGGCAGGCAGCCGACGCTGCGAACCGGAGGCGTGGGCGGGGTGCGTCATGTGGTCACTGTAGCCATCCCGTCCGAGACCGCCCGGTGGCGCGGCAGTAACCTTGGGGCCCATGTCCTCCCCTGCCCTGCCGCCCGAGATCCTGCGTGCCGCGGTGGCCCACCTGGCCCCGGTCGTGCCGCTGCTCACGGACCTCGGGCAGCGCTTCGCGCAGGACGGCCACGAGCTGGCCCTCGTCGGCGGACCCGTGCGCGACGCCTTCCTCGGGCGCACCAGCGGTGATCTCGACTTCACGACCTCCGCGTCGCCGGAGGAGACGGAGTCGATCCTCGCGGACTGGGGCGACGCGCACTGGGACATGGGCCGCGAGTTCGGCACGATCGGCGCGCGACGTGGCTCCGACACCGTCGAGGTGACGACCTATCGCGCCGACGCGTACGACGGCGTGACCCGCAAGCCGGTCGTCGCCTTCGGCGACAACCTCGAGGACGACCTCGTCCGGCGGGACTTCACCGTCAACTCCATGGCACTGCGGCTGCCCGACCTCGAGCTCGTCGACCCGCACGGCGGGATGATCGACCTCGCCGCGGGGCGGCTGCGCACCCCGTCGGCCCCCGAGGTCTCCTTCTCCGACGACCCGCTGCGGATGATGCGCGCGGCCCGGTTCGTCGCCCAGCTCGGGCTGGTGCCCGCGCCGGAGGTCCTCGCGGCGATGACCGAGTCCGCGTCGACCCTGCAGATCGTCTCGGCCGAGCGCATCCGGGACGAGCTGGTCAAGCTCCTGCTCGGCGCCGACCCGGTCGCGGGCCTGCGCGTCCTCGTCGACACCGGCCTGGCCGACGAGGTGCTCCCCGAGCTGCCCGCCCTGCGTCTGGAGATCGACGAGCACCACCGGCACAAGGACGTCTACGAGCACTCCCTCACCGTCCTCCAGCAGGCGATCGACCTGGAGACCGACGACGAGGGTGCCGTCCCCGCGCCCGACCTCGTCCTGCGCCTCGCCGCCCTCATGCACGACATCGGCAAGCCCCGCACGCGGCGCTTCGAGCCCGACGGCGGCGTCTCCTTCCACCACCACGACGTCGTCGGTGCCAAGCTCACGGCCAAGCGGATGCGGGCGCTGCGGTTCGACAAGGAGACGACGAAGGGGGTCGCCCGCCTCGTCGAGCTGCACCTGCGCTTCCACGGGTACGGGGACGGGCAGTGGACCGACTCCGCGGTGCGCCGCTATGTCACGGACGCCGGTCCCCTCCTCGACCGGCTCCACCGGCTGACCCGGGCGGACTGCACCACCCGCAACCAGCGCAAGGCGACCCGGCTGCGCCGTGCCTACGACGACCTCGAGCAGCGCATCGCGGTCATCCGTGAGCAGGAGGAGCTGGACTCGATCCGTCCCGAGCTCGACGGCAACCAGATCGCCGAGGTGCTCGGGATCCCGCCGGGGCCCGTGCTCGGGGAGGCCTACCGGTACCTGCTGCAGGTGCGCCTCGACGAGGGCCCGATCGGCGAGGACGCCGCGGCGCAGCGGCTGCGGACCTGGTGGGCGCAGCGCGGCTGACCCGGCGGGGGAGCCGGCGGGGAGTGCTCCCCATGTCCTCCCCGACCCTGCTCGCCCTAGGTTTGTCGCGACACCGATGACGACGGCCTCCGGGCCCACCAGGGAGACGACATGGCCGTGCAGCAGGGCATGGACACTGCCAGGATCCGGCAGATCGCGAGCCGGCTGGAGACGCAGGCGGACAAGCTCGCCGACATCGTCGCGCGCGGGGGCACCAGCGCCAACGTCCTCTCGGCCAACTGGGCGGGGGCGGACGTGCGCCGGATGCTCACCACCTGGCAGGACGAGGCGAGCCGGCAGCTGACCGCCGCCTCGGACACGGTGCGCCAGGCCTCCCGGGCCCTGGTGCGCAACGCCGACGACCAGGACGACACCTCGGACGTCGTCGGGGGCGGGTCCGGTGGCCCGGGCGGTCCCGCAGGACCGGGCGGCCCTGGTGGACCCGGTGGACCCGGTGAGAGCCCCGGCGGTCCCGGCGGTCCCGGCGGGGACCCCACCGAGGAGACCAAGGTCACCAAGGGCAACATCGAGTACCCCGGCAGGGACGCGCCCTGGGTCAAGGTCAACACGGACGGGTCCGGCGGCAAGCACTACTACGACCCGGTGACCGGCAAGCGGTGGCAGGAGTCGCCGGGTGGGACCTACGAGTCCTCGCAGGACCGCTTCGGGCACGACAGCGACACCCGCAAGGGCCCGGTCGGCGACACCGGCTGGGAGCGCGAGTCCACCCGCGGCGACGGGGGCGGGCACCGTGAGTACGGCGAGAAGTGGTCGAAGGAGAAGTCCTTCGACGACAACATCGGGCAGGACGTCAAGAAGGTCACGGACAACGTCCGCAGCGAGCCGATCGTCGAGCAGAAGCTCTGGGAGGAGGGCGGGGAGAAGCAGTGGGTCTCCGCCCGGGCCGGTGACGAGCAGACCGGTGCCAGCATCGCGCTCGCCGAGGCCAAGGCCAAGACCGAGGGCACGGCCGGCATCGACGCGACGCGCGGCGCCTACGTGGAGGCGGCCGCGGAGGCGGGCGTCTACCTCGGCAAGGGCGAGGCCCACTACGGCAACGAGCACGGCACCCAGGCCCAGGTCGAGGGCTACGTCGCCGGCGCGGAGGCCGAGGCGAGCGGCACCGCGCAGATCGGCCCCGGCGGCGCGAAGGTCGACCTCGGCGTCGAGGCCTTCGCCGGCGGCAAGATCGAAGGGGGCGTCAACCAGGACCTCGGGCCCGCGGAGGTCGGTGTGGCCGGCGAGCTGTCGTACGGCATCGGGGCCCACGCCGACCTCGACGCGGAGGCGGGCTGGGACAAGGTCGGCGTCGAGGTCGACGTGGGCGCCACCCTCGGCATCGGTGGCGGCGTGAAGTTCGACGTCTCCGTCTCGCCGAAGGAGATCGTCGACGGGCTCGGGGACGCCGGCCAGGCCATCGCCGACTCCGAGCTCAACCCCGCCAACTGGTGGTGACCCCCCTTCGTCCACCGGGTGGCAGGCTGGCACCGGACCTGCTCGCCCATGACCACCCCATGAACCCCAGGAGTGCAGCATGACCACGACCGTCACGTACCCGAGCGAGGTCGTCCCCGGCCCGCCGCCGATCCGGCTCGAGATGCCGGACGGCTGGACCCACGTGTGGGCACCCGAGACGCTGATCGCCATCCGCGACGACGCCCAGGGTGTCGACCACTTCCTCGCCAACGTCGTCGTCCGCTACTACCAGCGGATGGCTCCCTTCGGCGGCGAGGAGATCCACGCCGAGCTGCAGGAGTACGTCGACGCGCGCCGCGACGGCGAGCTCAGCCCGCTCAGGTCGCAGACCGTCGGGGACCGCGAGTGGCTCGGTGCCGAGCTCGCCTTCGTCGACGACCAGGCGGGGACCGTCGGGCAGGCGCACTGGTTCACCGCCCAGCAGACCCACGACGTGCTCGACGTCATCCAGGTGACCGGCTCGTACGCGGGCTCGCGCCGGGAGACCGACTACGCCATCATCGACCGCGTCGTCGACTCCATCCGGGTCAACCCCTGACGGATCGGACATGATGGACGTGGACCAGGGAGGTACCACCACACATGCCAGAGCTGACCTATCCGAGTGAGGTCTTCCCGGGACCTCCCGGAGTGACGATCGACGTGCCCGACACCTGGGCACCGGTGCGGGTCGGGGGGACGCTGCTGTCCTGCCGGCGCGTGGAGAGCGAGCAGGACTTCGCGCCCAATGTCGTCGTCCGCGGGTTCCAGCGCACCTCCGACTTCACCATGCGCCACGCCCTCGAGGAGCTGCGCAGCTTCGTCGCCGACCAGGCCGAGGGGCACGTCGACGAGCCCTTCGAGCTCGAGCTCGCGGGGGTCCCCTTCCTCGGGGTCAACGTCTCGTGGAAGGACCCCGAGATCGGGACCGTCGTGCAGATCCACCTCTTCGCCGGCTCCCGGCGCGGCCGCATCGTCGACCTGGTCCAGGCGACGGGCTCCGTCGGCGGCGACGACGCGCAGAGCTCCTACGCCGAGGTGCAGCAGATCCTCCAGACCCTCCGAGTGACGAAGTGACCGCCGTGGCCGACCCCGACCAGATCCCCCGACTCGTGCTGCGCGTCGGCGCCGCCACCGACACCGGGCGCGTGCGTGAGCACAACGAGGACTCCGCGCTTGCCGAGGGCGGCATCTTCGTCGTGGCCGACGGCATGGGCGGGCACGCCGCGGGAGAGGTCGCGAGCGGCATCGTCGTGGAGACGATGCGGGAGCTCGTGGCCGTCCGGGACCTCACCTCCGACGACGTCGGCAAGCAGCTGCTCGCCGCCAACCAGCGGATCCTCGACGCCGTCGCCGCCCACCCCGACCAGCGGGGCATGGGCACGACCGCGACCGGCATCGCGCTCGTCACGGCCGGCGGAGCCGACCACTGGGCCGTCTTCAACGTCGGCGACTCGCGCGTCTACCGGCACATCAACGGGACGCTCACGCAGGTCACCGTCGACCACTCGGAGGTCCAGGAGCTCGTCGACGCGGGAGTCATCACGGCCGCGGAGGCGCGGGTCCACCCCTCGCGCAATGTCGTCACCCGATCGCTCGGCACCGACTACGCCTACCAGTCCGACATCTGGGTGCTGCCGCCGTACGCGGGGGAGCGCTTCGTCATCTGCAGCGACGGTCTGACCAACGAGATCGACGACGAGCGGCTGCATGAGATCCTGCAGGCCCACGGTGATCCGCAGGTCGCCGCCGAGGAGCTCGTCCGCGCGGCCGTGGAGGCCGGCGGGCGTGACAATGTGACGGTCGTCGTCGTCAACCTCGACGGCGACGTGGGCGACGACCTGTCGGAGACGAGTCCGCGGGAGTCGGGGGAGGTCACCTCGCCCCGGGGCGGCCTGGACGAGAAGGAGTGACCATGCGCACGAGGATCGAGGGCCACGCCGACTGGGTCGAGGTCACCCGTGACGGGCTGACCGTGCTCGCGAAGGGCGACCCGGACCTCGCCGCGCGCCTCACCACGGCGCTCGACTCCGCCGAGGAGGGCGAGGAGCTCGCCGACGTCGTCACCGACGAGCTGAGCGCGGACGGCGTGCGCCGTGCGCCGGACTTCGCCCTGGTCGACACGGCCGCCGGTCGCGTCCTCGTGCGCGGCACCGCCGTGGTCCGTCTCGTCGACGGCGAAGGGGGGACCCGCGAGGTCCTCGCGCCCCGCCGTGGGCCGTGGGCCGACGAGGACCTCGACGAGGCCGCCGAGGTGGTGCTCGTGACCGGCGAGGCCGAGCCGGCTGCCGAGCCCGAGCAGCAACCCGAGCCCGAGCCCGATCCCGAGGCGCCGGCTGCGCCCGCGACGCCCCCGGCGGCGGGCGGCTGGGCCGTCCCGTCGGTCTTCGGTGCGCCCGCGGCCGAGCGCCCCGCCCTGAGCGTCGTGCCCGACCCGGCCCAGCCGATCGAGGAGGGCCGGGTCGTCGAGACCCCGGCCCCGCAGGGCCAGGACCTCGTCGACGAGGACGTGGCCGGCGAGGACGTGGCCGGCGAGGGCGAGGCCGACGAGGGCGAGGACGAGGAGCTGCCGAGCTTCGACTTCCTCTTCGGCAACACCAGCCACCACCGCAGCTCGCTGGTCTCCGCCCTCGAGGACCACGAGCACCAGGAGCAGATCGACTCAGGTCCGGTCGCCGCCGCCGGGGGCTTCCAGCCGTCGCAGGACCGGGCGGGCGCCACCCTCGCGCCGCCCTCGGACGACGAGGAGCACGCGTCCGTCGACCCGGCCCCGTCCGGTCCGAGCCTCGGCGCCCTGCCGGGCGGCCTGCCGCCGATGCCCGGCAGCGTGCCCGCGGCCGACCCGGAGCAGGCACCGGCGGCGCCCTCGATGCCGGGTCCCTCGTACTCCACCCCGCCCGCCGACGGCCCTGCCCTGCGGGTGCAGGCCGCCCGCGACGACGCCCCCGGTCACGAGCCGGGAGGCGGGCGACCGCAGTTCGCCGACGGCCACCTCGTCGGCTCGCGCGTGCTGCGTGCGGTGCCCGACGAGGCGGGTGCCGGAGCGGGCACCGGCGGGGAGCCCCCTTCGTCCGCGGACCAGGACCCCGGGATCATCTCCGCCGTGCCGTGGGGCCCGGGTGCGCCCGTCGGGCCGTCGATCGGAGGCCTCCCGGGGCTGCCCGGCGGCCTGCCCGGCCTGCCGGTGCAGGACCTCGGCCCGGCCCAGCCGGTGGACGACCGCGAGGAGCCCGCCGCGGACACCGGGGAGGTCCCGGCCGGCCCGATGGTGCTCGCGGTGCGGTGCAGCGTCGGCCACCACAACCCCCCGCACGCGACCCGGTGCCGGGTGTGCGGCCAGGACCTGCCGACCCAGCAGCCCGAGCAGACCCCGCGCCCCGCGCTCGGCCTGCTCCGCCTGTCCACGGGCGACGTCGTCACCCTCGACCGAGGGGTCCTCATCGGCCGTGCGCCCCGCGCGGCCACCGGGGCCAGCGGGGCGCGCGCACCGCACCTCGTGCGCATCTCCAGCCCCGACAACGAGATCTCGCGCAACCACGTCGAGATCGTGCTCGACGGGTGGCACGTCCTCGTGCGCGACCTGGGCTCCACCAACGGCACGACCGTCGCGCTGCCCGGGTCATCGCCCGTGCGGGTGCGGCCCGGTGACCAGCAGACGATCGAGCCCGGCACGACGATCACCCTCGCCGACCAGGTCTCGATGGTCTTCGAGGTCACGGGATGATGCCTGAGTGAGCACCACCCTCCCTCCCGACCTCGATGGTCTCGACTACGTCCAACCGCTCGGCTCCGGTGGCTACGCCGACGTCTTCCTCTACGAGCAGCAGATGCCGCGGATGAAGGTCGCGGTCAAGGTGCTGAGGACCGAGGGGCTCACGCCGGCGATCAAGCAGCAGTTCATCGACGAGGCCAACACCATGGCCCAGCTCGCCGACCACCCCTACATCGTCCAGGTCTTCCGGTCGGGCACGAGCGAGGACGGTCGTCCCTTCCTCGTCATGAAGTACTACCCGCCGCCCAACCTCGCCCAGCGGGCGCGGACGGCGCGCTTCTCCGTCGAGGAGGTGCTGCGCACCGGCATCCAGCTCTCGAGCGCCGTCGAGACCGCCCACCGTGCCGGCGTCATCCACCGCGACATCAAGCCCGCCAACGTGCTCGTCAGCCAGTACGGCTCGCCGGGCCTGACCGACTTCGGCATCGCCGGCCGCGGCGGGGCGCTCGAGGAGCTCGACGACGACGTCGGCGTCTCGATCCCGTGGGCGCCGCCCGAGGTGCTCTTCGGCCAGAGCAACGGCGACGCCCGCGCCGACGTCTACGCGCTCTCGGCGACGCTGTGGCAGCTGCTCGTCGGCCGGTCCCCCTTCGAGGTGCCGGGGGGCGACAACTCCGCGTACGCGCTCATGCCGCGCATCCGCTCCAACCCGCCGCCGAGCACCGGCCGCGCGGACGTGCCGCAGTCGCTGGAGCGGTTGCTCGCCCAGGCGATGAGCAAGAACCCGCTCGCCCGCCCCGCCAGCGCCATCGAGTTCGCGCGCAGCCTGCAGGCCATCGAGCAGGACGAGCGCTTCTCCCGCACCGCCATCGTCGTGCTCGACGAGCTCGGCCACACCGGCGACTCGAGGTCGCTGCCCGCCCACACCCAGGACCGCACGCGGCTGCGCGCGAACTCCGGCCCGGCCTCCGGCTCCGGCCCGCGCCCGACCACGGGCGCCCCGCCGCCACCCCTCGGCCAGCCCGTCATCGGCGGCCAGCTGAGCGGCGGTCGGGGGATCGGTGCCGCCGGAGCCGTCCCCATCGCGCAAGGGATCTCTGCCCGGACCGCCACCGGCCCCTCGGGCCCGCCACCGCCGCAGTCGACCGGTCCGCGCCCGCCGCAGGCCTCCGGGCCCCGACTGCCGCAGGCCTCCGGGCCCCGGCCGAGCGCCGCGCCCTCGACGACCAGGCGCACCTGGTGGCCGATCGCGGCCGGCATCGCCGGCATCCTGCTCGTCGTCGCCGTGGTCGGTGTCGCCCTCTCCCTCGACGGCGGCAGCGGCTCGGCGGCGACCTCGAGCGGTGGGAGCGGCGCCGGCCTCGCGGCACCGACCTTCACGAGCAAGGTCGTGGGCACCTCGGCGCAGTACACGATCACCTCGGACGCCTACCAGGACGGCGACTACTACCAGATCAGCTCCACGCCCGTCGCCGAGGAGCTCTCGCGGGTCACCCCCTCCGGCGTCAAGGTCGACCCGGAGACCAGGACGGGGACCTTCGAGCAGGAGTTCGGCAGCGCGACGCGACTGTGCGCCCACGTGCGCATCCAGCGCGGCGACCAGTACGGGCCGTGGAGCGAGACGAAGTGCATGGACAAGGAGGGCTGATGAGCCACCACGTGCCGCCGACCCGCCAGCACCCCGCCCCGCCGGAGCCGCCGCGCCGGGGGATCGAGGTGGGGCTCCTCCCCTTCGTCGCGAGCATCATCGGGATCCTCCTCGTCGCCGGGATCATCGGCGGGGTGCTGTGGGCCACCCGCGACGGTGCCGACCCCGTCGCGACCACGCACACCGACCCGACGCAGCCCGGCGGGGCACTCTCCGGGCGCCCCACGCTGCAGGTCGAGCCGGACGGCACGACACTGGTGTGGACCATGGACTTCGAGGGGCTGCAGGAGGGGGACGTCTTCATGCTCTCCACCGGCCCCGACCCCGACGCGGTGACCGGGGAACCGGTACGCGTCGACGGCACGACCCTCGAGCAGGGCGTCTCGCCGGGCGAGCAGCGGTGTGGGATGGTCCAGGTCGTGCGAGGCTCCCAACGATCCGGGTGGTCCGACGTCCAGTGCGAGAGGGTGGGACAGCAATGAGTGACAGCGTGGTGACGGTCGACTTCTGCGGTGAGCTGCACGAGGCACCGACGGAGGGCACGCTCACCATCGGGCGCGAGGGGGACGTCGAGATCGACGACAACCCCTTCCTCCACCGGCACTTCCTCCAGATCAGCCACGAGGGCGGCTGGTGGTGGCTGACCAACATCGGCTCCACCCTCACGGCGACCGTCGCCGACAAGAAGGGCCTCTTCCAGGCCTGGCTCAACCCCGGCGCGCGCATCCCGCTCGCCTTCGAGAAGGTCACCGTGTGGTTCACGGCCGGCCCGACGACGTACGACTTCGACGTCCTCGTCGGCAACCCGAGCTTCACCTCCGTCGACCACGAGGTGCTGCTGCCGCAGCAGGGCGGCGAGACCACCGTCGGGCGCGTCGCCTTCACCCCCGACCAGAAGCTGCTCGTCGTCGCCCTGTGCGAGGACTTCCTGCGCCGCGCGGGCGCGGGGCAGGGCGCCATCCCGAGCTCGGCCGTGGCCGCGCAGCGGCTCGGCTGGAAGGTCACGAAGTTCAACCGCAAGCTCGACAACGTCTGCCAGAAGCTCGCCGACGCGGGGATCCGCGGGCTCCACGGCGGACCGGGCAGGCTCGCGAGCAACCGCAAGTCGCGGCTCGTCGAGCACGCGCTGTCGACGCGCATGGTGACCGAGGACGACCTCGTGCTGCTGGACGACCCGGAGAGCATCGAGGCCTGAGCCCGGATGACCGAGCAGGGGGCAAGAGCGGCCGAGGGGACTGCCGGGAGCGAGCCACGTCGTCGAGCGACGTGGCTGCGCGTCGTCTCCGGCGGCGTCGTCGCGCTCGCGCTCGCCGTCGCCGGGATCTTCGCCCTGCGGGCCGAGGGCCGCCCCGTGCACGACGTGGCCCTCACCGACGGCAGCGTCTGGGTCTCCGGCGGCACGACGGGGTACTGGGGCCGGGTCAACACCGGGGCCCACAGCCTCGACCTCATCCTCCACGGCGCGGGGGAGAAGGACGCCGAGGACCTGCGCCCGGACATCCTCCAGGACGGGCGCAACGCGGTCGGCATCACCGGGGACCGCCGCCTCGTCGCCGTCGACTCGCGCACCGGCGAGCCCCTGGAGGGAGAGGTCCAGCTGCCGCAGCCGCACTACCCGTCCGGGACCCCCTTCGAGCGTCCCGACCTCGTCGCCCTGCAGGGCAACACGATCGCGGCCGTCGACCACGACACCGGCCGCATCTGGGCCAAGCGGCTCGACCCCAAGGGCGGCACCCCGATCACCGACCTGCTCGAGACGGGCCTCGTCGACACCGTCGGCCCCGGGGCCGCGATCACCGTCTCCGTGGACGGCGACATCATGGCCGTCTCGGCGGAGAGCGGCACGGTCGTCGAGATCCCGGCGAAGGGGGAGGGCTTCGGCCCCCCGAGGCGCGCCGACGCCGGCTTCTCCGGCAGCCGGGCCGCGGACATCACCGCGGTCGGCGACACCTGGGTCGTCCTCGACCTCGAGACCGGCCGGATCCACGCCGAGGGCCTGCCCGAGCCGCAGTCCCTGCCCGACGGCACCCAGGAGACGCCGGGTGTCACCCTGTCGCTGGCGCTGCTCCAGCAGGCCGGGCCCGAGGCCGATGTCGTCGCCTACCAGACGATCGATGACGCCGGCCTCGTGCCGATCCGTGACGACCTCGACCAGGTGCCCCAGGACCAGGTCGTGTCGGGCATCGACCAGAAGCGCACGCGGGACCGCTTCCAGAAGATCTCCCGTCCCGCGATCAACGGCGACTGCCTCTACGCCGCCTGGGGGGACCGCAGCACCATCCGGTGGGGTCGCTCCTGCGGCGGCAGGGCGGAGGGCACCTCGGCGCTGGAGCTCGTCGGCAACACCACCCGCAGGGAGGGCGTCGTCTTCCGGACCAACCGGGGGCAGATCCTCCTCAACGACCTCGACACGGGGCGGGTCTTCGACATCGCCCTCACCGGGGACGTGCGCATCGACACCTGGCCCGGCGGCGCCCCGCGCAGCGAGCCGGAGCGGTGGATCTCCCCGGTGCAGCGGGACCGCCCGACGCCGCCCACGACCACCTCGACAACGAAGACCGGATGAGGAAGCAGGACAGATGAGCATCTCCCAGGAGCAGGCCGGTTGGTTCAACCAGGCCTTCCAGCAGATGGTCGGCAACATCGACCAGGTCATCCTCGGCAAGCAGCACGTGGTGCGGCTGGCTCTCACCTGCCTGCTCTCCGAGGGACACCTCCTGCTCGAGGACTACCCGGGCACCGGCAAGACCCAGCTCGCCCGCGCGCTCGCCGCGACCGTGCAGGGCAGCAGCAGCCGCATCCAGTTCACCCCCGACCTGCTGCCGAGCGATGTCACGGGCGTGACGATCTACGACGAGCGCACCAAGACCTTCGACTTCCACCGGGGCCCGGTCTTCGCGACCATCGTGCTCGCGGACGAGATCAACCGGGCCTCGCCCAAGACGCAGTCCGCGCTCCTGGAGGTCATGGAGGAGGGGCGGGTCACCGTCGACGGCACGACCCACGACGTCGGGCGGCCCTTCATGGTCGTCGCGACGCAGAACCCCATCGAGCAGGCCGGCACCTACCGCCTGCCGGAGGCCCAGCTCGACCGCTTCCTCATGAAGACCTCGATCGGCTACCCCGACCACGAGGCCACCGTCGCCGTCCTGTCCGACGCGGCCCGCCGCGACCGCACGAAGGGTCTGCGGCCCGTCGTCACCGCGCAGGTCGTGAGCGACATGGCCGGGCTCGCCGACCAGGTCCACGTCGACGCCGCGATCCTCGCCTACGTCTCGCGCCTCGCCGAGGAGTCGCGCCGGCACTCCGACGTGCGCCTCGGGCTGTCCGTCCGCGGCTGCCTCGCCTTCGTCCGTTGCGCCAAGACCTGGGCGGTGTCCCAGGGGCGTGCCCACGTCGTGCCCGACGACATCAAGGCGCTCGCCGAGCCGGTGATGAGCCACCGGCTCCTGCTCACCGCCGAGGCCGAGTTCGCCGGGGTCCGCACGAGCGACGTCATCGGCCGCATCCTCGGCGAGGTCGCCCCGCCGACCGAGCGGGTCGCCTGACCGCGAGGACGAGCCGACGATGACGACAGGACTGCCCACACCCCCGCCGGAGCGCCCCCGCGGGCGCGGCCGCGTGGGCGCCTCCACGGCCGCACCCGACGTCCCGTCGAGCGACGCGCGGCTGGAGCGGATGGCGCAGGCCAGCCAGCAGCGGGCGTCCGGCAACCGTCGGACCGTCACCCTGCCCGGCGCCGCCGTCCTCGAGGCGTCGAAGGGAGCCACCCGCGCCGTGCGCAGGGGGGCCCACGCGAGCGACGAGCGGCTGCGCCGCCGGTGGTTCGGCGGCCGGCTTGACTGGGTGACCTCGCTCGGCTGGAGCCTCCTGGGCGTCGGCGTGCTGCTCGGGGTGCTCGCCGTGCTGCTCGGCTGGGTCGAGCTGGCGATCATGGCGGTCACCGCCCTCGTGCTCGTCGCGCTCGGTGTCCTGGTCTCCCTCGGCCGGCACCGTGCGGACGTCGACCTGGTCGTCGAGCCGCTGCGGGCGGAGATCGGTGACCTCGCCCAGGGCCACGTCGTCCTGACCAATGCGTCGAGGCGCACGATGCTCCCTTCGCTCGTGCGCCTGCCGGTCGGGGACGCCGAAGAGGTCATCGCGGTTCCGTTGCTGCGCAAGGGCGCCCAGCACCGGATCTCCTTCCCGATCGGCACGCCGAGGCGCGGCGTCATCCCGGTCGGCCCCCCGACGACGGTCGTCGGTGACCCGCTCGGCATCACCCGTCGCACGGCGACCTTCGGCGGGCAGCAGCTCATGCATGTGCACCCGCGGCACGTCGCGCTCGAGTCCGGCGCCCACGGCCTGCTGCGTGACCTCGAGGGCGAGGTGACGCCCGAGCTGTCGATGGCCGACATCTCCTTCCACGCGCTGCGCGAGTACGAGCCCGGCGACGACCGGCGCTACGTGCACTGGCGCTCCTCGGCCAAGCACGGCCGCCTCCTCGTGCGGCAGTTCCAGGAGACGCGGCGCTCGCACCTCGGCGTCGTCGTCGACCCCGACCCGGCGATGTACCCGGGGGGCGAAGGGGACGTGGAGACCGCCATCGCCGTCGCGGCGTCGCTCATGGTCGCCTCGATCAAGGACGAGCAGGAGGCCACGGTCGTGTGCAAGGACGCCTTCGCCACCCGCACGACCGTGCCGCTCGTGCTCGACACCCTGACGACGGCGGGCACGGGGCGCACCGACCTCGTGCGCTCGGCCCGCGCGGTCGTGACCGCCGCGCCGGACTCCTCGGTCGCGGTCCTGTGCACCGGGCCCGGCCGCGCCTTCCTCGAGATCCAGCAGTGCCTCGGCGAGTTCGAGACCGAGGTGCACAAGGTGGCGGTCGTCGTCGACCCCCGCGCCCGGACCGGCCTGCGGCGCGTGCGCGGCCTGAGCATCGTGACGATCACGGACCTCGCCGACCTCGCGCGCGTGCGCGCGGGTCTGGTGCCCGCATGAGCCACGAGGGGAGCACGCGATGAGCCTCGTCGGCGCACCCCGGCCGGGGATGATCAAGCCCGAGCTCACCGGGCGGGACAAGGTCCGCGCGACGCTCGGCCGGATGCGCCCGGGGACCGGGCACTGGGTCGACATCGTCTTCACCGTGGCGGTCGTGGCCTGTGCGCTCGTCGGGCTGCGGACCGCGCTCTTCGGCTGGGAGGCCTGGCGGGCCGCGGCGGTCGGCATCGTCCTCGGCCTCGTCGTGGGGCACGTCCAGGGCACCTACCGCTGGCCGCTCGTGGCGATCACCGCCCTCGGGGCCGTGCTCCACCTGCTCCTCGGCGGTCCGCTCGCGGTCCGCGACGACGTGAGGTGGGGCTTCCTGCCCGTGGGGCAGACCTTCAAGGACCTCGTCGCCGGTCCGGTCACGGGCTGGATGGACCTGCTGACGCTCGTGCCCCCGGTCGACGCCCGGGGCCGCTTCCTGGCGATCCCCCTCTTCCTCGCGCTCGTGGGGACCGCGGTGACCTACGCGACCGCCCGCGTCACCCGGTCGCGGCTGCGGCTCGTCCTGCCCCCCTTCGCCCTGCTGGCGGTGACCATCGCGCTCGGCACCCAGGAGCCGGCCGCCCGCTGGGTGCAGGGTCTGCTGCTCGGCACCCTCCTCATCGCCTGGCTCGTCGTGCGCGACCACCTCGACCCCGGCGTCGGCATCGCCCGTCCCGGCACCCGGCGACCGGCCCCGTCGCGGGTCCTCTCCGGGCTGCTGCTCCTCGGCGTCGCGACCCTCGTCGGGGGCCTGCTCGGGCCGCACCTGCCCGGGGTCGAGAGCGACCGTCGGGTCGCGCGCACGGGGGTCGTCCCGGGGCACGACACCAATGTCCTGGCCTCGCCGCTCGGCCGCTACCGCGAGTTCACCGAGTCCAGCCCGAGCGGGCTCTACGACAAGGAGCTCATGCGGGTCGACGGGGTCCCGCCGACCACCCCGATGCGGCTCGCGACGCTCGACACCTGGGACGGCTCGACGTGGGGCATCGCCGGTCGTGGCGACTCCCGGGCCGACGCCGGCCGCTCCTTCCAGCAGTTCGGCCGGCGCGTCGGGGTGCTCGAGAGCAGCGACCCGAGCCGGGTCACGGTGACGATCCCCGAGGGCGGCTACTCGGGGTCCTGGGTGCTCACGACCGGTCGGGTCGAGGGCATCGAGTTCACGGGTGACGCGAGGGAGCGCCTCGACGAGAGCGTCTGGCTCAACCTGAGCACCAACACCGTCCTCGCCCCGCCCGAGCTGCGTCCCGGCGACGTCTACGAGCTGCGCACCGAGCTGCCCCCGCCGGGCGAGGGCGCACTGCCGGAGCAGCTGCCGGTGGCGCGGGGGAGCATGCCGATCCCGGGCGACACCTCCTTCGTCGACGGTCGGATCAACGCGTGGAAGGGGGAGGCGCGCGACCCGTGGGGCCAGTTCCGTGCGATCGCGACCACGATGCGCGAGCAGGGCACCTACACCGACGGCAGCCCGTCCACCGGTCGGCGCTCGCCGACCGAGGCCGAGCGCAGTGCCGCCGCCACCGACGTGCAGCGCTTCCCCGCAGGGCACGGCCTGGGCGTGCTCGACCGCTTCCTCAACTCGCAGCCGCTCGCCGGCAACGACGAGCAGTACGCGTCGACCCTCGGGCTCATCGGCAACCGGCTGGGCATCCCGACCCGGGTGGTCGTCGGCGCCACCGCGACCGACGACGGGATCGTCCGCGGGCGCGACATCCACGCCTGGGTCGAGGTGCAGCAGGCCGACGGCAGCTGGTTCCAGGTGCTCCCGCAGACCTTCGTCCCGACCGGGGGGACGCCGGCCGGCACCGAGCCGCAGCCCTGGACGCCGACCGAGACCGAGCCGCCCCCGCCCCCGCCGGCGGAGCCGCCGCCCCCGCCCGCGGAGGTGGTCGACTGGTCGGCCCCCTCGACGTGGCCGCTGTGGGCCCAGCTGCTCGCCGTCTTCGGGGCGCTGCCGCTGCTCCTGCTGGCGCTCACCCCCTTCGTCACGATGCTGCGGCGGGCCCTGCGGCTGCGCGGGGGCACCCCCGACCGCCGGGTCGGTCGCGCGTGGAACGACCTCGTCGAGGAGGCCCGCGCCCTCGGCCTGGTGCTCCCCGCCGGCGGGACCCGCCTCGAGCAGGCGGTCGCGCTCGGACCGGCCGTCGACGCCGTCCCCGCGGCGATGCGGGCCGACGCGATCGTCTTCGGCGAGGCCCCGCCCCACCCGGCCGCCGTCGCCGACTGGCAGCGCGAGCTGCGTCAGGTCCGTCGCCGGCTGCGCCGCCGGGCCCCCGTCGGCAGGCGCCTGCGTGCGACCTTCGACCCCCGGCCGCTCTTCTCCCACCAGGAGGACATCGGCCTGCACGACTCCACCACCGCCCCCGCCCGGAAGGCGCTCCGATGAAGCTGATGTTCACCCTCCGAGGCTCCGGCAACGAGGACACCGACCTCGTCGCCACGGTCGACGGACGCACGACGGTCGGTGACCTCGCGGAGCACCTCGTCCTCGCCGACCCCGAGCGCCAGCGCAGCGGCAGCCACTACGACCGCTCCGACCTCGGCGAGCACACCCTCGCCCTCGTCGACGAGAACCACCGCGCCGTCGACCCCAACACCACGGTCCAGGAGTCCGGCCTGCGCTCCGGTGCCCACCTCGCGGTGACCCGGCGCTCCTCGGGCTACAAGGACACCGCCGCGCCCGTCGCCGTGGCCCGGGTCGTCGCCGGGCCCGACGCCGGCCGGGAGTACGCGCTGCAGCGGGGCACCTCCCACGTCGGCCGCGGCCGTGACTGCGAGGTGCAGATCAACGACGCGTCGGTCTCCCGCCGGCACGCCAAGCTGCTCGTGGCCGACGTCGTCGAGGTGACCGACCTCGGCAGCTCCAACGGCGTCGTCGTGGGCGACGAGCAGGTCGACCGGGCGATCCTGCGCGAGGGCGAGACCTTCACGATCGGCGACACGACCTTCGAGATCTCGGCCAGGACCCGTGCCGCGGGGGTGACGACGACCGAGGCGGGAGACATGGCCTTCACCCGCTCGCCGCGGATCGCGCCCGTCTACCAGGGGCTGCAGTTCGAGGTGCCCGAGCTCCCGGAGCGCGGCAAGCCCCAGCGGATGCCGCTCGCGATGATGCTCGTGCCGATCTTCATGGGCGCGACGCTCTTCGCCATCACGCGCTCGCGCTTCACCATCATGTTCATGCTCATGATGCCGATGATGATGCTCGCCAACGCGTGGGAGTCGCGGCGTCGGGTCCGGCTGGACTTCGAGGAGGCGATGGCGGACTTCCGCGAGGACGTCGGCTACCTCGTCGAGGACATCGAGGTCGAGCTGGACCGCGAGCACGACATCCGGCGCCAGGAGCACCCGGCGGTCTCGGAGTTCGCCCGGGCCGTCGCCGTGCACCACCCGCTCATGTGGACCCGCCGCCCGGGGGAGCCGGGCTTCCTCGAGTACCGCCTCGGCCTGGGGGTGCGGCCGAGCCGCAGCGAGATCAAGCTGCCCAAGATGGGCCGCACCCGCGCCGAGGCCTGGCTCGAGGTCTCCAAGCTCATGCAGGGCCTCGGGGTCGTCGCCGACGTGCCGGTCACCGCCCACCCGCTCCTCGACGGCGCGATCGGTGTCTCCGGTCCGCGCGACGCGGCCCTGGGCCTGGCCCGCTCCCTCGTCGCCCAGACGATCGCCGCGCACTCGCCCGCCGAGGTCGTCCTGTGCGCCCTGGCGTCGACGACGTCCGGGCGCGACTGGGACTGGCTGAAGTGGACGCCGCACACCTCGTCGCCGCAGAGCCCGCTGGACGTGCAGCACACGGCGAGCTCCGGGCCGGGCTGCTCGGCGATGATGGAGCAGCTCGAGACGCTCGTCAGCACGCGCGCTGCGCAGGGGGAGAAGGCGAGAAAGGCCCCGGCCGTCGTCGTGCTCGTCGAGAACGACGCCCCCGTCGAGCGGGCGCGGCTCGTGCAGCTCGCCGAGGCCGGGTGGCGGGAGGCCGTCGTCGTCATCTGGGTCGCCCCCGTGACCGAGCAGCTGCCCGCGGCGTGCCGCACCTTCGTCGAGGTCTCCGAGACCGGTGCCTGCCAGGTCGGCTGGGTCGGCCCGGCACAGGTCGCGACCGATGTCTCCGCCGACCTGCTCCCGGCGAGCGACGCAGCGACGACGGCGCGCCGGCTCGCCCCGATCACCGACTCGAGCGCCCTCTCCCAGGACGACTCCGACATCCCGCGCTCGGTCTCCTACCTCGCGCTCGTCGGCACCGAGCTGGCCACCTCCGAGACGGCCGTCATCGAGCGGTGGAACGAGAACCGCTCCATCCTCACCGGCCGCCATGCCCCCCCGACCCCGAGCCGCCGGCCCGGCTCCCTTCGCGCCGTCATCGGCCAGTCCGCTATGGGCACGTACAGCATCGACCTGCGTTCCGACGGGCCGCACGCGCTCGTCGGCGGCACCACCGGCGCCGGCAAGTCCGAGCTGCTGCAGGCGTGGATCCTCGGCATGGCCACGGCCAACAGCCCGCAGCGGGTGACCTTCCTGCTCGTCGACTACAAGGGCGGCTCGGCCTTCCGTGACTGCGTCCAGCTGCCGCACACCGTCGGCATGGTCACCGACCTCTCGCCGCACCTCGTGCGCCGCGCGCTGGCCTCGCTGTCGGCCGAGCTGCACTACCGCGAGCACCTGCTGGCGCGCTTCAAGGCCAAGGACCTCGTCGAGCTGGAGCGGCGCGGCGAGGTCGAGGCACCGCCGAGCCTGATCATCATCGTCGACGAGTTCGCCGCCCTCGTCCAGGAGGTCCCCGACTTCGTCGACGGGGTCGTCAACATCGCCCAGCGGGGTCGCTCGCTCGGGATCCACCTGATCCTCGCGACGCAGCGTCCGGCGGGTGTCATCAAGGACAACCTGCGCGCCAACACCAACCTGCGCATGGCGCTGCGCATGGCCGACGAGGCCGACTCGAGCGATGTCCTCGGGACCAAGGACGCCGCCTGGTTCGACCCGGCCCTGCCCGGCCGCGCGATGGCCAAGTCCGGCCCGGGCCGGCTGGTGCCCTTCCAGACCGGGTACGCCGGTGGGTGGACGAGCGACACCCCCCCGCCGCCGGACATGCTCGTCTCGACGCTCGCCTTCGGCGCACCGGTGACCTGGGAGCTGCCCGCCAAGCCGAAGGGGGACGAGGACCCCGACCTCGGGCCCACCGACATCCAGCGCGTCGTCGAGACCGTCGAGCGGGCGCGGGTCGAGTCCGAGATCCCCCTCCCGCGCAAGCCCTGGCTGCCCGAGCTCGGCGAGGTGTACGACCTGGCCAAGCTCCCGACCGAGCGTCGCGACGACGAGCTCGTCATCGGTGTCGCCGACGACCCCGACCGGCAGGCGCAGCCGACGATCAGCTTCCGCCCCGACGCCGAGGGCAACCTCGCCGTCTACGGCGCCTCGGGTGCGGGCAAGAGCTCCTTCCTGCGGACGATCGCCATCACCGCGGGGTTCACCGTGCGCGGCGGCCCCTGCCACGTCTACGGGCTCGACTTCGGCAACCGCGGCCTGTCGATGCTCGAGGACCTGCCGCACGTCGGCAGCATCATCTCGGGCCAGGACGAGGAGCGGGTCAAGCGGCTCATCACGATGCTCCGCGAGACCATCGACGAGCGGGCGATCCGCTACTCCAGGAGCAGCGCCACGACGATCACGCAGTACCGCAGGCTCACCGGCGACACCGACGAGCCGCGCATCTTCGTGCTCGTCGACGGCCTGACCGCCTTCCGCAACGCCTACGAGTCCTCCGGTGCCCTCATGAGGTGGCTCGACGCCTTCACCGCGCTGCTCGGGGACGGCCGCCCCGTGGGGGTGCACTTCGTGCTCTCCGTCGACGCGCGCAACGGCCTGCCGGTGTCGATGGGCTCGTCGGTGCAGTCCCGCTTCGCGCTGCGCATGGCCACGGACGAGGACTACGGGTTCCTCGGTGTGCCCTCGGACGTGCTGACGCCCGAGTCGCCCCCGGGGCGGGGCATCTTCAAGAAGCGCGAGGTCCAGGTGGCCGTGCTCGGCGGGAGCCAGGACGCGTCCGAGCAGTCGCGCATGGTGCGCGGCTTCGCCGAGACGATGGCCAAGTCCGGACGGACGCCGGCACCGCCGATCGCGTCGCTGCCCGAGGTCGTCCCCGCGAGCGACCTGCCGGCGGAGGTCGGCGGCCTGCCGGTGATCGGCATGGACTCCGACGAGCTGGCCCCGGTCGCCTTCGACCCCAGGGGTGGCTTCGTCGTCACCGGCCCGCCCGGCAGCGGCCGGACGACGACGGTCGCGGCGATGGTGCGGGCGGTCAAGCGCTGGAACCCCGCGGCCCAGGCGCACCTCATCACCGCGCGGCGCAACTCCGAGCTGCTGGACATGCCCGAGTTCGACACGACGGCCACACGCGAGGAGGCGGTCAAGGAGCTGTGCGCCCGGCTCAAGGAACGGGCGCTCGACGAGTCCTCGCCGCTGCAGGTGCTCGTGCTCGAGAAGGTCGACGACCTCAACGCGCCGCCCTTCCAGGCCCCGGTGCAGGACGTCGTCAAGCCGCTCGTCGACAACGACCACTTCGTCATCGGGGAGGCGGACCCCCAGGCCTTCAGCTCGAGCATGGGCATGTCGGGGATCATCAAGTCCTCGCGTTCGGGCATGGCCCTGGCCCCGGACGGGTCCGAGGGGACGATGGTCTTCAAGACCAACTTCCCGCCGCTCGCGCGTGTCGTCATGCCCGAGGGCCGGGGCGTGCTCGTCCGTCGCGGACGCGCCGCCATCGTCCAGGTCGCCCTGCAGGAGCCCGCCTGGCGGCGATGAGCCGGGGGAGTTCTCCCCATGTACCGCGGCGCGGTTCCTTCCCTAGTGTTGGCAGCAGTCGGGCAGGGACACGGCCCGCGAACCACCACAGACCACGCACCACCCGATCGCAGGAGGACAACATGGCTTGGCTCGGTATGAACCTCGACACCGTCAAGGGCGAGCTCCCGAAGTGGGTTCAGCTCAAGGAAGACCTCAACAACGTCATCACCTCGGTCAACACCCAGGTCAACGAGGCCGACCAGAACTGGAACGGCCCGGACTCCGAGCAGTTCGTCACCGAGTGGGAGAGCAACCACCGTCCCAACCTGGAGAAGATCGTCGGTCTCCTCGAGGCGCTGGAGCAGCAGCTCAACCGGGACATCGCGGGCCAGGAGTCGGCCTCCAACGAGTACGCCTGACCCACCCGAGCACACCCCCCACACACCACGACTTGAAGGAGAACTGACATGGCCATGGATCACGCGATGGACGTCGAGCGGATCAGGGACATCGCCGCGAAGCTGAAGACGGAGGCCGGCAAGGTCAACGAGATCATCAGCAACGGCACCACCCAAGCCGGCACGCTGGCGGAGAACTGGCTCGGCCACGACTCCGACCAGTTCGGCCAGGACTGGCAGGACGCCGCGCGGCAGCTGCAGAACGCCCAGCAGTCGCTCGAGGAGTACTCGCAGAAGGCGAACAACAACGCGGACCGCCAGGACGACAAGTCCAAGTCCGTGGGCGCCTGATCGCCGTAACGCGCACGCAAGGGGGCGGGCCCGACCACGCGGTCGGACCCGCCCCCTTCGTCATGCCCGGACGAGCTCAGTCGTCGATGACGACGAGGACCTCGCCCTCCTGGACGACGTCCCCCGGGGAGACCTTGACCTCCAGGACGCGGCCGGAGCGGTCGGACAGCACGGGGATCTCCATCTTCATCGACTCGAGGAGCACGAGCTCGTCGCCCACCGCGACGACCTGGTCGGCCGCGACCTGTACGGCGAGGACGTTGGCGACCAGCTCTGACTCGACTCTGTGACCCATGCCACCGAGGTTAGTGGAGCGGTCGGCCGGCAGGTACCCGGGTCCGGATCAGCGCTCCTCGGTGCCTGCGATGAAGGCCTCGAGCTTGACGCGGCCCTCGGTGTCCTCGCGCTGCTCCGGCGGGGACTTCATGAGATAGCTGCTCGCGGAGAGCAGGGCGCCCCCGATGCCACGGTCCTTGGCGATCTTGGCCGCGCGGATGGCGTCGATGATGATGCCGGCGCTGTTCGGCGAGTCCCAGACCTCGAGCTTGTACTCGAGGTTGAGCGGGACGTCGCCGAAGGCGCGGCCCTCGAGGCGCACGTACGCCCACTTGCGGTCGTCGAGCCACGCGACGTAGTCGGACGGGCCGATGTGGACGTTGCGGTCGTCCGCACCGACGCCGGCCAGCGGGCCGTCGAGGTTGGAGGTCACGGCCTGCGTCTTGGAGATCTTCTTCGACTCCAGGCGCTCGCGCTCGAGCATGTTCTTGAAGTCCATGTTGCCGCCGACGTTGAGCTGGTAGGTGCGGTCGAGGACCACGCCGCGCTGCTCGAAGAGCTTGGCCATGACGCGGTGCGTGATCGTCGCGCCGACCTGGCTCTTGATGTCGTCGCCGATGATCGGGACGCCGGCGTCCTCGAACTTCTTGGCCCACTCGGGGTCGGAGGCGATGAAGACGGGCAGGGCGTTGACGAAGGCGACACCCGCATCGATCGCGCACTGCGCGTAGAACTTGTCGGCCTCCTCCGAGCCCACGGGCAGGTAGCTGACGAGGACGTCGACCTCGGCGTCCTTGAGCGCCTGGACGACGTCGACCGGCTCGGCGGGGGACTCGTCGATGGTCAGGGCGTAGTACTTGCCGATGCCGTCGAGGGTCGGGCCGCGCTGGACCGTGACGCCGGACGTCGGGACGTCGGCGATCTTGATCGTGTTGTTCTCCGAGGAGTTGATCGCCTCGGAGAGGTCCTTGCCGACCTTCTTGTCGTCGACGTCGAAGGCGGCGACGAACTGGACGTCGGAGACGTGGTAATCGCCGAACTTCACGTGCATGAGACCGGGGACGGTGCCCTGCGGGTCGGCGTCCTTGTAGTACTCGACACCCTGGACGAGCGAGCTCGCGCAGTTGCCGACGCCGACGATGGCGACGCGGATGGCGGTCATGGGTTCTCCTTGGTGGGGGGCGGGTTGAAGGCGGGGTGGGTCGGGTCGCTCAGGGAGCCGGGGCGCACCAGGGGCGTGCGGCGCTCGGCGTCGAGGAGGTCGTCGAGCCAGCGCAGCGCGCGCTCGACGGCGTCCTCGTCATGGGCACGAAGGGCGGCGGTCCAGCGGTCCCCGCGGCTCGGGCCCTCGGCGCCGCGCATCGCGGCGAGCTGCTCGGCGAGGCGCGCCCGGCGGCCCTCGAGGATGCGCACGCGCACCTCGCGCTCGGTGCGGGCGAAGAAGGCGACGCGCACGTCGAAGGCCTCGTCGGCCCAGCTGCCGGGGTCGGTGCGGCCGGCGAGCGCGGCGAAGGCCTCGCGCCCGGCGTCGGTGATCGTGTAGGTGATCCGCTGCCGACGGCTGCTGGTGGCGCGGGGCTCGTCGCGGTCGACGCTCACGAGGCCCTGGCCCTGCAGGCTGGCCAGGCACGGGTAGAGGGTGCCGAAGGACAGGGCGCGGAAGGCGCCGAGGCCGGTGTTGAGCCGCCGGCGCAGCTCGTACCCGTGCAGGGGGCTCTCGTGGAGGAGGCCGAGCACGGCGAACTCGAGCATCTCCCTGCGGCGCACGTTCCCTCCCTTCGTCCCTGATCTCCGTGCACCGCTCGGTGGGTGGTGCACGGAGATCGTACTCGATGTATCGGGGAGATACATCGAGTTTCGTCGTGACGCGCCGTGAGCAGCAGCCATACTGGTGGCGCGTCTCCCCCCGCTCCCGCAGTACACGAGGTCCCCATGTCCAACTCCCCCCGTACCCGCGCCGAGGTCCGCCGCCGGCGCTCGTCGACCGCGCGTGGCGGCGGCCCACGACGACGAGGCCGCGCGCTCCTGCACAAGGTGCTCCTGGGCCTCGCGGCCCTCGTCGCCCTCGGGATCGTCGCCGTCGTCATCGCGTACCTCATGACCGACATCCCCAAGCCGAACGACCGCGCGGTCGCCCAGGCCTCGGTCATCTACTACTCCGACGGCACGACGGAGATGGACCGGATCGCCACCGTCAACCGCGAGGCCGTCGAGCTCGACGCGGTCCCCGACGACGTGCAGCACGCGTTCATCGCCGCCGAGGACCGCTCCTTCTACGACAACCGGGGCATCTCGCCCAAGGGCATCTTCCGCGCGGTGAGCGGGGCCCTGGCCGGGGAGGACCGCGGTGGCGGCTCGACGATCACCCAGCAGTACGTGAAGAACTACTTCCTCACCCAGGACCAGACGATCGAGCGCAAGGCGCGCGAGATCCTCATCTCGGTGAAGATCGACGGCGAGCTGAGCAAGGACGAGATCCTGGCCAACTACCTCAACACGATCTACTTCGGCCGCGGGGCCGACGGGATCCAGACCGCCTCGCAGGCCTACTTCGGCAAGGACGTCGAGGACCTCTCGGCCTCCGAGGGCGCCCTGCTGGCCAGCGTCATCCGCGGTCCCTCGCTCTACGACCCCTCGCTCGGGCAGGAGCAGACCACCCTGGCGAAGGGGAGGTGGGCCTACGTCCTCGACGGCATGGTCGAGAAGGGCTGGATGACGCCCGCCGAGCGCGCGAAGCAGAAGTTCCCGAAGGTCAAGGCGCCCAAGCGCTCCCAGTCGCCCTCGAGCGACATCGGTTTCATCACCGAGGAGGTGCGCACCGAGCTGCGCAGCAAGCTCGAGCTCTCCGACGCCGACATCGACCGGGGCGGGTTCAAGATCGTCACGACGATCGACAAGAAGGCGCAGCGCGCCGCCCGTGAAGCGGTCGAGGACAACCGGCCGACCGGCGAGCGGACCTCCGACCTGCACATCGGCCTCGCGGCCATCCAGCCGGGCGACGGCGCGGTCCGCGCGATGTACGGCGGCTCCCGCTTCGGCAAGGGCCGCTACGGCTACTTCAACTCCGCCGTCGACGGCAAGATGCAGGCCGGCTCGACGATGAAGCCCTTCACGATGATCGCCGCCCTGCGCAAGGGGATCCCGCTCTACACGACGTACAGCGGGGCGAGCCCGTACTACGACAAGGCGTTCATCTACGACGGCAAGGACGCGACCGCGATCCAACGCGCCGGGGGTGTCGTCAACTACGGCAACACGTCGTACGGACCGGTCAACATGCGCACCGCGACGCAGAAGTCGGTCAACACGTACTACGCCCAGCTCAACCTCGCCGCCGGGGCGAGGTCGACGGCCGAGTCGGCCAAGGACTCCGGCGTCGTCGCGTGGAACGGTGACAAGCGCACCGGGATCTCCACCGGGCCGGGCAATGTCTTCGGCACGGACGCCGTGCGGGTCATCGACATGGCCAACGCCTACGCGACCATCGCGGCCGAGGGACGACGGGCCACCCCGTACTACATCTCCTCGGTGAAGAGCACCGGCGAGTACGAGCTGGACTACAAGGTCAAGAAGGACGTGCGCCGCGCCTTCCCGCAGGACGTCGCCCGCGACGCGATCCAGGCGATGAGCCAGGTGGGCCAGCCCGGGGGCACCGGGTACCCGACGGTGGCCGACCTGGGCCGCCCGGTGGGGGGCAAGACCGGCACGACGTCCAACAACTACGCCGCCTGGTTCGACGGCTTCACCCCGGGGCAGCTGGCCACTGCCGTCGGCATGTACAAGGGCGACGGGCGGCTCGTCGACAAGAACCAGCTGGTGAACCTCGGCGGGTACGGCGAGATCACCGGCGGCACGGTCCCGGCCCGCATGTGGACCGACTTCATGATCGGCGCCCTCGAGGGCGAGCCGGTCAGGAAGCTGCCACCGCCGGGCAACGTCAAGTACCGGCCGCAGACCGACGGGCCCACCGACGCGCCGCCGCCGATCACGACGACGACGCAGGCCCCGGAGCCCGTGCCGACGACGACCTCCCAGACGCCGCGCACCACCACGACGACGACCACGTCGACGCCGTCCTCGACGAGCACGAGCTCCTCCTCCTCGTCCAGCACCTCCTCGAGCACGACGACGAGCACCACCCCGCCGCCACCGACGACGACCTCCACGCCGCCGCCGCCGCCGCCGACGACGACCTCCACGCCGCCGCCGCCACCGCCACCGCCGCCGACGACCACGACGACGCCGACGACCACGTCGCTGCCGACCATCCCGCGGCCCACGGGTGGTGGCCGCGGGACGGAGCAGGGGGAGTAGGTGCCCCGCGAGTCGACCCCGCGGGACCTGCTGCCCGAGGACGCGAGCGAGCTGCTCGGCGGGCCCATGGGTCGCCGGGTCGCTGCGCGGCAGCTCGCACTGGGACGGGTGCTGCCGTTGGTCGCGGCGCTGAGCATGGTCCCGCTCGCCGGGGCCGTGCTGCGCCAAGGCCACTGCATCGGCACCGGCTGGAACGGTGACGACCAGTTCTGGCGCGGGTGCTTCTCCGACCTGCCGGCGCAGTACCAGCTCGGCGGGCTCGAACGGGGCATCGGCGGGTGGCTCGCCGGCGAGATCCGCCTCGAGCAGATGCCGCTCCTGTCCGGGCTGATGTCCCTCGTCGGCGGGCTCATCCCCGACACCGGGGGCTGGCTGACCGACACCCGCTGGTACCTGACGACCTGGACGCTGCTCATCGCGATCTGCCTCGTCGTCGCCGTGTGGTGCCTCGGGCGGATGCGCCCCCAGCGCCTCGACCTGGCGACCCAGCTGGCCCTCTCGCCGGTCCACGTCGTCGCGGCGCTGCTCTCGCCGGACATGGTCGTCGTCACCCTCGTGCTGGCCGCGATCCTCGCCGACTGGACGCGGCGCCCCGTCCTCGCGGGCGTCCTCCTGGGCGTGGCCCTGCTCGGGCACGCCTGGGTCGGCATGGTCGCCGTCGCGCTGGTCGTCGCCGCGCGCCGCGTCGGGCACGTCGAGGACGCCGTGCGCACCGTCGCGGTGGCGCTCGGCACCGCCCTGGCCGTCGGTCTCGTCCTCGCGCTCGCCTCCCCGGAGATCGCCACCGGACCGCTGCGCGCGTGGTGGGGCGGCAAGCCCGGCTACGGCTCGGTCCTGATGATCCCCGAGCTCGCGGGCCACCCCCTGCCGAGCCGGGTCGCGCCCCTCTTCGCCCTCGTCGGCTGGGCCGCGGCGACCTGGGCGGGTGTGCTCATGGCCCGCCGCGCCTGGCGACCGGCGACGTGGGCGCAGGTCGCCGCCTTCACGGTCCCGCTCGTGGCGCTCACCGGAGCCTCGGTGCCGGTGCAGGCGGCCTTGTGGGTGCTGCCGCTGGCGATCCTCGCGGGCGTCTCGTGGCGCACCCACCTCGGCTTCGTCGCCGTCGAGGCGGTCCACGCCACCGCGCTGTGGCTGCACATCGGTGCGGCGTCCGACCCGGACACGGGCCTGCCCGCACCGTGGTACGCCGTCATCGTCCTCGGCCGGGCGATGGCGTGGGGCTTCCTGCTGTGGAGCGTCTGGTACACGCCGGTCGACAACCCGGCGCCCTCCCTTCGTCCCCAGACCCCGACGGTCGACGACGAGCGTCCACAGGAGCCGGTCACCGTCTGAGCGGCCCGTCGCCCGGGTGCACGCTTTGGTGCGAAGGGAGTGCAGCCGATACCCTCGGGTGTCTCCCGTGTCGTCGTCGTCCTGACGGCGTGCCCGGGGACCGATGCACAAACCCTCCTGTCACGGAGAGACCGTGACCGCACAGACCGAAGGAGGCGGGTTATCAGCATGCGTCAGTACGAGCTCATGGTCATCTTCGACCCCGAGACCGACGAGCGGGCCGTCCAGCCGCTGTTCGACAAGTTCCTCACCGTCGTCACCAAGGACGGCGGCAGCGTGGACAAGATCGACCACTGGGGCCGTCGTCGTCTCGCTTACGAGATCAACAAGAAGGCAGAGGGCCTCTACGCCGTCGCCAACCTGACCTGCACGCCGGCGACGAGCAAGGAGCTCGACCGCCAGCTGGGTCTCTCCGAGCAGGTCCTGCGGACCAAGCTCATGCGCATCGAGGCCTGAGACAGCCTCGACCCCCGGTCCGTCGGTGCATGCCGACGGACTCACCTGAGACGATCACCGATCGAGAAGGAAACCATGGCAGGCGAGACCCCCATCACCGTTATCGGCAACCTCACGGCTGACCCGGAGCTCCGGTTCACCCCGAGTGGCGCCGCAGTGGCCAACTTCACCGTTGCCTCGACCCCCCGCACGTTCGATCGCCAGACGAACGAGTGGAAGGACGCGGAGACGCTCTTCATGCGCTGCTCCGTGTGGCGCGAGGCCGCCGAGAACGTTGCGGAGTCCCTGACCCGTGGCACCCGGGTCGTCGTGACCGGTCGCCTGATCTCCCGCTCGTGGGAGGACAAGGAGACCGGCCAGAAGCGCTCCGTCATGGAGATGCAGGTCGACGAGGTCGGCCCGTCGCTGCGCTACGCCACCGCCAAGGTGACGAAGACCCAGCGCGGCGGTGGCGGCGGCCAGGGCGGCGGCGGTTCCTGGGGCGGCGGTGGCCAGCAGGGTGGTTCCGGCGGCGGCTTCGGCGGCCAGCAGGAGGACCCGTGGGCGACCGGCGGCCAGCAGGGGGGCGCCCCGCAGGGTGGCGGCTTCGGCGGCCAGCAGGCTCCCGCCCAGGGTGGCGCCCCGCAGGGCGGCGGCCAGGGTGGCGGTGGCTGGGGCAACGCGCCCAGCTACGACGAGCCCCCCTTCTGATCGATCTCTCACGCCCGGGTCCGCCCGAGCACCAGACAACACCCCCATCCCGAGGACCAACCTCGGGCTCTCGTGAACACCGAAGGAGAGCACCACGATGGCCAAGCCCGTAGTGCGCAAGCCCAAGAAGAAGGCCAACCCGCTCAAGGCGGCGAAGGTCGAGAACATCGACTACAAGGACGCGAACCTGCTGCGCAAGTTCATCTCCGACCGCGGGAAGATCCGTGCCCGTCGCGTCACCGGCGTGTCCGTCCAGGAGCAGCGCCGCATCGCGACCGCTGTCAAGAACGCCCGGGAGATGGCCCTGCTGCCCTACTCCTCGTCCAACCGCTGATCCGCGGCCGCGAAGAATCCAGGAGCAGACATGAAGGTCATCCTCACCCACGAGGTCTCCGGCCTCGGTACCGCCGGTGACGTCGTCGACGTCAAGCCGGGTTACGCCCGCAACTTCCTCTACCGTCGCGGCCTCGCCGAGGCGTGGACCAAGGGTGCGCAGAAGCAGGTCGAGGCGCTCGCCGCCGGCCGCGCCGCTCGCGCCGTGAAGTCCCTCGAGGAGGCGACCTCGATCAAGGGCAACCTCGAGTCGCAGAAGGTCACCATCGCCGCCCACGCCGGCGAGTCCGGTCGCCTCTTCGGCGCCGTCACGAGCCGCGAGGTCGCCGAGGCCGTCAAGGCCGGCGGTGGCCCGGAGCTCGACCGTCGCACGATCGAGATCCCGACGCCGATCAAGTCGGTCGGCCCGGCCGAGGCGCTCGTGCGCCTGCACCCCGAGGTCCAGGCGAAGGTCAGCCTCGACGTCGTCGCCGGCTGAGTCCGGTCACATCCCGACGGGGGGCCCACCATCACGGTGGGCCCCCGTCGTCGTGGGTAGTCCTCCCCATGTCCACGGAGGGTCATCGAACCGTAAGGTTCGTGCCAAGACTTCGTCACGACCCGGGGAGAGATCATGACCCAGCCGCCCTTCGGCCAGCCACCCGCGCCCGGCGGCCAACCCCCACCGCCTCCCGGGTACGGGCAGCCCGGGTTCGGACAGCCCGTCCACGGCCAGTACCCGGGCGTCCCGCCGCAGTACCCCGGCGTCCAGCAGCAGCCCGGCCAGTGGGGGCACCAGCTCCCGCCCCAGCCGGCCCCGAGCTCCCGCAGGGCCCTCAGGTGGGGCGCCCTCGGTGTCGCGGGTGTCCTCTCCCTCGGTCTCCTCGGCGGCGGCGCGCTCTTCGCCTACGGCAAGATCAACGGCGGCGGCCCCCAGCCGGAGACGGCCCTGCCGGCGACCGCCATCGCCTTCGCCAAGGTCGACCTCGACCCGTCCGCCGACCAGAAGGTCGACGCCTTCCGCTTCGCCCGCAAGTTCCCCGGCGCCCGCGACGAGCTCGCCGACATCGACGAGGGCAGCGACCTGCGCCAGGAGCTCTTCGACGCCATCAAGGAGGACGGCGGGCTCGAGGGCGTCGACTACGCGCAGGACGTCGAGCCCTGGCTCGGCCAGCGCTTCGGCGTCGCGGTCCTCCCGCCCACCGACGGCTCGAGCGAGCCCGGTGTCGTCGTGGCACTGGCGAGCACCGACGAGGACGCCGCCCACCGGGGCCTGTCGAAGGTGACCGGCACCGGTGGCTACTGCTCCGTCCAGCCCGATTTCGCGATCTGCGGCGAGGAGCAGTCGGTCGTCGACACGGCGGTCGACGAGGCCCAGGACAGCCCGCTCGCCGAGGACGACCGCTTCACCCAGGACATGGAGGACCTCGGCGAGGACGGCCTCGTCACCGGCTGGATGGACGCGAACAGGGCGCAGCAGCTCCTGGGCGCCCTCGGCACCGGTGTCTCCACCACCTCCGAGCCGGTCGGCCGCTACGCCGCCGCGATCCGCTTCGACGGACCGACCCTCGAGATCGCCGGCCGCGCCAACGGCCTGCCCGACGGCAGCGTCCCCGCCGGGGACGGGACCGCGGTCGGCGACCTGCCGGCCGACACCTTCGCCGCACTGTCGATCTCCGGCCTGGACGAGTCGATCCGCAAGGCCTGGCCCCAGTTCGACAAGGGCGCTCGGGGGAACCTCGGCGAGGACTGGCAGGACGGGATCGACTCCTTCACCCAGGAGACCGGTCTCTCCGTGCCCGATGACCTCGCCAAGGCGGTCGGGAGCGAGACGAGCCTCGCTGTCGGGCCGGACGCGGACACCCCCAAGGTCGCCCTGGTGACCAACGGTGACCGCGGGCTCATCGACAAGCTCGTCGCCTCCGTCAACAGCAGCACCACCGGCACGGGCGGCACGCCCCAGCTGACGGTCAAGGATGCCGACGGCAACCGGACGGTCGTCTCGACCGATGCCGGCTACGCCGACCAGGTCGCCACCGGGTCCGGTCTCGCGGCCGCCGACGCCTTCAGGGACGCGGTCCCGGACGCCGACAAGGCCGGCAGCGTGGGGTACCTCGACATCGCCAAGGCCGTCGAGCTCTTCGGCGAGGACCTCGGCGACGAGGAGCGCGCCAACCTCGGGGCGTTGAAGTCCGCCGGATTCGCCGTCTGGGGCGAGGGCGACCACGCGGACTTCCGCTTCCGCCTGACGACGAGCTGACCCGCTCGACCTCGTCCGCTGCCCGGCCCCGGTCTTCCACCGGTGCCGGGCAGCGGGCAGGATGCAGGGGTGACTTCGATGGAGCAGACCGACCGGATCCGTGAGCGCCGCGACGAGTTCTGGCGCGGCGTCGGCCAGCTGGGCGCGCAGTGCGGTCCCCTGGGCGACGCCGACGAGCCGGCGCTGTGGCCGACCGGTTCCTCTGCCTACCTGCACGTCGTCACGGCGCACTCGGGTGTCGTCGCGACCGACGGCCTCAGCGACCCCTCGGGTGACGAAGGGGAGTCCGCCGCGCCCGGCCTCGGGGTCGAGGTCTACGTCGAGGGCCGCGAGCTGGTCGAGGGGCCCGAGGGCGAAGGGCGGTGGCTCGCCACCGCGCTCGAGGAGGCCGCCGGCGCGATCGCCGGTGCCGGCACCAGCCTGGGTGAGGCGCTCGCCTGCCACGACCTGCTCTCCCTCGAGCTCTCCGCCGGCGACGCGCCCGCCGACTGGGTGGCCGAGGGTCGCCTCGGTGCCCTCGTGGGCGTCGAGCTACCGGGCCGCGGCCAGGCCTTCGACGTCGAGGGCGGGCGGGTCCGGGCGCTGGCGCTGACCCCCCTTCGTCCGTCCGAGCTGGCGGTCGTCACCGCCGAGGGTGCGGCCGGCCGCCGCCGGATCGCCGAGGCGCTCGCCGACGCCGGCTGGTACTCGTACGCCGACAGCACCCGGCCCTCGGTCGCCTGACCCCGCGGTTCGAGGTATCTGCGACGGTCTGTCCGGTCCGAGATACCTCGACCGGAGATATCTCGACTCAGCGGCGGGCGCCGGTCACCGCCCAGGCGTCGCCGCGGACCCGGTAGGCCATGAACCCACCCCGGATCGCCATGAACGCGGTGAACGCGAGCCACAGGGTGACGACGGCGGCCTCGGGCCCGTGCCCGTCGCCGAGGGTCCTGGCCAGCCAGATGACGGGGACGTAGGCGAGCAGGACGAGGGCCATCGACCCGGCGAGCCAACGGCCGTCGCCCGCACCGATGAGCACCCCGTCGACGACGAAGACGTAGCCCGACAGCGGCTGGGCGAGCGCGACGACGAGCAGACCCGCGGCGATGGCGCCGCGCACCTGCGGGTCGTCGGTGAAGAGCGCGGGGAGCACCCGGTGCAGCGCCGCGAGGACGAGCCCGAGGCCCACCCCGCCCCAGACGCCCCACCGGACCATGAAGGCGGTGGCGGCGCGCGCCCCCTTCGCGTCACCGCTGCCGAGCGCGGCCCCGGTGAGCGCCTGCCCGGCGATGGCCAGGGCGTCGAGGGCGAAGACGAGCAGCGACCAGACGGTCGTCGTGACCTGGTACGCGGCGAGCGGCACGTCACCGAAGCCGGCCGCGACCCAGACCGTGAGCAGCAGGATCGCGCGCAGCGCGAGCGTGCGGACCAGCAGGGGCGCGCCGTCGAGCGCGGCGTCGACGACCCGCCCGACATGAGGGCGAAGGGAGGCCCCCACGCCTCGTCCCCGGCCCACCACGACCGCGAGCAGCGCCACGGCCATGCCCCACTGGGCGATCACCGTGCCCCACGCGGCGCCGGCGATCCCGAGGCCGACCCCGTGGACGAGGAGGACCGACAGGACGGCGTTGGCGCCGAAGCCCGCCGCCGAGGCGACGAGCGGGGTCCGGGTGTCCTGCAGGCCGCGCAGGATGCCGGTCGCCGCGAGCACGAGGAGCATCGCGGGCAGGCCGAGCGCGCTGACGCGCAGGTAGACGACGGCCTGGTCCAGCGCCTGCGGCGATGAGCCGAAGGCACCGGCGAGCGGCCGGGCCCCGAGACCGACGACCGCCGCGACGACGAGCCCCAGGCCTCCCGCGAGCCAGGTCCCGCCGGTGCCGAGCTCGATCGCGCCGCGCGTCGACCCGGCGCCGTACTGCCGCGCGACGACGCTCGTCGTGCCGTACGCGAGGAAGACGAAGACGCCTGCCGCGGTAAGGAGCACGGAGCTCGCGGTGCCGAGCCCGGCGAGCGGGACCACGCCGAGACGACCGACGACCGCGGCGTCAACCATGAGGAAGAGCGGCTCGGCGACGAGCGCGAGGAAGGCTGGCACGGCCAGGGCGAGGACCTCTCGCGGCCCGGCCCGCACCGTCATCGGGGTGCCGGGCTCGGAGGTCATGCCCCCGACCCTAGGTCGCCCCGACCCGCGAGACTCGGGCCAGGGCGGCTATCGGGGCCACATTGCGGCCATGGGCCGAGTCTCGGGGGAGTGCTCCCCGGTGCCGTGGCCGCCCGCGGTCCGTAGAGTGACCGCGACATCAGGACCACAGGATCGAAGGGGACGTACGTGCCGCCAGCGAGCAGGATCAGCCAGGACCACCTCGAGCGGGCTCGCAGCCTCGTCGCCCTGGTCGACAAGGGCTTCGAGTCCAAGGTCGTCGGCCAGCGTCGGCTGCGCGAGACCCTGCTCATCGGTCTGCTGACGAGCGGCCACGTCCTGCTCGAGTCGGTCCCCGGTCTGGCGAAGACGACCGCGGCGCACGCGCTCGCGACGGCGATCGGCGGGTCCTTCAAGCGCATCCAGTGCACCCCGGACCTGCTGCCGAGCGACATCGTCGGCACCCAGGTGTACGACGCGAGCACGGGCAAGTTCGTCACCCAGCTCGGACCGGTGCACGCCAACTTCGTCCTGCTCGACGAGATCAACCGCAGCTCGGCCAAGACCCAGTCGGCGATGCTCGAGGCGATGCAGGAGCGCCAGACCTCCATCGGCGGCCAGGTCTTCAAGGTGCCCGAGCCCTTCCTCGTCCTCGCGACGCAGAACCCCATCGAGCAGGAGGGCACCTACGTCCTGCCCGAGGCCCAGCTCGACCGGTTCATGCTCAAGGACCTGCTCGACTACCCCAGCCCGGCCGAGGAGGTCGAGGTCGTGCGCCGCATCGACGCCGGCGTCTTCGACCAGCCCGAGCGGGCGATGATCGACATCGCCGACGCCCGCGAGCTGCAGCGCCTGGCCGCGTCGGTCTACCTCGACAAGGCGATCCTCGACTACATCACCTTCATCGTCGCGGCGACCCGCACCCCCGGCAAGGTCATGCCACCCGAGCTGGCCCGCTACGTCGAGATCGGGGCCAGCCCGCGCGCCTCGATCGCCTTCGCCAAGGCCGCCCGCGCCTCCGCGCTGCTGCAGGGGCGCGACCACGTCATCCCCGAGGACGTGCGCCACCTGGCCCATCGCGTGCTGCGCCACCGCGTCCTGCTCACCTACGAGGCCACCGCCGACGACGTGCGCGTCGAGACGATCATCGACGCCGTCGTGCGCGCCGTCCGCACCCCCTAGGACGCCATGACGCGTCTCGTCCACAAGGTCAAGGGCAAGCTGTCGATCCACGTCCGGCGACGCTCGGTGGCGCTGCTCGACGGCGGCTACGCCTCGGTCCACAAGGGTCGCTCGATGGACTTCGACGACCTGCGCGCCTATGCCGTCGGCGACGACATCCGCGACATCGACTGGCGGGCGTCGGCCCGCCACGGCTCGATGCTCATCAAGCGGTACGTGGCCGAGCGGCACTTCTCGCTCATCATCGTCATGCCCGCCGGCCGCGAGATGGCCGCGACCGCGGCGGGCGGCGAGCCCAAGCGCGACGTCGCGGTCCTCGCCGCCGGGGTGCTCGGCTGGCTCGCCGTCCGGCACGGCGACGACGTGTCGATGATCAGCGGTGCTCCCGGGCGCATCCACGCCACCCGGGCGCGCAGCTCGGAGGGCCACCTGGAGCTGCTCCTGCAGGAGGCGATCACGCTCTCCCAGGCCGACTCCCCTTCGTCGGACCTGCCGGGGCTGCTGCGGCACATCACGCGCAACGTCAAGGGGCGCAAGGTCGTGCTCGTCATCGCCGACGACGGGGTGGAGCCGGCCGCAGTCGAGGACACCCTCCGCACCCTCCGCCTGCGGCACGAGGTGCTGTGGGTCGACATCGCCGACCTCGACCCGCTGGCCCTCGCCCCCGAGACCCTCGTGCGCGATGTCGCGTCCGACCACCCGCTGCCCGACCTGCTCGCCGCCGACCGCGCGCTCGCCACCGCCTTCCGGCAGGCGGAGAGCACCCGTCGGCACGACGTCGACGCGATGCTGCGGCGCACCGACGTCTCCTCCGCGCGCGCCGGCCACACCGACGAGGTCGTGCCGATGATCGTGCGCATGCTCGAGAAGAGACGCCGTGGACGCTGACCCGATCTACCTCGCGCCCCAGGGCTACGCGGTCACCTGGCCGGTCCTCGGAGGCTTCATCCTCTTCGGCCTGCTGATCTGGGCCGTCGCCATCTGGCTGCTCACCCGCCGCCCGGAGGACCCCGAGCTGCACGGCAGCCTGCCGCCGTCCGCGCTCGCCAAGCTGCGCCGCGACGCGCTCACCCGCATCGACGAGGTCGAGGCCAGGGTGCGGGCCGAGGAGATCACGGCACGAAGGGGGCACCACGAGCTGTCGAAGATCGTGCGCGGATTCGTCAGCAGGGCCAGCGGGCTCAAGGCCGAGATCATGACCGCGGCCGACCTGCGCGAGCGCGGCCCCGCCCATCTCGCGGCGCTCATCGAGGAGTACTACCCGCGCCAGTTCGGCGCCGACGAGGCCGACCCACCGAGCTTCACCCGGTCGGCCGGTGCCGCCCGCGACGTCGTCGGGGGGTGGTCGTGATGGGTCTGACCTGGTGGTGGCTCACCCTGCTCATCGTCCTCGTCCTGCTCGTCGTCGCCGGGCTCGGCTGGTGGCTGGCCGGGCGTGACACAGCGGCCAAGGACGCCGTCCTCGTCGCCCACTCGGCCCGCCTCACCCGCCTGCCGGCCTACCGCGCCGCGATCTCCCGCCAACGGGTGCGCCTCCTCGGCATCGCCGCCGTCATCGGGCTGACCGTCCTGCCCCTGGCCGTCGCCGCCGGTCGCCCCGGCACGACCGAGATCATCGACCCGGAGAAGAACAACCGCGACATCATGCTCTGCCTCGACGTCTCCGGGTCCATGTTCACGACCGACCAGGCGGTGCTCAACGACTTCGCCGAGATCGTCGGCCGCTTCCGCGGGGAGCGGATCGGCCTCGTGCTCTTCAACAACCAGGCGGTGACCGCCTTCCCCCTCACCGACGACTACGAGCTCGTCGAGGAGCAGCTCAAGGGCTACGCCGACGGGTTCAGCCTCTTCGGCGGCGAGGGCGAGTACAACCCGATCGACGGCACCTTCAACCAGAAGATCCTCGCCAGCTCGCTCGTCGGCGACGGTCTCGCCAGCTGCGTGCTCAACTTCGACCACCTCGACCAGGAGCGACCGCGGGCGATCATCCTCGGCACGGACAACGAGGTGCACGGCGACGGCGTGTACTCGCTCGGCGAGGCGACCGACCTGGCCGTCGAGCGCAAGGTGCGCGTCTACGCCCTCAACCCGCAGCCCTACGGCGCCAACCACTCCACGCTGTCCGCGGCGACGGAGCGGACCGGCGGCCGCACGTGGGGGCTCGACCAGGCCAGTGCGACCGAGGAGGTCACGAGCAACATCGAGGAGCTCGAGGCTGCCCGCCTGCCCGACGTCGCACCGGTCCACGTGCGCACCGACCTGCCGACGCTCTGGTTGAGCTTCGGCCTCCTCGGCCTCGTCGTGCTCTACCCGCTCCTGTGGTGGTGGCGCCGATGAGCCTGCACCCCGTCATCCCGTGGCCCCTGGTCGTGGTCGCCGGCCTGCTGCTCGTCGGCTTCACCGGCTGGCGCGTCCTCGCCGACGGGCGTCACCGCCCGCGGTGGGTCCTGCGACTGGTCACCGCCCTCGTCATGGCCCTCGCCCTCCTCGGACCCGCGGTCAGCGGCTCGATCGCGCGGCAGGCCTCCTCGGACGTCAACGTCTTCTTCGTCGTCGACACGACGACCTCGTCGATGGCCCGCGACCACGACGGCGAGCGCACGCGTCTCGAGGGCTACCGCGAGGACATCGCGAAGATCCAGGCGGAGATGCCGGGGGCGCGCTTCTCGATCATCACCTTCGACTACACGGCCCGCGTGGTCATGCCGCTCACGACGGACACCCAGGCGCTGAAGACCGCCGCCGAGAACCTGCGCCCGGAGAACAGCCTGTACTCCGGCGGGTCCTCGATCACGATCGCCCAGGAGCGGTTGCGCACCACCCTGGAGGGCGCCAAGGAGCGCCAGCCGGAGCGCTCGCGCATCGTCTTCTACCTCGGCGACGGCGAGCAGACCGCGGCGCAGGAGCCCGCCCCCTTCGACCTGCCCGACCTCGTCGACGGTGGCGCCGTGCTCGGGTACGGGAGCGACAAGGGCGGCCGCATGGCGACGACGTCCGCGGACGGGACCCCCGGCGAGGACGTCAAGGACGCCCAGGGCAACCCCGGTGTCAGCACGATCGACGAGCAGCGGCTGAAGGAGGTCGCCGACCAGCTCGGCGTGCCCTACACGCACCGCACGGGCGGCGACATCGGGCCGGCCCTGGAGGACGCGGACCCCGGCACGACCGTCGAGGGCGCCGGTGCGGCGATCGAGACGTACACCTCGCTCGTGTGGGTCCTCGCCACGGTGATGTCCCTGCTGCTCCTCGTCGACCTCTTCATCACGACCCGTGAGATCGGCCGACTGCGGAGGGCCACGGCATGAGCACACCCACCGAACCCCGACTGCGACGACGGCGGCGCCTCATCTGGGCGACGGTGCTCCCGGCCATCGTCCTGATCGTCCTCGCGATCCGCTTCCTCACCCTGCCGGTCTTCATCGGGCAGGCCCAGGACGCCCACGGCCGCGACGACGGGCAGGGCATGCGCGACGCCGCCGACAAGCTCGGCGTGCTCAACATCGTCGAGCGGTGGCGCGCCCCCTTCGTCGAGGGCACCGGACGGTCCGTCCAGGGCGACCTCGAAGGGGGTCGTGAGGACCTCGAGCTGGCGCTCTCGCGCACCGACGACCCGCAGGACGACTGCACCGTCCGGACCAACCTCGTGCTGACCGTCTCCGCGCAGGCCGACAAGGCCAAGGAGGCCGGCGACCCGGCGGGCGAGAAGGCCTTCGCGCAGGAGGCGCTGAAGCTCATCGAGGAAGGACCGGAAGGGTGCCTCGACGGGTCCGACGACGGCAACGAGGGCGAGGCGGGCCGCAAGCAGCAGGAGGCCAAGGACAAGCTCGAGGAGCAGACCGGCCAGAAGCAGCCGGACGACGGCGGTGGCGAGGACCCGAAGAAGGGTGAGGACGAGCAGGACGGCTCGGGCGAGGAGGAGGACCCGAAGAAGAAGGAGCTGCAGGAGCGCAACCAGAACGGCCAGCAGGAGTCGGAGGAGAACCGCCGCGACAAGGAGGCCCGCGACAAGGGCAACGACGGGGGCGTCGACAAGCCCTGGTGACCTGAAGTCCCCTAGGGCAATGCACTCTCTCGACGTCAAGAAGTTGCATTCCCCTAGGGCAATGCAGGGGGCTGCGGTCAGCGCTCGTCGAGCATGAGGTCGATCGTGTAGTCCTCGGCCCGGTAGGCGTGGTCGCCGAACTCGATGGCGGCGCCGGAGGCGTCGAAGGCCATCCGGGTCATCGTGATCACCGGCTGGCCCGAGCGCATCCCGAGGGAGCGGCGCTCGGCGGCCGTCGGCATCCGGGCCCCGATCGACTGGCGGGCGACGACCGGCTTGACGCCGCGGCGGCGCAGCAGCGCATACAGGCCCTGCTCCTGCAGGTCCTCCCGCGAGATGTCCGCGTGCGCCGGCGGCAGCCAGTTGTGCATGAGGGCGAGCGGCTGGTCGCCGGCGGAGCGCACCCGCACGATCGAGAGCATCTCGGTGTCGGCGTCGAGGTCGAGCGCCGCGGCGGCCCGCTCGTCGGTGCGCAGCTCGATCTCGACGACCTCGGTGCGCGGCTCGCGCCCCTCGGCCTCGAGGTCGTCGTAGAGCGAGGACAGCCGGGCGCGGCGGTGCACCTTGCGGTTGGCGACGGTCGTGCCGAGCCCCCGGCGCCGCACGAGCAGTCCTTGGTCGACCATCTCCTGGATCGCGCGGCGCACGGTGGGGCGGGAGAGGCCCAGCCGTCCGGCGAGGGCGATCTCGTTCTCGAAGGGGTCCCCGGGCTGGAGCCGGCCGTCGTCGATCGCCGCGGTCAGCTGCTCCGCGAGCTGGTGGTACAGCGGGACGGGCGACCCGCGGTCGATGACCACGTCGAGCTGCAGCGCTGGCATGCGGGGAGCATACGCCCAGGACGTCAGCGAGGCATGACGTGCATATGTCCTGACAAAGCATTGACAGCAGGACGAAGGGTGGGGAAGAGTTGCGCGCAACCTCGCGCCACGGTGCGCGGCCACCTACGCAAAGGAGCGTCCCCCGCGATGCGGATCGGTCTCATCGGCCTCGGCCGGATCGGTGCCTTCCATGCCGACACCCTGCTCGGCCTCCCGGCCCTGACGAGCCTCGTCATCAGCGACGCCCGGCCGGCGACGGTCGCGCGGGTGGCGGAGGACCTGCGGGTCGGGCACCCGGACGCCACGGTGGAGACCGTGACCCCGGGCGAGCTCCTGGGGGCCGGGCTCGACGGGCTCGTCATCGCGACGGCGACCCCGGGGCACGCCGAGTGGATCCGGGCCGGGATCGCCGCAGGCGTCCCCACCTTCTGCGAGAAGCCGGTCGCGGCCTCGCTCGGGGAGACGATCGAGCTGGCCCGCCTGGAGGCCGACAGCGCCACCCCGGTGCACATCGGGCACCAGCGGCGCCTCGACGCGGGGTTCCGCCGGGCGCGCGAGGCGGTGGCCTCGGGCGAGCTGGGCTTCGTCCACACCATCCGCGCCACGACCCACGACCAGGCCCCGCCGCCGGCGGAGTTCATCCCGACCTCGGGCGGCATCTTCCGCGACTGCGGCGTCCACGACTTCGACGCGATCCGCTTCGTCACCGGGCGCGAGATCGCCTCGGTGTACGCCGTGGGCTCGAACAAGGGCGCGGACTTCTTCGCCGAGGCCGGTGACGTCGACACCGGCGCCGCGGTGCTCACCCTCGACGACGACACGATCGTGCTCATGTCGACGACCCGCTACAACGGCGGCGGCCACGACGTGCGCATGGAGGTCATGGGGGAGCTCGGCACGATCGCCGTGGGCCTCGACCACTCGCTGCCGATGTTCAGCGCCGAGGCGGACGTCGACTTCCCCCGCGGCCCCCAGCACTGGTCCTTCATGGACCGCTTCCGCCCCGCGTACCGGACCGAGCTGGCGACCTTCTGCGAGGTGGCCGCCGGTCGCGTGCCGAGCCCCTGCACCATCTCCGACGCCCTCGCGGCGTACCGCACCGCCGAGGCCTGCGAGCTCTCGCGTGCGCAGCGCCGCCCCGTCGACCTGACCGAGATCGAAGGACTGTGACGATGACCCAGACCCGCACCCCACTCACCGAGCGCATCGCCGCCGCGCCCATCTCCTGGGGCGTCTGCGAGGTGCCCGGCTGGGGCTGGCAGCACGAGCCGGCGACCGTCCTGGCGCAGATGCGCGAGCTCGGCATCGCCGCGACCGAGTTCGGCCCCGACGGCTTCCTGCCCGACGCGCCGGCCGACAAGGCGGGGACGCTCGCCCGGTACGGGTTGGCCGCCGTCGGCCAGTTCGTCCCCGTCGTCCTGCACGACCCGGGGGTCGACCCCCTTCCCGCCGTGGAGACCGCGATGGCGGGCCTCGTCGCCGCCCGGGCCACCACCGTCGTCATCGCCGCCGCCACGGGGGCGGAGGGGTACGACGCCAGGCCCGAGCTCGACGACGCCGGCTGGGCGACGCTGCTGCGCAACCTCGACCGGATCGCGGATGCCGCTGCGGCACAAGGGCTCACGGCCACCCTCCACCCGCACGTCGGCACGATGGTCGAGTCCGGCGGGGAGACCGACCGCGTGCTCGCCGGGTCCCGCATCGGGCTGTGCCTCGACACCGGGCACCTCCTCATCGGCGGCGGCGACCCGGTCCGCGTCGCGCAGGGCCACCCCGAGCGGATCGCCCACGTCCACCTCAAGGACGTCGACCTCGCCTGGGCGCGCAAGGTGCAGGACGGCGGGGCCGGCTACACCGAGGCCGTCGCGGCCGGCATGTACGTGGCCCTCGGACGCGGCGACGTCGACATCGCCGCCATCGTCCGCTCGCTCGAGGGGGCCGGGTACGACGGCTGGTACGTGCTCGAGCAGGACACGGTCCTCGCGGGCGACCCCGCCGACCCCGCTACGGCGAAGGGGGCCGCCGACCCCGTCGCGGACGTCCGGGAGTCGGTCGCGCACCTGACGTCGATCGCGGAGGGGATGCGCTGATGTACGACCTCGTGACGATGGGCCGGACCGGGGTGGACATCTACCCCCTGGACCACGGGGTGCCGCTGGAGGAGGTGCGCACCTTCGAGAAGTTCCTCGGCGGGTCCGCGACCAATGTCGCCGTCGCTGCCGCGCGGTACGGGCTGCGGACCGCGCTCGTCACCAAGACGGGGGCCGACGCCTTCGGGCGGTACGTGCGCGCCGAGGCCGAGCGGCTCGGTGTCGCGGGCGAGTTCATCACCCCCATCGAGGGTGACGGCCCGCCGACGCCGGTGACCTTCTGCGAGGTGCACCCGCCGGACGACTTCCCGCTGTACTTCTACCGCTGGCCGACCGCGCCGGACCTCATGCTCACCGAGGCCGACCTGCCGCTCGAGGAGATCCGCGGGGCGCGGGTCTTCTGGGCCACCGTCACGGGTCTGTGCGCCGAGCCCTCCCGCGCGGCCCACCACGTCGCCTGGGCGGCACGGGGCCGAGCCCGCCACACCGTGCTCGACCTCGACTACCGGCCGATGTTCTGGTCCACGCCCCAGGAGGCGAGCGCCGAGGTCGGCCGTGCCCTCGAGCACGTGACGATCGCCGTCGGCAACCGTGAGGAGTGCGAGGTCGCCGTCGGCGAGACCGACCCGCACCGCGCCGCCGACGCCCTCCTCGAGCGCGGCCTGGAGCTGGCGGTCGTCAAGCAGGGACCGAAGGGGGTGCTCGCCGCCACCGCCGACGAGCGGGTCGAGGTGCCGCCCTTCCCCGTCGAGGTCGTGAACGGCCTGGGCGCGGGAGACGCCTTCGGCGGGGCGCTCGTCCACGGGCTGCTCGCGGGGTGGGAGCTGCGACGCATCCTCGAGTTCGCCAATGTCGCGGGGGCCCTCGTCGCCTCCCGGCTCGAGTGCAGCACCGCGATGCCGACCACCGCCGAGGTCGAGGACGCCCTCGCCCGACGCACCACCGAGGGAGCGCCCGCATGAGCACGCCGACCTCCGCCACCACCCCCTTCGTCGACGTGGCCGCGATCACCGGCGTCCGTGCCGCCGACCCGGGCGCCGTCGAGCGCCGCTGGGCGGCCCGCACCCGCCGCCCGCTCCTCGCCGACGACGGTCGGATGCTCGTCGTCGCCGCCGACCACCCGGCCCGGGGGGCGCTCGGGGTGCGTGGCGACGCCTTCGCGATGGGCTCCCGATCCGACCTGCTCGCCCGACTGGCGACCGCCCTCTCGCGGCCCGGGATCGACGGCGTGCTCGGCACGCCGGACGTCCTCGACGACCTGCTCCTCATGGGCGCGCTCGAGGACAAGGTCGTCGTCGGCTCGATGAACCGCGGTGGCCTGCAAGGCTCCTCGTTCGAGCTCGACGACCGCTTCACCGGCTACACGGCGGCCGAGATCGTCGCCCGCGGGCTCGACGGCGGCAAGATGCTCACCCGCATCGCCCTCGACGACCCCGCCACGGCCGCGACGCTCGAGGCGAGCGCCCGGGCGGTCACCGAGCTGGCTGCGGGGCGGACGATGGCCATGGTCGAGCCCTTCTGGTCCGCGCGCCGCGATGGCAAGGTGGTCAACCTGCTCGACCCCGACTCCACGATCCGGTCCATCGCGGTCGCCTCCGGGCTGGGCGCGAGCAGCGCGCACACCTGGCTCAAGCTGCCCGTCGTCGACGAGCTGGAGCGGGTCATGGACGCGACGACCCTCCCTTCGCTCCTCCTCGGCGGTGACCCGCTGGGCGACCCGCACGACACGTACGCCGCGTGGGGCCGCTCGCTCGCCCTCCCGCAGGTGCGCGGCCTCGTCGTCGGGCGCGCGCTGCTCTACCCGCCGGACGGCGATGTCGCCGGCGCCGTCGACATCGCGGCCGGCCTCGTCCACGGGGGTGCCGCGTGAACCACACCCCCCGCACCGGAGCGGACAACGAGCGCTGGTTCCACCCCTTCGCGCCGAAGGGGGGAGCCTGGGTCGTCGAGATCACCGACGCCGTCGAGGGCTGGCAGCACACCTCGCTGCGCGTCGCCGTGCTCGAGCCGGGCGCCACCCTCGACCACGAGCTCGTCGGCGAGGAGGGCGTCGTCGTGCCCCTCGTGGGCGGGGTCACCGTGACCGCCGGGGGTGCCGAGCACGTGCTCGCAGGGCGCCCCAGCGTCTTCGCCGGGCCGAGCGACACCCTCTACCTGCCGGCCGGGACCGCCCTCACGCTGACCAACCCGGGTGCCGCCCCCGCGCGGATCGCCCTGTGCGGTGCCCGGGTCGACGACCCGACCGGCGGCGGCCGCGAGATCGTGCTCGTGCCGGCCGCGGACGTGCCCGTCGAGCTGCGCGGGGCCGGGGCGTGCAGCCGCGAGGTCCGCGGCTTCGCGATGCCGGGCACGCTGCCCGGTGCGGAGCAGGTCCTCGCCTGCGAGGTCGTCACGCCCGCCGGCGGATGGAGCTCCTACCCGCCGCACAAGCACGACACCGACCGGCCCGGGCAGGAGAGCCGGCTGGAGGAGATCTACTACTTCGAGACGCAGACCGCCGGGGACCAGGCCGCGCCGGTCACCCGGGGCACCGACCGCGCGGACGGCCGCCAGCCCGTCGGGTACCAGCAGGTCTACGGCGCGCAGGGGCGCGACATCGACGTCCTCGTCGAGGTCGCGACCGGCGACACCGTCCTCGTCCCGCACGGCTGGCACGGCCCGGCGATGGCCGCGCCCGACGCGGACCTGTACTACCTCAACGTCATGGCCGGTCCCGGACCCGACCGGGTCTGGCTGATCTGCGACGACCCCGCCCACGGGGCGATCCGGGAGACCTGGGAGGGGCAGCGATGAGCAGCGAGCGTGGGGAGACGGTGCGGCTGACGGTGGCCCAGGCGCTGGTGCGCTTCCTCGGGCACCAGTGGAGCGAGCGGGACGGGCAGCGGCAGCGGCTCGTCGAGGGCTGCCTCGGGATCTTCGGCCACGGCAACGTCGCCGGCGTCGGGCAGGCGCTCCTCCAGGAGGAGCTCGCGGCGGACGGGGAGCCGCCCCTGCCCTACGTGCTGGCGCGCAACGAGCAGGCGATGGTCCACACCGCCGTCGCCTACGCCCGCCAGCGCGACCGGCTGCAGACGTGGGCCTGCACCGCCTCCGTGGGACCCGGCAGCACCAACATGCTCACCGGGGCGGCGCTCGCGACGATCAACCGGCTGCCGGTGCTGCTCCTGCCGAGCTCGACCTTCGCCACCCGCGCGGCCGGCCCGCTGCTGCAGGAGCTCGAGCAGCCGCACGGCGGGGACCTCACGGTCAACGACGCCTTCCGCCCGCTCTCCCGGTTCTACGACGAGGTGCGCCGCCCCGAGCAGCTGTCGAGCATCCTGCTCGCGGCGATGCGGGTGCTCACCGACCCCGTCGAGACGGGTGCGGTGACGATCTCCCTGCCGCAGGACGTGCAGGCCGAGGCGCACGACTGGCCGGTCGAGCTCTTCGCCGACCGCGCTTGGCACATCGCCCGGCCGCCGGCCGAGCCGGCGCGCATCGCCGCCGCAGCCCAGATCATCCGCGGGTCCCGGCGGCCGATGATCGTCGCCGGGGGCGGGGTCCACCACTCGGGGGCGGAGGACGCGCTCGCGGCCCTCTGCGCGGCCACCGGCATCCCCGTGGGCGAGACCCAGTCCGGCAAGGGCTCGCTGCTGCACGGCAACCCGCAGCTGCTCGGCGCCGTCGGCTCCACGGGGACGACCGCGGCCAACGCCGTCGCGGCGCAGGCGGACGTCGTCATCGGCGTCGGCACGCGCTACCAGGACTTCACGACCGCCTCCCGCACGGCCTTCGCGGCGGAGGGGGTGCGGTTCGTCAACCTCAACATCGGCTCCTTCGACGCGGCCAAGCACTCCGGCCTGGGCGTCGTCGGTGATGCCCGCGAGGCGCTCACCGCCCTCGCGGCCGCCCTGGACGGCTGGTCCGTCGACGACGCGTACCGCGAGGAGCAGGCCCGCCTGTGGGCGGACTGGGACGCGCAGGTCGAGGCGAGCCACCACCCTTCGCCCCGGGTCACCGACGCGCTCGCCGAGGGCCGACTCACCCAGGGCAGCGTCCTCGGGCTCGTCAACGAGCTGAGCGACCCGCGCGACGTCCTGCTCTGCGCCGCCGGGTCGATGCCCGGTGACCTGCACAAGGCGTGGCGGGTGCGCGAGCGGCGGGCGTACCACGTGGAGTACGGCTACTCCTGCATGGGCTACGAGGTGCCGGCGTCCATCGGCGTCCGCTGGGCCGACCCGACGCGCGACGTCTTCGCGATGGTCGGCGACGGGGGCTACCTCATGATGCCCACCGAGCTCGTCACCGCCGTGCAGGAGCGGACCAAGGTCATCGTCGTGCTCGTGCAGAACCACGGGTTCCACTCCATCGGGTCGCTGTCGGAGTCGCTGGGGTCCCAGCGCTACGGCACGGCCTACCGGGCGCGGGGTGCGCAGTCGGGTCGGCTCGACGGGGAGGTGCTGCCGGTGGACCTGGCCGCCAACGCCCGATCGCTCGGCTGCCACGTCATCGAGGTGCACGACCGCGAGGGCCTCGCCGCGGCCATCCGCGCGGCCAAGGCCGCGCCGGCCGACGGCGGGCCGGTGGTCATCCACGTCGAGACCGACCCGATGGTCTTCGGCCCGGACTCCGCCAGCTGGTGGGACGTGCCGGTGGCGGAGGTCAGCCACCTGGCGAGCACGCAGGGGGCGCGCACCGGGTACGAGCAGGCCAAGACCGCACAACGAACACATCTCGCACCTGCCGATCTCCGACACCACCCGGACGAGAGCGGCCAGACTCACAACTGAACGAGGTGCCCGTCCCGGGCACCCTCCCTCCACGGTCCACCGCAACGGCGCGGCGGACGAGAGAAAGGCAGATCCCATGTCACGCATCACTCGTGTCGGCGTCATGACGACCTCGGCGGTGGCTGCGCTCGCGCTCGCCGCCTGCTCCTCCTCGGGGGGCAAGCAGACGGACTCCGGCGGGGACTCCGCCGGCGGCAAGGCCGACACCCCCGAGATGACCGTCGCCCTCGTCACCCACGCCGCTCCCGGGGACACCTTCTGGGACCAGGTGCGGGCCGGCGCGGAGGACGCGGCCAAGAAGGACAACATCAAGCTCGAGTACACCGCCGACCCCGACGGGGCCCGTCAGGCGACCCTCGTGCAGCAGGCCGTCGACAAGAAGGTCGACGGCATCGCCGTCACCCTCGCCAAGCCCGAGGCGATGAAGGGCAATGTCGAGAACGCCGTGGGCGCGGACATCCCCGTGGTCGCGCTCAACGCCGGCATGGAGGACTGGAAGGACATGGGCGTGCTGTCCTTCTTCGGGCAGGACGACGAGCTCGCCGGCGAGGCCGCGGGCGAGCGGCTCACCGAGGAGAAGGCGGGCAAGACCCTCTGCGTCATCCAGGAGCAGGGTCACGTCGGCCTCGAGGCCCGCTGCAAGGGCGTCGCCTCCAAGTTCGACAAGTCGGAGAAGATCTACGTCAAGGGCACCGACACGGCTGACGTCCAGTCGACGATCACCGCCAAGCTGCAGGACGACACGGCGATCACCCACGTCCTCACGCTGGGTGCCCCCTTCGCCCTCATCGCCCAGAAGTCGGTGGGCGAGGCCGGCAGCAAGGCCAAGGTCGCGACCTTCGACCTCAACGACGAGGCCCTGCAGCAGATCAAGGACGGCAAGATCGAGTGGGCCGTCGACCAGCAGCCCTACGTCCAGGGCTACATGGCCGTCGACGCGCTGTGGCTGCGCGCCAACAAGGGTGCCTCCGTCGGTGGTGGCCAGCCCACGTTCACCGGGCCCGCCTTCGTCGACGACAAGAACGTCGACCTGCTGCTCAAGAAGTGATCTCATGACCGCGCAGACGTCCACCGCCGAGGTCGACGACCGGGTCGCGGCGAAGGGGAGGATGGGACTCCTCTTCGCCCGGCCCGAGGTCGGCGCACTCATCGGCGCCCTCGCCGTCATGGTCCTCTTCATGGCCGTGGCGCCGTCCTTCCGCAGCCTCGGCAACACCGGCACGATCCTCTACGCGGCCTCGGCCATCGGGATCATGGCCGTCGGGGTCTCGCTGCTCATGGTCGGCGGCGAGTTCGACCTGTCGACCGGTGTCGCCGCGACGAGCTCGGGCATCGTCGCCGCGCTCACCGCGTGGAACTTCGGCGTCAACGTCTGGGTCGGCGTGCTCGTCGCGCTCGTCGTCTCGCTGGCCATCGGCGCCTTCAACGGGTGGCTGCTCATGCGGACGGGGCTGCCGAGCTTCCTCGTCACCCTCGGGACCTTCTTCGTCCTGCAGGGCGCCAACCTCGCCGTGACCCGCCTCGTCGGCGGCACCGTCTCGACGCCGGCGATCTCCGACATGTCCGGGTTCACCTCGGCGCAGTCGGTCTTCGCGTGGAGCGTCCAGGTCGGCCCGGTCAACATCAAGTCGCTCGTCGTCTACTGGGTCGTCCTGGTGGTCATCGGCGCGCTCGTGCTGCAGAAGACCCGCGTCGGCAACTGGATCTTCGCCGTCGGTGGTGACGCGGCCGCGGCCCGGGCCGTCGGCGTCCCGGTCAAGGCGGTGAAGATCGGTCTCTTCATGACGGTCGGGTTCTGCGCGTGGATGCTCGGCATGCACCTGCTCTTCTCCTACAACGTCATGCAGTCCGGAGAGGGCGTCGGCAACGAGTTCATCTACATCATCGCCGCGGTCGTCGGTGGGTGCCTGCTCACGGGTGGCTACGGCTCCGTCGTCGGTGCGGCCCTGGGCGCCCTGATCTTCGGCATGACCCGTCTGGGCATCAACTACGCGGGCTGGAACGTCGACTGGTTCTACACCTTCCTCGGCGTGATGCTCCTGCTCGCGACCCTGGTCAACCTCTACGTGAAGAAGAAGGCGGATGCGCGATGAGCACCGTGACCAGCACCAGGACCGGCCACGCCCGGCCGGAGGGGATCGAGCCGCTCGTCGTCATGAGGGACGTCGGCAAGTCCTACGGCAACGTCCACGCCCTGCGCGGGGTCAACCTCGAGGTCTACCCCGGTGAGGTGACCTGCGTCCTCGGCGACAACGGCGCCGGCAAGTCCACCCTGATCAAGATCATGGCGGGCCTGCACGAGCACACCTCGGGCAGCTTCGAGGTCGACGGCATCAAGCGCCATCTCGCCTCACCCCGGGCCGCGCAGGCCCTGGGCATCGCGACCGTCTACCAGGACCTGGCCCTGACGCCGCTCATGTCCGTGTGGCGCAACTTCTTCATGGGCAACGAGATCCGCAAGGGGCTCTTCCTCGACGCCCAGCGGATGAGGACGATCGCCGACCAGGAGCTGCAGAAGATGGGCATCCAGATCGGCGACCTCGACCGTCCGGTCGGTGGCCTGTCGGGTGGGCAGAAGCAGTGCATCGCCATCGCCCGGGCGATCTACTTCGGCGCCAAGGTGATCATCCTCGACGAGCCGACCGCTGCCCTCGGCGTCAAGCAGTCGGGCGTGGTGCTGAAGTACATCGCCAAGGCGCGCGACGCCGGCCTCGGCGTCGTCTTCATCACGCACAACCCGCACCACGCCTACCTCGTGGGCAACCACTTCATCATCCTCAAGCTCGGTCGGCTCACCCTCGACGCACCACGCGACGAGCTGACCCTCGACCAGCTGACCGCGGAGATGGCCGGTGGCCAGGAGCTCGCCGAGCTCAAGCACGAGCTCGGCGACGTCGATCCCGACAAGACCGTCGACCCGGCCCACCCGGAGGTGCAGCTGGCCGGGCCCGGCAAGCCGCAGGTCCGGGACGAGGGGTGAGCCCCACGCTGCGTGTCGGGGTGGTCGGCGTCGGGCTCATGGGGGCCGACCACGCCCACCGGCTCGCTGCCCGGATCGCCGGCGCGAGCCTCGCGGCGGTCGCCGACCCGGACGTCGAGCGGGCGGCGGACCTCGCCGAGGAGCTCGGCGGTGTCACGGTCCACGCCGACCCCCTCGACCTCGTCGCGGCCGACGACGTGGACGCGGTGCTGCTCGCCTCTCCGGGGGCCGTGCACGAGGAGCAGCTGCTCGCCTGCATCGGGCGCGGGCTGCCGGTGCTCTGCGAGAAGCCGCTGACGATGGACAGCGCGTCCTCGCTGCGGGTCATCGAGGCCGAGCGGGCCGGCGGCCGACCGCTCGTCCAGGTGGGGTTCATGAGGCGCTTCGACCCGGAGTACGCGCACCTGAAGGCCGTGCTCGACTCCGGCCGGATGGGTCGCACGCTCCTGCTGCACCAGACGCACCGCAACCTCAGCGTGCCCAACCCCGCCTTCCGCTCCGAGATGATCGTGCGTGACAGCCTCGTCCACGAGGTCGACTGCGCCCGGTGGCTGCTCGGCGAGGAGATCGTCTCGATCCAAGTGCTCGGCCCGAGGCCGACGCGCCACGCGCTCGCCGGGGTGCTCGACCCGCAGGTCGCGATCTTCCAGATGGCCTCGGGAGCCGTGGTGACCAACGAGGTCTTCGTCAACAGCCGGACCGGCTACGAGGTGCGGGTCGAGGCCGTCGGCGAGGACGGCAGCGCCGTCATCGGACGTCCCTCCAGCGGCGTCTACACGACCTCCTCGGACCCGGCCGGCGGCGCCGGCGCGTGGGGCGGCCCGATCGACCCCGACTACCGGGTGCGCTTCGAGCGGGCCTACGACCGCGAGGTCCAGGCCTGGGTCGATGCCTGCCGTCGTGGCGAGCGGGTCGGTCCGACGAGCTGGGACGGCTACGCCTCGACGGTCGTGTGCACCGCCGGCATGGAGTCCCTGACGAGCGGGCAGGCCGTCGACGTCGATCTGGTCGCGGGTTAGGCGCCCTCGCGGCTCGTGCGCGAGAGGGCCTCGAGCAGCACCTGCGCGCCGCGGGTCGGGTCGTTGCGCCAGGTCACGTGCAGCGGCAGCCGCGCCGGACGACGAAGGGGGGCCCACGCCAGGCTGGCAGGGGCCTCCCGGGCGTAGTCGATGGGCACGAGCGCGAAGGCCTGCCCGTCGGTCAGCAGGTACGAGTAGGACCCGGAGAACCGGGTCGTCGACTCGACGACCCGGGGGTGGGCGCCGTTGGCGTCGCAGGCCCGCAGGACGAGGTCGTAGTACGCGGGGTTCTGCTCCCGCGGCCAGATGAGCAGCCGCAGGTCCTCGAGCGCACCGAGGTCGGCGGGCTCGCCCGCGGGGAGGCGGCCCCGGGCGGCGAGCACGCACAGCTCGTCCGCGCCGAGCGTCGCGCGCTTCGTGCCGGGCACCCGGTCGACGAGGTGCCCGATACCGACCTCGGCCTCGCCGGCGGTCAGGGCGGCCGAGACCCCGCCGGTGAGCACCTCGACGACCTCCACGAGGGGGCCGTCGTCGAGCGCGCCGACCGCCCGCAGGGCCTGCGGCACGACGCGGTTGACCAGGCTGGGGGACGCGGCGAGGCGCACGACCTCGCGCGTCGCGGAGACCCGGTCGACGGCCGACTCGAAGCGGTGCGCGGCGTCGAGGACCTCCTGCGCCGCGGGCAGCAGCTCCCGGCCCGCAGGGGTGAGCGTCGTCCCGGCGCGCGAGCGCTCGAAGAGCCGGACGCCGAGGGTGCGCTCGAGGCCGCGGATCTCCCCGCTGACCGTCGGCTGGGCCAACCCCAGGGCGTCGGCGGCGCGCCCGAAGTGCCCGGTCCGCGCGAGCGTCGCGAAGACCGTCAGCCGACGGAGCGTGAACTGCATAGGCGCCAGCCTATGACGCGATACCGACGTGGGTCTGGTTCACCGGGGCAGGTCTTCCTACCGTGGGAGGGAGATCCCCTTCGTCCTCATCGTCAGGAGAGCCATGACCCCCTTCGTCCGCGTCGCCGCCGAGGTGCAGGAGGCCGTCTCCGCCGGCGCACCCGTCGTCGCCCTCGAGTCCACGATCTTCACCCACGGACTGCCCCGCCCGCGCAATGTCGAGGTCGCCGAGGAGGCCGAGCAGATCGTCCGTGACGCGGGCGCCGTACCGGCCACCATCGGTGTGGTCCACGGCGAGCCGGTCGTCGGCCTGACCCGTGACGAGATCGTCGAGCTCAGCCAGGACGACGACGTGCTCAAGTCCGGCATCCGCGAGCTGCCGATCGGCGCGGTCAACGGCAAGAACGCCGGCACGACCATCGCCGCGACCTCCCTCCTGGCCCACCGTGCGGGCGTCAAGGTCTTCGCGACCGGCGGCCTCGGTGGCGTGCACCACGGTGCGTCGACCAACTTCGACGAGTCCGCCGACCTGCTCGCTCTCGCGCTCAACCCGATCGTGCTCGTCAGCTCCGGCGCCAAGGCGGTCCTCGACGTCCACGCGACCCTCGAGCGCTTCGAGAGCCTGAGCGTGCCGATCGTCGGCTACCGCACCAACGCCTACCCCGGCTTCTACTCGAGCGAGTCCGGGTTCCCCGTGCCGCACCGCATCGAGACCCCGCAGGATGCCGCGAAGATCTACGCGACCCAGCGCGCCCTCGACCTGACGACCGCCCTCCTCGTCGCCAACCCCGTCCCGGCCGACGAGCAGCTCGACCCGGCGCTGCTCGACGGCGTCATCGAGAAGGCCTGGGCCGCGCTCGACGAGCAGGGCATCTCCGGCCAGCAGGTCACCCCCTTCCTCCTCGACTTCATCCGCCGCGAGACGGGTGACGCGAGCCTCGACGCCAATGTCGCGCTCTACCGCAACAACGTCCGGCTCGCGTCCGAGATCGCCGTCGCGCTGACGCAGGGCTGACCGGCCGTGCTGGGCGTCATCGGCGACGTCGTGCAGGACGTCGTGGTGTGGATGCAGGAGCCGCTGCGCCCCGCCACGGACACCCTCTCCGAGATCACCACGCGGCGCGGCGGGTCGGCGGCGAATGTCGCCGCCTTCGCCGGGCCGCGGCACCCGACGCGGTTCATCGGACGGGTCGGCGACGACCTCGGCGGTGACGCCGTGCGCCGCGAGCTCCAGGAGCGCGGGGTCGACGTGCGCCTCCAGGTCGGCGAGATCACCGGCATGATCGTGGTGCTCATCGACGACCGCGGCGAGCGGATGATGTTCCCCTCCCGCGGCGAGTCGGCCCGCATCGCTCCCGTCGACGACGCCTGGCTCGAGGGCGTGGAGATCCTGCACCTCACCGGCTACTCGCTGGCGAGCGATCCCTCCGCGTCGAGCGTCCTCGACGCGGCCCGGCGGGTGCGCGCGGCCGGTGGCCGCATCTCGATCGACCTGTCGTCCACGGGGATGATCGAGCTCCACGGGCGGGACGCCTTCGCCGACCTCGTCCGCGACCTCGCGCCGGACTTCATCTCGGCCAACGAGGACGAGACCGCCCTGCTGCAGCTCGTGGAGGGGGACGGCGCGGGTCCGCTCGCCCGCGACCTGCCGGACACCGTCGTGCTGGCCCGAGCCGGCCAGGACCCGACCCGCATCATCCGCGGCCCCGAGGTCGTCGCGACCGTCCCCGTCGAACCCGTCGACGGCGTCCGTGACATGACCGGCGCCGGCGACGCCTTCAACGCCGGGTTCCTCACCGCCGTGCTCCGCGGGGCAGGCCTGGAGGAGGCGGTCGAGTCCGGCCACGCCCTGTCCCGGCGCGTGCTCGCCCACCCGGGGGCGAGCGAGGGGCCGGAGTCCCTCCCCGCATGACCACCATGCCGCCCGACGTCCGCCCCACGACGACCGTGAGCGGTGTGGTGGGGCTGATGGCCGCGCTGCTGTCGGCGATCTTCGCCTTCCAGCTCAGCGCGTCGATGCTCTCGCCCGTCCTCGCGACGATGGAGCGCGAGCTCGGGGCGACGTCGGCCGAGGTCGGCCTGACCCAGACGGCCTTCTTCGCGTCGGCGGCGCTCTTCTCCCTGTTCCTGCCGCGCTGGGGCGACCTCGTCGGGCGCAAACGGCTGATGCTCGGCATGCTCGCCGTGACCACCGTCGGCGCCGTCGTCTCCGCGCTCGCCCCGACGGTGGGGGCGCTCGGCGTCGGTCGGGTGGTGCAGGGGATCTCCGGGCCGATCGTGCCCATGGCCCTGATCATGTTGCGCGTGCAGGTGCCGGACGGGCGTCGGTACGCCCGGCTGATGGCGGTGCTCACCGCGGTCAACGGCGGCATCGCCGGCGTCGACGCGCTCGCCGGCGGGTGGCTCGCGGCGACCTGGGGCTTCCGTTCGGTCTTCTGGGCCATGGCCGTCATGGGCGTCCTGGCCCTCGTGGCGATCGCGCTGGGGACGCGCGAGTCCCGCTCGGAGCGCTCGGTGCCCATGGACTGGAAGGGGGTCACCGCCCTCGTCATCGTCCTGGCGGCGCTGTACTTCGCCCTCGACGAGGCGGGCAAGGTCGCCGACGCGAGCTGGCTCCTCGTCATCGGCCTGACCGGGGTCGCGGCGGTCGCCTTCGCCGTCTTCTGGCAGCTCGAGCAGCGGGTCGCGCACCCGCTCGTCACGACACGCTACCTGCGGCAACGGCGCACCTGGGCGCTGCTCGGGACGACCCTGCTCACGATGTCCGGCGTCTTCGCGGTGATGAACGGCCTGCTGCCCAACATCGCCCAGGACCCCGACGGCGGGATCGCCCTCGGGGCGGACGAGGTGTCCTGGTGGACGCTCACGCCGTATGCGCTCGCGGGCTTCGTCATGGGGCCGGTCGCCGGGCAGCTCGCCGCGCGGTGCGGATACGCGCGGGTGCTGCGCGTCGGGCTCGGCGTCAGCATCGGGGCGCTCGTCGGGACGGCGCTCCTCGCGGAGTCGTTGACGCCGGCGCTGCTCCTGGCGGTCTTCGTCCTCGTCGGCATCAGCTATGCGGGCACGTGCAACATCATGCTCAACGGCCTCGGTGTCGTGCTCAGCCCCAAGGACAACCAGGGGTACCTGCCGGGGATGAACTCCGGTGCCTTCAACCTCGGCGCCGGGTTGAGCTTCGCGCTCCTCTTCGGGATCGACACCGCGGTGGGCTCGGCAGCGGGCGCAGGGGCCGGGTACCGCGCCGGCATCCTCACGGGTGCGGTGCTCCTCGTCCTCGCGCTCGCGCTGTCCTTCCTCATCCCCCGGCCCGACGAGGAGTCGCACCACGGGGGGTGACGTGCCGGGGTTGTCTTGTTAGCATGTCAGGACAAATACCCCGCTTTGCCCAAAGGAGGGCACAGATGAGCGTCTCCACCCGCACCGCTCCCGGCCGCATCACCCACCTCGTCGGTCACTCGTCGTGGGAGGGGGAGGCCGCGCGCACGTCGGAGGTCTTCAACCCCGCGACGGGCGAGGTCACGGGGGCGCTCGACCTCGCGAGCGCCGACGTCGTCGACGAGGTCGTGGCCCGGGCGAAGGGGGCGTGGCAGGAGTGGCGGCACGTCTCGCTGGCCCGCCGGGTCCGGGTGCTCTTCGCCTTCCGCCAGCTGCTCGAGCAGCACAAGGACGAGATCGCGCGGGCCATCACCGCGGAGCACGGGAAGACCTACGAGGACGCCAAGGCGGAGATCTCCCGCGGCCAGGAGGTCGTCGAGTTCGCCTGCGGGATCCCGCACCTGCTCAAGGGCGGGTTCTCGGAGAACGTCTCGACCGACATCGACGCCTACTCGATCCTGCAGCCGCTCGGTGTCGTCGGGATCATCTCGCCTTTCAACTTCCCGGCGATGGTGCCGTTGTGGTTCGTGCCCGTCGCCGTGGCGACGGGCAACGCCGTCGTCATCAAGCCGAGCGAGAAGGACCCGACCGCCGTCAACCTCATCGCCGACCTGTGGCGCGAGGCCGGCCTGCCCGACGGCGTGATGAATGTCGTCCACGGCGACAAGGAGGCCGTCGACGCGCTGCTCGACCACCCGGACGTCAAGGCGATCTCCTTCGTCGGGTCGACCCCGATCGCGCGCTACGTCTACGAGCGCGGGGTCGCGACAGGCAAGCGCGTCCAGGCGCTCGGCGGGGCGAAGAACCACATGCTCGTCCTGCCCGACGCCGACCTCGACCTCGCGGCCGACGCGGCGGTCTCGGCGGGCTACGGCGCGGCCGGCGAGCGGTGCATGGCGATCTCCGTCGTCCTCGCGAGCGACGTGATCGCGGACGAGCTCGTCGCCAAGATCGCCGAGCGCACCCGCACGTTGCGCACGGGCGACGGCATGAGCGAGGCCGACATGGGCCCGCTCGTCACCCGCGCCCACCTCGATAAGGTGACGGGCTACGTGGAGGCCGGCGTCACCGCGGGTGCCGAGCTGGTCATCGACGGGCGCGAGGGCGCCGGCGAGCTGGGCTCGGGCTTCTTCCTGGCGCCGACGCTCTTCGACCGGGTCACGCCGGACATGACGATCTACACCGACGAGATCTTCGGGCCGGTCCTCTCGGTCGTGCGCGTCGGCTCGTACGACGAGGGACTGCAGCTGATCAACGACAACCCGTACGGCAACGGGACGACGATCTTCACCAATGACGGCGGGGCCGCGCGGCGCTTCCAGCACGAGGTGGAGGTCGGGATGGTCGGCATCAACGTGCCGATCCCCACGCCCATGGCGTACTACTCCTTCGGCGGGTGGAAGAACAGCCTCTTCGGCGACACCCACGCCCACGGCATCGAGGGCGTGCACTTCTTCACCCGGACCAAGGCGGTCACGCAGCGGTGGCTCGACCCGAGCCACGGTGGGCTGAACCTGGGGTTCCCGCAGAACGACTGATGACCGGCGGCGGCACGCACTATGCTCCCCGCCGGACTTCGCCCCTGACTCGTCCTGTGAATCTTGATCGCGAGTACGAGTCAGGGACGAAGGGGGCGGCGGACCACCCTGAGGGGTTGGAACGCGCTCAGCGGATGTGCTGGTGCACGAAGGCCAGGACGTCGTCGAGGACCTCCTCGCGGTTGACCTCGTTGAAGATCTCGTGCCGGGCGCCGGGGTAGCGCTTGGACGGTGCCTGGTCGGGCGCGATGTGTGCCCAGCCCTCGTCGCTCGGGCCGATGGGGACGAGCTGGTCGTCCTCGCCGTGCAGCCAGATCGTCGGGACCGTCAGGCGCCCACCGAGCGTGATCGCCTCGAGCTCGGCCTTGAGGGCGCGCAGCGTCGGGCGCTTGAAGTCGCCGTGCCAGACGAGCTCGTCCTCCTCGTAGGCACGGCCCACGTCGGGGTCCCGGCTGAGGGTCGTGGGGTCGATGGGGGTGGACGGGATCTCCTCGAGGTCGGCGAGGCCCGTGGCCGCCCACGACCCCAGGACCGGGCCGGAGAGCACGGTGGCGGTGAGCCGGTCGGCGTACCGCTGGGTGTAGCGCGCGGCGATCATGCCGCCCAGCGAGTGACCGATGAGCACGACCGGCAGCCCCGGGTTCTCCGCCCGGGCCCGTTGGACGAGCAGGTCGAGGTCGTCGACCACCGGCTCGAAGTCCCCGACGAGCACCCGCTCGCCCTCGCTGCGCCCGTGGCCGACGTGGTCGTGGGCGTAGACGACGGCCCCGTCGGCGGTCAGGCGGTCGGCCACCCACTGGTAGCGCCCGATGTGCTCCCCGTAGCCGTGGGCGATGACCGCGACCCAGGTCGGGTCGCCGGGTGGGCTCCACAGCGATCCGATGAGCAGGCCGGCGTGGCCCTGGGTCTCGATGTCCTCGGGCGGGATGGGGCTCATGGGTCCTCCTGGGTGACGTCCGTGTCCTACCCAGTCTCGCAGTGACGCGTGGGCGAAGGGGAGGCACGTCCCGGCGGGTGGGCACGATCGCGGGATCCGGTGCGTGTGCGAGGGTCGGTTCATGAGCGAGCGCGCACCCCTGGAGCCGGGCATCGTCGTCGTCGGGGCCGGCGAGTGCGGGACCCGCGCGGCGATGACCCTGCGGGACAAGGGGTTCGACGGCCCCATCACCCTCATCGGCCGGGAGACGGTGCACGCCTACGAGCGTCCCCCGCTGTCGAAGGCCTCGCTCGCCGCCGAGGCCTCGGACCTCGTCCACCCATGGACCCGCGAGGAGCTCGAGGGGGCGGGGATCTCCCTTCGTCTCGGGGTGGAGGTCACCTCGATCGACCTCGGGACGCGGACCGTGGTCACCGACGCCGGGCCGCTCCCGTACGACCGGTTGCTCCTCGCGCTCGGCTCGCGCGCCCGCCGCCTCGACCTCGAGCACCTGCACTACCTGCGCACCCGCGAGGACGCGGACGCGCTGCGCGGCGTCGTCCGCGAGGGTGGGCGCCTGCTCGTCATCGGGGCGGGGTTCGTCGGGCTCGAGGTCGCTGCCGGGGCGCGCGAGCGGGGCATGGAGGTCACCGTCATCGAGGCCGCCGACCGTGCCCTGGCCCGGGCCGTCCCCGCGGTCGTCGCGGAGCGTGTCGTCGCCCTCCACGCCGACCACGGCGTCACGGTCCGCACCCGGACGACCGTCACCGCCGTGCAGGACGAAGGGAGCCATCTGCGGGCCACCCTCTCCACCGGGGAGACCGTGGTGGCCGACGCCGTCGTCGCGGGCGTCGGCGCCGAGCCGGTCACAGAGATCGCCGCTGCCGCAGGCCTGCTCGTCGAGGACGGGATCGTCGTCGACGAGCTGCTGCGCACGAGCGACCCGCACGTCTGGGCGGCGGGGGACTGCGCGTCCTACCCCGACCCGCGCAGCGGCCGGCGCGTGCGGATCGAGTCCTGGCGCAGCGCCCACGACCAGGCAGCGAGCGCGGCCGCGGCGATGCTCGGCGAGACCGAGCCGCACGCAGCCGTCGCGTGGTTCTGGTCCGACCAGTACGACCAGATGCTGCAGACCGCCGGGGTGCCCGGCCCCGGGGAGCGCGAGGTCGTCCGCGCGCGCGAGGACGGCTCGCTCCTCCACCTCGGCCTGGCCGCCGACGGGCGCGTGCTCGATGCGACCTCGCTGGGGCGAGGACCGGTGGTGGCCAAGGACATCCGCGTCGCGGAGCAGCTCATCGCGGCGGGCGCGAGGCCCGACGTGAGCGACCTCGAGGACCCGGGGGTCCCCCTTCGCTCGCTGCTGTGACTCAGGCGCCCGCGGCGGCGCGAACCTCCGCGATCGTCACCGGCCGGCGCTGCGCGGCCGACAGCGTCGCCGCCTCGGCCGTCCACGCCGTGCCCATCGCGTCCGCGACGGTGCACGGGTTGTCGACCTCCCCGGCCGCGACCTGGGTGAAGACGCCGAGCTCCACGCGGAAGGCCTGCGCGAGGCGGTCCATGAAGAACCCGTGCGCCGGGCCGCCCGGCCAGGAGATGCCCGGCTGGGTCGAGCGCAGGGGCAGACCCTCGTCGAGACCGGCGGCCACCGCGTCGCGGACACCGTGCACCTCGAGGCGGACGTCATACCCGGCGCCGTTGGTGCGGGTGTCGGACACCACGCCGATCGTGCCGTCGGAGAGGGTGAGCAGCGCCGAGACGCTCGAGAAGTCGCCATTGTCGGCGTACATCTCCGGGGCGGCGTCGGGGTCGACCGAGCCGACGGCGTGGACCTCGACGACCTCCTGGCCGGTCACCCAGCGCACCGCGTCGAAGTCGTGCACGGAGCAGTCGCGGAAGATCCCGCCGCTCACCGCGAGGTAGGCCGCCGGCGGCGGCGCGGGGTCGAGGGTCGTCGAGCGGACCGTCGTGATCCGCCCCAGCGCGCCCGATCGGACGGCCTCCCGCGCGGCGACGAAGGCCGGGTCGAAGCGGCGCGGGTAGCCGATCTGCACCGGCACATCGCTCCCGGCGACCGCCGCCTCGACGGCCAGGGACTCGGCGATGGTGCCGGCGACCGGCTTCTCGCAGAAGGTCGGGATGCCCGCGTCGACCGCCGCGCGGATGAGCTCGGCGTGCGCGTTGGTCGCCGCGGCGATGACGACGCCGTCGACGCCGTCGGCGAGGACGGCGGCCGGGTCGGCGACCGCGCGCGCCTTGCCGATGCGGGCCGTGACGGCCTCGACGGCTGCCGCGACCGGGTCGGTGACGACGAGCTCGTCGACGTGGTCGAGCCCGGCGAAGGTGTCGGCGTGGAACGCGCCGATGCGCCCGAGGCCGATGAGTCCGATGCGCATGTCAGTCCTGTCCTCCGATGACCTGCTGGTCCCAGTCGATGACGGAGCCGGTGACGACGCCGCTGCGGTCGGAGAGCAGGAAGACGACCGCGTCCGCGATCTCGTCGACCTGCCCGAGCTTGCCCATGGGGAGGCGGGCGTTCGCCTGCTCCACCCAGTCGTCGCTGGCGCCGTGGAAGCGCCGCTGCGTCGCGTCCTCACCCGCGGTCTGCGTCCACCCGATGTTGAGGGCGTTGACCCGGACCCGGTCGAAGCGGTGCGCGTGGGCGACGTTCTTCGTCAGGCCGAGCAGGCCGGACTTGGCCGCGACGTAGGGGGCCAGGTAGGGCTGGCCGCCGAGCGCGCTGATGCTGGCGATGTTGACGATCGTGCCCGGAGCCCCGCGCCCGGTCATGTCCGCGATCGCCGCCTGCATCGTGAAGAAGGGCCCGCGCAGGTTGGTCGCGATGTGCCGGTCGAAGAGCTCCGGGTCGGTGTCGAGGATCGACCCGCGGTCGGTCAGCCCGGCGCAGTTGACGAGGGCGTCGACGCGTCCGTGGCGCTCGATCGTCCGGGCGACGACCCCCTTCGCGTCCTCGACGACGGAGACATCGCCGGTGACGGCGGAGACCGACCCGCCGATCTCCGCGGCCAGGGCCTCGCCCGGCTCGGCCCGGCGACCGCTCACGACGACGGTGGCACCCTCCCGGGCCGCGGCGCGGGCGATGCCCGCCCCGAGACCCGAGGTGCCACCGACGACGAGCACGACCTTGTCGGTGAGCAGCTCCTGCATCAGTCCTCCTGGGTGGTACGACGGGCGGCCGCGTGGTCACGCAGCCGGGTGGCGAGCTCCTCGGGGGAGACTCCCTCGGTGAGAGCCTGCCGGACGATGTCGGCCTGCGAAGGGGGTGACATGCCGTCGACGGGCTGGTCCAGGTCGAGGTTGGTCGGGAAGGCGTACCCCTCCGCAGCCGCCGCCACCGCGTGGTCGACGTCGTGCCCGGCGGCCTTGCGGGAGAGGAGCGCCGGGTAGGTCGCAGTGACGATGCGCACGCGGTCGACGGACTCCATCGCGCGGCCGAAGGCGGAGGAGATCTGGAGCAGGTTGGCCATCCGGCGCACGTCGGCGGTGTGGTTGGACCCGGCCGCGTGGAAGAGCGCGGGGTTGAAGAACACGGCATCCCCCTTCGCCAGCGGCAGCTGCACGTGGTGGTCGCGGAAGTACTCCTGGAACTCGTCGAGCCAGTAGGCGAGGTAGCCGTGGGCGTACTTCTGCGAGTGCGGCAGGTAGAGGGTCGGGCCGGTCTCGACGGGCATGTCGCAGTGCGCGACCGCGCCCTGGAGGGTGAGCACGGGGGAGAGCGCGTGGACGTGCCGCGGGTAGCGCTCGGTGACCTCGGGCGAGGCGAAGCCGAGGTGGTAGTCGCGGTGGACGGTCTGCCCGACGCCGCCGGGGTTGACGACGTTGACCTGGCTCGTCACCTGGTATCCGGGTCCGAGCCAGGCGTGCGCGGCGAGGGCGACGAGGTCGTCGCGGTAGTAGTCGACGAAGTCCTCGGGGCGGGCGGTCGCGAGCTTCTCCAGGGCATTCCAGATGCGGTCGTTGACGCCGCCGGCCGCGAAGTGGTCGCCGACCTCGCCCCCCTTCGCCCGCTCTGCCGTGATGATCTCCTCGAAGGCCGCGGAGACCCGGTCGACCACCGCGTGGTCGAGGGCACCGGCCAGGACGAAGATCCCCGGCCCGTCGGCGAGGACCGCGGCCAGCTCGGCCTCGACGGCCTCGACGCCGGCCTCGGTCGCGATCGCCTCGCGCAGGGCCGCCGCGTCGTAGACGGGCACCTGCTGCTCGACCCGGTCGGTGAAGGCGAGCTCCGGGTCGCGCTGGGCCTCCAGGAGGGCGCGCAGGTCCTCGACCCGGCAGTCGGCCTGCCGCAGCCGGGCGAAGGGGGTGGACGTCGCTGTCATGCCTCCAGCCTCCACTGCCGGGCCGGGTGGATGGGAGGTCGAAAGACCTCAAAAACGCCTCAGGACGCTGCATTCCCCTAGGGCAATGCAGACGAGCGGTCGCCCCCGGCCGGAGCCTCGAAGCCCTCGGCGGCCTCAGACCCGCGAGACGGCCGAGGCGAAGCCGAGCCACGTGTGCCGGTTGCCCGCCCAGCACCAGCCGACCTTGGGCGCACCCTTGCGGGCCGTGCCGTCGCGGCCGGTGCCGTTGCTGATCCACAGGGCGGGGGTGCGCTCGTCGAGGCCCTTCGCCTTGGGCTTGCGCGAGGCGATGGTCATGAAGCACCGGTTGCGCTCGAGCCGCTCCGGCTCCTGCAGCAGCCAGCTGATGCCCTCGCTCACGGTGAGCGGGTGGCGCCCGCGGGCGCGGATCGCCGGCAGCGCCTCGTCGGGCGACCAGTTGGCCATCTCGTCGCCGCGCTCGACGTCGGTGACCCAGTAGAGCGGCGCGTCGGGCACGGTCTCGCCCTCGATCGGGGTGAAGTCGGCCAGATCGGTCATGTCCTCGACGACGAACCCCGGCCTGCCGTCGAGCGCCAGGAGCGGCGCGAGGTCCGCCGCCGGCACGAGCGAAGGGGAGACCACGAGCACGCCCTCGCCCTCCGGGGCGTCGGGCACGAGCTCGGCGAAGGCGGTCGGGTCGAGCCCGGCGAGCGTGTGTGCCCCGAGGTCGATGAGGCGGGCGGTCTGGGCGGCGGCGTCAGCAGTCATCGCCGGTCCCAACGTCCGGCACGACGGCGTGCTTCCCGGCAGGATGTCCACCATGAAATTCGTCATCCTCGTCCACTCCAGCCCCCAGCCGTGGGGTCACCCGACCGGGGACTTCGTCGCCGAGCACCAGGCGCTGCCGCAGGAGCAGCGCGACGAGATGGACGCCCGCTTCGGGCGGCTCCTCACCGACATGCAGGAGAAGGGAGAGCTCGTCACCGCGGAGGCCCTCGGTGACCCGGCGAGGGCCACACTCCACCGCTGGGCGGACGGTGACCCGGTCGCCTCCGACGGCCCGTACGCGCAGGGCGAGGAGCACCTCGCCGGGTACTTCCTCGTCGACGTCGTGGACCGGGAGCGGGCGGAGGAGATCGCCCGCCACTTCGCCGGTCCCGGCGAGACGATCGAGCTGCGGCCCCTGATGCGGCCCGATGGCGAGGAGCAGTAGCGCCCCTTGACAATGTACAACCAAACGGTTGTATGTTGGTGTCATGGCACCGACGGACGAGGAGCGGGCAGACGCCTTCTTCCACGCGCTCTCCGACAGCACACGGCGGGACATCCTGCGTCGCGTGCTGGCGGGCGAGCACTCGGTGTCGGCCCTGGCCGAGAAGTACCCGATGAGCTTCGCCGCCGTGCAGAAGCACGTCGCCGTGCTGGAGCGGGCAGGGCTGGTCACCAAGAGGCGCAGCGGACGCGAGTCCCTGGCGAGCGGAGACGTGGAGGCCGTGCGAGCGGTCGGCGCGATGCTCACCGAGCTCGAGGACGTGTGGCGCGGCCGGTTCGCGGGGATCGACGCCCTGCTGGCCGACACCACCGACTGACACGCACCACGACACAAGGAGCAGGCACCATGCCCGTCACCGACATCACCAAGGACACCGACAACCACGCCCTCGTCATCACGGCGGAGTACCCCGTCAGCGTCGAGCGGCTCTGGCAGGTCTGGGCCGACCCGCGCCAGCTCGAGCGCTGGTGGGGCCCCGAGACCCACCCCGCCACCGTCACCGAGCACGACCTCACGCCCGGCGGCGTCGTGAGGTACCACATGACCGGACCCGACGGGCAGCTCTACCCCGGTGGGTGGGAGATCACGAGCGTCGACGAGCCGCGCGGGTTCACGGCCCGCGACTTCTTCGCCGACGCCGACGGCAACAAGGTCGAGGACGCCCCCGTCTCGACGATGACCGTCGAGCTCAGCGAGACGCCCGAGGGCGCCCGCATGGTCACGACCTCGGCCTATGCGACCGCCGAGGAGCTGCAGACCGTCCTCGACATGGGCATGGAGGAGGGCTCCCGCTCGGCCGCCGGCCAGATCGACGCGCTGCTCGCCGCGTAGCCGCCGATCTTCACCGAGAGTTCGCCCGGAGGACCCCCACGGGTCTCCCGGGCGGACGTCTGCGCGACCAAGGGTGGCAGGACACCCCTCATCCTCTGATCCCCAGGAGAGACATGTCCGACCACACCCTCGACCGTCGCACCCTGCTCGGCGGTTCCGCCGGCGCCCTCGGCCTGCTCGTCGCCGGCAGCGCCGCCCCCTTCGCCTCGCACGCCTCCGCCGCCCAGATCACCCGCATGTCGGCCGGGTACGGCCCGCTGCGCACGGCCGGCGAGCTCATGGCCCTGCCTGAGGGCTTCTCGTACAAGGTCCTCGCCGAGGCCGGCACCACGACCCGCGGTGGGTATGCCGTCCCCGGCAAGCAGGACGCGATGGGCTGCTTCGCCGGTCCGTCCGGCGGCTCGACCCTCGTGTGCAACCACGAGCTCGGGTCCTCCGCCACCCCCGTCCCCCACGTCGATGGCCTCGTCTACGACGAGGGCGCGAAGGGCGGTACCTCCACCCTCGTCGTCGACAAGGACGACAACGTCCTGGAGCACTACACCTCCGTCGCCGGCACGGCCACCAACTGCGCGGGTGGCATCACCCCGTGGGGCACCTGGCTGACCTGCGAGGAGACCGAGGCCATGGCAGGCAGCTGTGGCTACACCAAGGACCACGGCTACGTCTTCGAGGTCGACCCGACCAGCCAGGCCGCCAACCTCGGCAAGGCCAACATCCCGCTGAAGTTCCTCGGCCGCTTCGCCCACGAGGCCGCCGCGGTCGACCCGACCGTCGGCCAGATCTACCTGACGGAGGACGCCGGCAAGCCGAACGGCCTCTTCTACCGCTGGACCCCGCCGACCGGCTACGTCCAGGGCAAGGGCTCGCTGCACGCCCTCGCTGCGGACGGCGCGGTCGAGGTCGGTGCCTTCGAGGCGCTCAAGGCCTTCGACTCCGAGGGCCGCCACGTGCCCGACCTGTCCTACGCCACCAAGCCGAACACGAAGTACACCGTGACGTGGGTCGAGGTCCCCGACCGCGACGCGCGCACCACCTCCGTGCGCAAGCAGCTCGGCGACGACCAGGTCACCCGCGCCCGCAAGCTCGAGGGCATGTGGTGGGGTGATGGCGGCGCCTACGTCGTCTCCTCCTTCGCGCGCCTGTCCGACGGCTCGGTCAACGAGCACGACGGCCAGGTGTGGTTCTACGACCCGAAGAAGCAGACGATCACGCTCACGACGATCTTCGGCGTCAACTCCGACCCGGACACCAGTGACGAGTTCGACGGGCCGGACAACATCACCGTCTCCCCCCACGGCGGCCTGATCCTCGCCGAGGACGGCAATGGCACGTCGCACCTGGTCGGCGTCACCGACCAGGGCAAGGCCTACCCGCTGGCGCGCAACCTCAGCAGCGACAGCGAGTGGGCCGGCCCGTGCTTCAGCGCGGACGGCTCGACCCTCTTCGTCAACATCCAGAGCAGCCCGGGTCGCACCTTCGCGATCACCGGGCCGTGGGGTCGTCCGTCCAACGCGAAGGCCTGAGCTGCTCCCTTCGTGCTGAGCAAGAGAAACCTCGCCTTCGCAGGAGTTTCAAACTCTTGCGAAGGCGAGGTTTATCGGGTGACCCGAGAAACCTGGGGCGGGTGAGGCGTCACGCCGGGTGCCACGGCCGATCAGGCCGCGTCGCGACCGGCGAGCCGCTCACCCGCACCGCGTAGACGGGCGGCGGTCCCGCGTCGGCGACGCCGA
>NZ_JBDIVG010000015.1:0-9300 GCF_039631275.1 Janibacter sp. LM
ACCTGGGGCGGGTGAGGCGTCACGCCGGGTGCCACGGCCGATCAGGCCGCGTCGCGACCGGCGAGCCGCTCACCCGCACCGCGTAGACGGGCGGCGGTCCCGCGTCGGCGACGCCGAGGTAGGTGTGGCCGGTGATCCGGCACCACGCCGGCAGGTCGATCGGTGCGACGGGGTCGGTCGTGCTCAGGTGCACGACCGACTCCGCGTCCAGCTCGGCGACCCGGGCGCGCAGCAGGATGAGCAGCCGCGCGCACGAGAGGTCGCCCCCGTCGATCCGCTCGACGGCCCGCTCGTGTGCCTCCACCCGGCGTCAGGCGAGGACGGAGCGAAGGGCGTCGCGCACCCGCTCGTCGTCCGGCGTGACCTGCGGGCTGAACCGCGCGACCGGGGTGCCGTCGGCGTCGATGACGAACTTCTCGAAGTTCCACCGGACGTCGCCGCTCTCGCCCCCTTCGTCGTGCGTCCCGACGAGGCCCTCGTAGACGGCGTGGCGACCGGGGCCGTTGACCTCGACCTTCTCGCTCATGGGGAAGGCGACACCGTACGTCGCGGAGCAGAACTGCGCGATCTCCTCGGACGTGCCCGGCTCCTGCCCACCGAACTGGTTGCACGGCAGCCCGACGACGGCGAGGTCCGGGTGCTCCTCGTGGAGCGCCTCGAGGTCGGCGTACTGCGGGGTCAGACCGCACCTGCTCGCGACGTTGACCAGGAGCGCGGGGCGCCCACCGGTGAGATCACGCAGGGTGCCGGGCGTGCCGTCGAGTCGGGCGAGGGGGGCGTCGAGGATGCTCATGGGTCGACGATACGGGCCCTGACTAGGCTGCCGACATGCCCGCCGCCATCGCCTTCGTCGTGGTCACGCTCATCCACCTCGGGGCGCAGGCGACGGCCCCGGGCGGGGTGCTCGCGGACCTCACGCAGGTCCTGCTCGTGCCGGTGCTCGCGTGGTTCCTGCTCGCGACCACGCCCGCGCCGCCCTCGCGCCCGGTGCGGCTGGCGCTCCTCGCGCTCGGCCTGTCGTGGCTCGGCGACACCCTGCCGCGCTTCGCGGACGAAGGGAGCACCATGGGTCTCGCGCTCATGCTCGGCTGCTACCTCCTCGCCCAGGTCGTCTACGCCGTGGTCCTGCGCGGCACCGGTCTGGACCGTGTTGCGAGGAGTGGTGTCGTCGCCCTCGTCGTCTTCGACGTGCTCGTCGCGCTGCGGGCCCTCGCCGACGTCGAGCTGCCGTTGCACGCCGTGTGGGTGATGCTCGCCTACGTCCTCGGGCAGGCCCTGCTCGTCGCGGCGATCGCGCACCAGGACCGGGCGCGCCCCGAGGCCGCCTGAGGTGCGCAGCCACCGCATCTCCGACGTCGCCGAGCAGGCCGGGCTCTCCCGTGCCACCGTGGACCGCGTGCTGCACGGCCGCGCCGGGGCCAGCCCACGCGCGGTCCGGGCCGTCGAGCAGGCCGTCGCCGAGCTCGACCGACAGGCCGGCGCGCTGCGGCTCGGGGCGCGCTCGCTCGTGCTCGACGTCGTCATGCAGGCGCCCGAGCGGTTCTCCGGAGCCGTGCGCGAAGCCCTCGAGTCCCAGCTCACCGGCCTGCGCCCGGCCTCCGTGCGCGCCCGGTTCCACCTGCGCGAGTCGGGGACCGTCGAGGACGTCGTCGCCACCCTGGACGGCATCGGACGAAGGGGGCGCACCAGCCACGGCGCGCTGCTCAAGGTCCCCGACGACCCGCGCGTGGCGGCGGCGATCGACGACCTCGCCGGCCGCGGCATCCCGTCGGTCACCCTCGTCACCGACGTCCACGGCTCGCGCCGCATCGCCTACGCCGGGCCCGACCACGAGTCGGCCGGCCGGACCGCCGCGCACCTCGTGCAGCGGTGGGGCGCCACCGACCGCGGCACCGTCCTCGTCACCCTCAGCCGGGCCAGCTTCTTCGGGGAGCGCACCCGGGTCGAGGCCTTCGTGCGACAGCTCGCCGCGGAGGCCCCAGGTCTCGAGGTGCGCCGCGTGCGGGACGCCGACGGGCTCGACGCCTCGACCGGGGCCGTCGTCGCGGGTGAGCTCGACGACCTCACCGGACCCGTCGGGGTCTACTCCGTCGGGGGAGCCAACCGGGCGATCATCGCGGCGCTGCGGGCGAAGGGGGTCACCCCCTTCGCCCACGTCGGGCACGACCTCGACGCGGACAACCTCGCGCTGCTGCGCGCCGGCGAGATCGACCTCGTCCTCCACCACGACCTGCGCGAGGACGCGCGCTCGGCGGTGCGGGCGGTGCTGCAGCACCACGGGCTCGTGCCCGGCGCGCCGCTGTCGGTCGCCTCCGGGGTGCAGGTCGTGACGCGGCACAACATCCCTGCGCGGCTGCTGCCGGGGGGAGGCACGTGAGCGCGGGCTACCGGCACGGCAGCGCGGAGTACCGGCGGGTCGTGGCGTCGCTCTTCGCGGCGGGCCTGGCGACCTTCACCCTGCTGTACTCGACGCAGGCGCTGCTGCCGGACCTGCGCGAGCAGTTCGGCGTCTCCGCGGAGGCCTCGACGCTCAGCATCTCGCTCACGACGCTCGGGATCGGCGCGGGGCTGCTCGTCGCCGGTCCGGTCTCCGACGTCGTCGGGCGCACCCAGCTGATCCACCTGTCGCTCGCCGCCTCGGTCGTCGCGGGCATCGCCTCCGCGCTCGCCCCGACGTGGCCGGCCCTGCTCGTGCTGCGCTTCGTCGCCGGGGTGGTGCTTGCCGGTCTGCCCGCGGTCGCGACCGCGTACCTGCGCGAGGAGCTGCACCGGGAGAGCCAGGGCCGGGCGGTGGGCCTGTACGTCGGGGGCACGGCCTTCGGGGGGATGTCCGGGCGGCTCGTCGCCGGCCTCGGGGCCGAGCTCGGCGGCTGGCGCTGGGGGATCGGGGCGACCGTGGTCGTCGCGCTGGTGTGCGCGCTGGTCGTGCGGATCGCGCTGCCGGCCTCGCTGGGGTTCAGGGCCTCGCCCGGCAACCCGCGGGCACTGCTCGCGATGACCCGCAGGGCGCTGTCGGACCGGGGGCTGCTCGCGCTGTACGCGATCGGTGGCTGCAGCCTCGGCGCGCTCGTCGCGATCTTCAACGCCGTGGGCTTCCGGCTCACCGACGAGCCCTTCTCGCTCGGGCTCGGCGCCGCGAGCATGGTCTTCCTCGTCTACCCGCTCGGCACGCTCAGCTCCGCGTGGTTCGGCCGCGCGGTCGACCTGCGGGGACGACGACCGGTCATCCCCGCAGCCGTCGTCATCGCCATCGCGGGCGTCCTCATCACCATCCCGGACCACCTGCCGCTCGTCGTGCTCGGCCTCGCGGTGCTCATCGTCGGGTTCTTCGGCCTGCACGGCATCGCGAGCGGCTGGGTGCCGATCCGGGCGGTCGCCGGCGGGACGAGCGCCGGTCAGGCCGCCTCGCTCTACCTCTTCACGTACTACCTGGGGTCCTCGGTCTTCGGCTCGGCCTCGGGCCTCGCCTGGACGCACGGCGGGTGGAGCGGGGTCGTCGCGCTCGCGATCACGCTGCTGGTCGTCACCGCCGTGCTGATCCGGGTGCTCCACCGGACGCCCTCGCTGGTGCCGGGTCGGTGGTGAGCCCGCTCGTGGTCAGACGCCCCGAGGACGACGAAGGGGTCCGCGCGGGTCACTCGTTGCTCGTGGGCTCCTCGGCCTGCCCGGGCGTCTGCACCATCAAGCAGGTCGCGATGCTCAGCGCGGCAGCGACGGCGAGCATGACGAAGGCCGCCTGCACCCCGCCCGTGCGCTCGGCCGTCGTCGGGTCGGTGCCCGCGACGAGTGACATGACGGCGATGCTCGTCGCCGTGGCGGCCGCGCCGAAGACCTGCTGCGAGGAGCCGAGCAGCGCCGACCCGTGGGCGTACAGGGAAGTGGGCAAGGACCCGAGGCCCGCGGTGAAGAGCGGTGTGAAGAGCAGCGCCAGCGACAGGCTGAGCAGGACGTGCAGCACGAGGACCGTCCACTGCCCGACATGCGGCAGCAGGACCGCGAAGAGCCCGAGCGACACCGTCATGCCGACGGCGCCGGGCACGACGAGCGGGCGCGCGCCGATGCGGTCGTAGAGCCGGCCGATCACCGGCCCGAGCAGACCCATGGCGAGCCCGCCCGGGATGAGGAGCAGGCCGGTCTCGAGGGTGGTGAGCCCGAGGCCCTTCTGCAGGTGGATCGGGAGCAGGATGACGGAGCTGATGAGCGCGGCGAAGCCGAGGCACATGGTGACGAAGGCCCCGGTGAAGCTGCGGTGGCGGAACGCGCGCAGGTCCATCAGCGGGTCGCCGCTGCGGGCGAGGGCACGCTGGCGGAGGGCGAAGACGACGAGTGCGACGACTGCCAGGCCGGCCGCCGGAGCAGGCGGGACGAGCGGTGCGGCCGGGGTGCCCCCTTCGCCCCCGTGGCCGCCGCCGAGCCCCGAGAGGCCGTAGACGAGACCGCCGAAGCCGACCGTGGCCAGCGCGACGCTCGGCAGGTCGAGGCGGCTCGGCCCGCGCTCGCCGACGTCGGGCAGCTGCCGCAGGCCGAGCCAGAGCGCGACCGCGGCGATCGGGAGCACCGCGAGGAAGATCAGGCGCCACGAGCCGAGCTCGAGCAGCACGCCGGAGACCGCCGGGCCCATGGCCGGGGCGACGGCGATGACGAGCGAGACGTTGCCCATCGTGCGGCCGCGGTCGCCGACCGGCACGAGGTCCATCAGCGTCGTCATCAGCAGCGGGATCATCACCGCGGTGCCGCTCGCCTGGACGACCCGGGCGGCCACGAGGACCTCGAAGGTCGGCGCCGCCGCGGCGAGGGCCGTCCCGATCGTGAACAGGCCCATGGCCAGCGCGAAGGTGCGACGGGTGGCGAGGCGTCGCAGGATCCACCCGGTCATGGGGATGACGACGGCCATCGTCAGCATGAAGGCCGTGGTCAACCACTGCGCCGACGTCTCCGGGATGGCGAAGGCGTCCATGAGGCGCGGGATCGCGTTGTTCATGATCGTCTCGTTGAGGATCACGACGAAGGTGGCGACGGTGAGCACGCGCAGGACCAGGGTCGTCCGGGCAGGCGTGGTCACGGGGTGCGGCGGGGCCGCGGTGAGGGGCATGCGTCCATGGTCCGGTACCGCAACGAGTGGACCAAACGGGAGGACACTGGAGGCATGTGCCGAAACATCCGACAGCTGCACAACTTCGAGCCCCCGGCCACGAGCGACGAGGTGCGGGCCGCCGCGCTGCAGTACGTGCGCAAGGTGAGCGGGTCGACGAAGCCGAGCCAGGCCAACCAGGCGGCCTTCGACGAGGCCGTCGAGGAGATCGCCCAGGTCACTCAACACCTGCTGGACCACCTCGTGACGAGCGCCCCGCCCAAGGACCGTGACGTGGAGGCGGACAAAGCCCGCGAGCGGGCCCGGGTCAGGTACGGCCGCACCGGCTGATCCGACTTGCGCGAAGGGGGGTGAGTGTGGCCTCGGGCGTGTCGCCGCCTGTGGATGGCGGATGGTGAATCTTTTCTGGGTCCACACGTGTGAGCGGACGTTTCCGCAGGTCAGACCCGGTGGTGTTGCCTGGGGGACAGCGAGATCCACAGGGTTCTCCACGGGCTGTGCACAGTCACATGGCGCGTCGTCCACACACCGTCCACAGGTCTGTCCACAGAGTCGTTTGGTGTTGTCGGTGCTGGGTGCGACTGTTACGCGGTGACGACGAGCGAGATGGACACGAGGGTCTTCGGGGACACGGGCCCGTACTCCTCCGCTCCGCCGCCGGACCGTCTGCCGCCCCAGGATCTGGGCGCGGAGCAGTCCGTGCTCGGCGGCATGCTCCTGTCCAAGGACGCGATCGCCGACGTCGGTGAGGCGGTGCGGGGGCACGACTTCTACAAGCCCGCGCACGAGTTGATCTTCGACGCGATCATCGACCTGTACAGCCGCGGCGAGCCGGCCGACGCGATCACGATCGCCGACGAGCTGAGCAAGCGCGGCGACCTGCAGCGCGCCGGCGGCCAGGCGTACCTGCACGACCTCATACAGTCCGTCCCCACGGCCGCCAACGCCGGCTACTACGCCCAGATCGTCGCCGAGCGCGCCGTGCTGCGCCGCCTCGTCGAGGCCGGCACCAAGATCGTCCAGATGGGCTACGCCCAGGGCGGTGGCGACGTCGAGGAGATCGTCAACGCCGCGCAGGCCGAGGTCTACACGGTCGCGGAGAAGCGCGGTGGCGAGGACTACGCGCCGCTGTGGGACACCCTCAACGAGACGATGACCGAGATCGAGGTCGCCGCCGGGCGCACCGACGAGATGACCGGTGTGCCCACGGGCTTCACCGATCTCGACGAGCTGACGCACGGTCTGCACCCCGGGCAGATGGTGGTCATCGCGGCGAGGCCGGCTATTGGAAAATCTACGCTGGGAGTGGACATCGCCCGCGCGGCGGCGATCCACCACGGGATGGCCAGCGCGATCTTCTCCCTCGAGATGAGCCGCAGCGAGATCACCATGCGTGTCCTCGCGGCGGAGGCCAGCATCCAGCTGCAGCACCTGCGGCGCGGCAAGATGAGCGACCCCGACTGGCGCAAGCTCTCCCGGGTCGTCGGCCGCATCAGCGACAGCCCGCTCTACATCGACGACTCGCCCAACCTGTCGCTCATGGAGATCCGCGCCAAGGCCCGCCGGCTGAAGCAGCAGCACAACCTCAAGCTCATCGTCATCGACTACCTGCAGCTGATGAGCTCGGGCAAGAAGGTCGAGTCCCGTCAGCAGGAGGTCTCGGAGTTCTCCCGTGCGCTCAAGCTCCTGGCCAAGGAGCTGCAGGTCCCGGTCATCGCGATCAGCCAGCTGAACCGTGGCCCCGAGCAGCGCACCGACAAGCGCCCCGCCATGAGCGACCTGCGTGAGTCCGGCTCGATCGAGCAGGACGCCGACCTCGTGATCCTGCTCCACCGCGACCGTGACCCCGGGTCGGAGCGCGAAGGGGAGGCCGACGTCATCGTCGCCAAGCACCGCAACGGCCCGACGGCCGACATCGTGCTGGGCTTCCAGGGGCACTACGCGCGGTTCTCGAACCTGGCGAAGGACTCGGGGGGCTTCTGATTGTAGAGATGCGTCCTAGTTTGTATAAACGGCTCGATACATTGTTTGCGGCAACTGGCGGCGTGTCGCTGGAAGTGAAGGTGAAAGCGTGATAGTGGACGACGGCTTTCGATAGTGTCGCTGTGCAGACAAAGTTCGAGGGCGTCCCGTTGGCCCGGGACGCCCTCGTGAACAACTACCTGATCCGTGGTTGCGGGTGGCAGGAGGAGTCGTTGTGTCCACTGTAGGTGTTGCGGTGCCGGAAACTCAATCGTCTGACCCCGAGTGGTCTTTCGCTGTGAAGGGCGAGTTCCTCTCGGACTGGGACTGGGGAGCTGGTCCGCCGGATGTGCGGCAGTTGGGGTCAGTCCGCAAGGTTCGTTCGTCGACGTACTCGCGGAATGTCCCGGTGCACGCGTTCTCGATGACGATCGGGGACGAGCTGACACTGGAATCGGGTCTGGAGCATCAGTTGATGATGATGCTCGATCGGGACCAGAACGTCGCGTGGCTTGTGGCCCAGCCGTTCCTCCTTCGGTGGTCACCGAAGAAATCGCACTATCCCGACCTCCTCAGCCTGGGCGTCGACGGGTCGGTGACGGTGTGGGACGCGCGCCCGGCCGAGTTGCAGGACATCGACTTCAACTGGAAGGTCGAGAAGAGCGCTGAGGCGTGCACCGCCCGCGGGTGGCGACACCGGGTCTTTCCTGGCCTATCGCGTGCGGAGGAAGTCAACCTGCGCTGGCTGTCGATGGCCCGAAGGGAGCAGCCGTGGATGCCGGCCGCGAGGGTACGCCTGCGCGAAATGACGCGCGGTCCTGATGTGACCTTCGGGGACATCGCCTCGGCAGATGAGGGTGGCTATCTCCTGTCGACACTGTGGCATCTGGCCTGGCGGGGCGATGTCCAGTTGGACCTTGCTGGCCGATGGGGCGAGGGCACTCCCGTGGTCTGGGCGGGTGAGCGGTCGTGAGCGTGCGGGTCGCGCTGCACGAAGGGGCGACCATCCAGGGGGAGGACGGACGTCCGCTGCTGGTGGTGGGTGTCCGCCCGCTGAGCGTGCGCGTCGAGACCATTCACGGCGAGGTACACGACATTCGGTTCGAGGACCTCGACGTCGCGGTTGGGATGCTCGACGGGCGCGTTGATGCCGTGGTGGGGCCCTTCCGGCACAAGTTCGAGAGCGTGCGTGAGACCGCGCGCCAGTTGGCGCTCGACCGGGAGGAGATCGTCCTGACCGTCGAGACGGGATACGCGCGGGGACATCGTGCCCTGGCTCGCGAGGGTGAGCCGTTCTGGCCGTTCGATCCGGCAGATGGGATCTCACTGCGCCGCAAGCTCGCGGCGATGGTCGAGCAGCTTGCAGCCGAGGACGCTCTGGATCGTCAGGCTCGACGTGACCGCGAGGCGGGCCGCTCGACGCGACCGGGTCGGATCGGGTCTCCGACGACCAACGCCATCGGCAACTGGCATCGGGATTACTTCGCGGACCCGGGGGGACTGTTCGAGCTGGTCGATGGCCGCAGTCGGAAGGGTCGGTCGCAGTTCGCCTCGTTGGACGAAGAGATCAAGGACGTGTGTCGCCAGGTCGTGGCCCGGTTCGACGGGACGGAGTCCGCGAAGCGGCAGAAGGACATCTACCGGCAGGTCCTGGGCAAGCTCACTGCCGACGGCTTCGTGATTGAAGAGCTGCCCCGGGACACTCTGCGCAGGTACATCGCTCACGTGGTCAAGCCGCTGGGGCGCACGACGCGGGCGCACAAGACCAACAAGCTGCGGACGACGGCGTCGTATTCGTCGTTCGCGACGGTCGGGGTGGGGCAGGTGGTGGCCATCGACGTCACTCGCGCGGATAACTTCTGCTACGACCCGTTCACCGGCGGGGCGGTCAGCGTGGAGGTGATGACCGCGATCGACTTGGCCAGCCGGGTCATCGTGGGCGTGCGGGTCTTCCCCCGCAGCCCTACCGCCTTCGAGGCCGGTCTGCTGCTGGTCGACGTCCTGCGGCCCTACAGCCTGGCCGTGGACCCGGCCCGGGTGGATGACTGGCGGTGGGTCGGGGTGCCGGAGCACATCGGGCTGTTCCCCCACGCCGTGGCTGAAGCCGAGCGCATCACCGGCCTGGCGGGCCGGAAACGGGTCGGTGAGCAAGGAATCCCCGGGGTTCTGCCGGATGCGATCCGCGCGGATCGGGGCAGCATCGGGGGTGTCAGATTGTCTGTGTAAGGGGCGGGTCTCCTACTGAG
>NZ_JBDIVG010000016.1:0-164615 GCF_039631275.1 Janibacter sp. LM
GCTATCTCGGCTACGTCACCGGCCTGTCCGACGTAGCACTGGAGAAGCGCAGCCGCGGCCGGATGGTCTTGGGCGCACTGCTGTTCATCCTCGGCTTCACCCTCGTTTTCGTTCTTGCCTCGATGTTCGTCGCCACCGCCGGCCGCGCGCTCGTTGAGCACCGAGAGCTACTGATGCGCATCGGTGGCGTAGTGGTGATTCTCATGGCCCTTGTCTTCCTCGGCGCCGGGTCGCAGCGGACCTTCCGACTGCCGATCAAGCCCGCCACCGGCCTGGCCGGGGCCCCTGTCCTCGGAGCCGTCTTCGGTCTGGGCTGGGCGCCCTGCATGGGCCCTACCCTCGCGGCGGTCCTCGCGCTCAACCTCGCCAGCGACGCCTCGATCACCCGAGCTGTCGTTCTCGCCGTGGCCTACTGCCTCGGGCTCGGCCTTCCCTTCATCCTCATCGCCGCGGCCTACGAGCGATGGGCCCCGGTCTCGTCGTGGCTGCAACGACACCAGCGCGCGATCCAGGTCGTCGGCGCAACCCTGCTAATCATCGTCGGGACACTCCTGCTCACCGGCGGATGGGATGCGATCGTCCAGCGGCTGCAAACCAGACTCATCAGCGACTGGGAAGTGCCCCTCTGATGTGAAGGAGCGTTGCCCACTGATGTCCGCCAAGGTCTCCAGAGCCTCGTTGTCGACGCCGGCCTCGCGGTGGCCATAAAGCGCTTGACCAGGAGTCCTGCGATCGACGCTGGGGCTTGGCCGGCGGTTTCGGTGACCAGCCAGGAGGGGGGTGGGGTGGCGCGCATGGGGCTTGCGGGAGTTTCGGAACAGTAGTGAGATGGAGGGGGCAAGTCTCCGAGGCGACGAAGCGAGACTTGGCCGAACACCTGCGGGGGACCGAGCAGAAGCGCGGTCAGCCGCAGGTGGACTTGGCGTGACTCGAGGCGCAGTTTCGGAAGCTCGACGCACTCGTGTCCCAGGAGCTCAGTTACCGCCACCGCCGCGAATTGAATTCTCACCGCACTCGGGTCGAGTGGCTCCTGCCTGCTTTCCCTCAGTCCACGGTGCGCCGGAGGCCCCGACGCAGCAGCTCCACTCCTGAGGCCAAGTAGATCCATAGCAATCAATTTTTGCTGCAAAGAACGGCCGTCACTGCAGTCTTCGCTGCATCTCGACATTCGCGGGGCCACCCCGCCGCACAACTTTCGGCCCGTGTGGCCATGCCCTGCTCCCGGTCGGGCGGTGGGACATGGCGACACGGTTGGGAAGCGGAATTGATCAGATTCCTCGCTCAGATTGATCAAAGTCTTCGTTCACCATTGACTTTTGATCACGGTGATCAAATTCCTCGTTCAGAACGGGCCGAATGATCAGAATCGGTAGTTCCCGGACACCAGCTGATCAGGTCTGCTCGCGCAGGTACCGCCCGAAGTGCGGCACCGTGAAGGCGATCCGCCCCCGTTCGGCGGAGTAGATCAGGCCCTTCTTGAGCAGCGCGTCCCGGGCGGGGGAGAGCGACTGCGGCTTCTTGCCGAGCGTGCTCGCGACCTCGGAGGTCAGGACGGACTCGATGTCGTCGAGGGCCTCCTCCCCCTTCGCCGCGATGCCGGCCGCGACGTCCGCCATCGCCCGCAGGTACTCGCGCTCGCCGGGCGTCGCCCGCTCGTACCGCGAGCCGAAGAAGCCCACCGCCAGCTCCGACTCGGCCTCGGGCGAGGCGACCCGCACGTCCTCGGCGCGGATCGGCGACTGCGGCGCCTGGTCCCACACCGCCTTGCCGTACGCCTGGATGAAGTACGGGTAGCCGCCCGTCGCGACGTACAGCGCGTCGAGCGCGCCCTGCTCGAACTCCGCGAGCTCGTCGGCCGCCGGCGCCGTGAGCGCCCGGTCGGCCTCCTCGCGGGCGAGCCGGCCGATCCGCTGGTACCGGAAGAGCCGCTCGCTGTACGACTTGCTCGCCGAGAGCACCGCCGGCAGGTGCGGCAGGCCCGCGCCGACGACGATGAGCGGCAGCCCCGACTGGCTCATCTCGTGGCAGGCGGCGCAGATCGCGGAGATGTCCTCCGGCCCGAGGTCCTGCATCTCGTCGATGAAGACCGCGACGCCCCGCCCGAGGTCCGCGGCCAGACCCCCGACGTCGGTGAAGAGCTCGACGAGGTCGATCTCGATGTCGCCCGAGTCCGCGCGCCCCTTGATGGCGGGCGCGTCGATGCCGGGGTTCCACACCTCGCGCAGCTTGGTCCCGGGCTTCGCGTCGCGCTGGGCGAAGGACTTGATGACGCCGAGCACGTGCTCGACCTCCTCCTCCTGGGTGTGCCCGAGCTCGCGCACCGCCTGGTGCAGCGCGCTCGCCAGCGGGCGGCGCAGGCCGAGCTCGGGGCGCGCCTCGAGCTTGCCGGTGCCCCACTTCGCGCGGACGGCAGCCGAGCGCAGCTGGTTGAGCAGGACCGTCTTGCCGACCCCCCGCAGCCCGGTGAGGACGAGGGAGCGCTCCGGCCGGCCGCTGACGATGCGCTTGAGCACGACGTCGAAGCGCGTCAGCTGCTCGTCGCGGCCGGCGAGCTCGGGTGGGCGCTGGCCGGCACCCGGGGCATAGGGGTTGGTGATCGGGTCCACGATGCGACCGTATCCGGGCCTCTAGGCAGATCCGGATATTGACGCAGATGCAGCGATCGGCGCGTCGCGGCCCACGCGCTCACCCGAGGTCGGCCAGGACCTCGCTGAGCTCCTGCCGTGAGTGGATGGCCAGCTTCGAGTACGCCTTGCGCAGGTGGTACTCGATGGTCTTGGGGCTGAGGAAGAGCGCGGCCGCGGCCTCGCGGGTCGTCCTCCCGTCGGCCAGCAGCAGGCACACCTGCAGCTCCTGCGGCGTGAGCGAGCCCGGGCCCGTCGGTGCCCTGGGCGGCACCCGCTCACCGGTCGCGGCCAGCTCCACCCGCGCGCTCTCCGCCCAGAGCCCGGCCCCGAGGTCCTCGAAGGTCGACAGCGCCTCCCGCAGCACCGGGCGGGCATCGACGCGACGCCCCGCGCGGCGCAGCCTCATCCCGTACGCCAGACGGGTCCGGGCCGCCTCGAAGGTGTCCCGTGTCCTGGCATGGGACACCAGCGCCAGGGCGAAGGGGGCGTCGCACGCCTCGTCGGGGGCGACCAGCCCGAGCGCCCGCTGCACGCGCGCCACGGTCCACGGCCGGGCGTCGGGGCCGGCGACGCTCGCGTAGCGCCGGGCGGCGCGGGTGGCGGCCTCCACCTCGCCCACGCGCAGGAGCGCGTCCACGAGGTCCGGCCCGGGGTCGAGGTTCGCGTCGCCGACCCCGAGCTCGTCCAGCCGGGTCACGAGCACGCCCAGCCGTTCGGCCGCCTGGGCCGACCGGCCCTCCGACAGCTCGAGCTCCCCCCTGGCCAGCTCGCACCAGATCTGCGCGAAGCGGATGTGCCGCGGTCGGGCCAGCTCCGAGGCCTCGGTCGCGTGCGCGCGGCAGGCCGCGGCCCGGCCGGCCCGGCCGTCGAGGCAGGCGAGCCCGGCGAGGGCCATCGCCAGCTCGGTCCCCTGGCCGGTCTCGCGCGCCAGGTGCGCGGCCTCCTCGTAGTTGGCGCTCGCCCGGTCCCACGCGCTCGAGGTCGCCTGGTCGCGGGCGACGTGGAAGAGCAGGTTGGGCAGGGCCCCGACCCCGACCCGGGTGCGGGCCTCGTCCACGAGCCGCCGCAGCTGCGAGCCGGCGTCGGCCTCACGCAGGAAGAGCGGGGTCAGCATCAGCCACGGCAGCGCTGCGGGTTGCGCGATCGGGTCGACGTGGGCGCTGAGCAGGGGGAGCGCCTCCTGCAGCCGTGGGGTGGCGTCCTCACCGAGGATCACGGCGGCCACGCCGCAGGCCGCGAGCCCGACCCCCCGGGTCGCCGGTGACAGCGCGTGCTCGAGGCTCGCAGGGATCTGCTCGGCGACCCGGCGCACCGCCGTGCCGTCGGCGAGGTAGAGGCAGGCGTGCACCGCCTCCGCGAGCAGGCGCACCCGCTCCTCGGGGCCGGCCGTCCCGGCCGCGGCCTCCAGGTGGACCAGCCCCTCCCGGATCGAGCCCGAGCGCACCTCGATCACCCCCCGCAACCGAGCGGCCTGGGTGGCACCCGGGTCCCGCGTGGCCGCGGCGTCCCCGGCGGCCGACGGCAGCACCTCCTCGAGGAGGGCCAGCGCGCGCTCGACCTGCCCGCCGTCCCACGCGGCCTGGGCGGCCGCGACGAGCCGGCGCCTCATCGCGCCCGCGTCCGGCGTCCACCGGGCGGCGCGCTCGAAGGCGGTCGACGCGACCGGCAAGGCCGTCCGGGCGACGGCCCGCCGGCCGACTCCTTCGAGCTGGACGGCCAGCTCCTCGTCCAGGGAGGTCGAGCCGGCGGCCCGGTGCCACACCCGCAGGTCGTGCTCGTCTGCGGCGGTCAGCTCGTCGGCCACCGCGAGGTGCGCGGACCGCCGCAGCGTCGCCGGTGCCGACTCGTAGACGACCGACCGCAGGATCGGGTGGCGGAAGGTCAGGCGACTCGCCGCCACGCTCACGAGCCGGGTGGCGAGCAGCCCGTCGAGCGCTCGGGCGCCGAGATCCAGCCGGGCGCACGCGGCCCGGGTGAGCCGCAGGTCCCCGCCGCCGACCACGGCGACGAGCGCCACCGCGCGTTCGTCCTCCGACAGCGGGGTGAGCTGGTGGGCGAAGGCCGCCCTGAGCCGGTCGGGCACGGACTGGAGGAGGCCGGTCCCGCTCCCTTCGTCCGGGCGGAGCGTGACGAGCGCGGGGACGGCCGCGAGCTCCAGCAGCGCCAGGGGATTGCCCCCCGTCGCGTCGTGGAGGCGGGCGATGAGGTCGAGGTCGGTGACCCCGCCGTCGGACTGCCGCACGAGCTGCGCCGAGGCGGCCGCGTCCAACCCACCCAGCTCCAGCTCCGGCAGGCCCAGCAGGGCCGGCGGCACCTCGTCCCGGCGGGCGCCGAAGAGCACCACGACCGGGTCGTCGTGGACGCGGCGGGCGGCGAAGACGAGGGCCTCGACGGAGGGCAGGTCGGCCCACTGGGTGTCGTCGAGCACCACGACGACCGGCGCCTCCTCGGCCCACAGGCTCAGCAGGCTCAACGTCGCCGCCCCGGTGGCGAACCGGTCCTGGGGGCCGCCGGGCCGCAGGCTCAGCGCGCAGGCCAGGGCGTCGGCCTGGGGCCCGGGGAGGGCGTCGAGCAGGTGCAGCCCGTTGCGGAGCACGGTGTGCAGCGCGGCGAAGGGGAGGTCCCGCTCGATCTCGGTGCCTGTGGACCACAGCACGCGGACGTGGTCACCGAGGCCGGCCACCGCCTGGGTCAGCAGCGCCGTCTTGCCGACGCCCGGCTCACCGACGACCGACAGCACCCCGCCCCGCCCGAGGCGCGCGGAAGCCAGGAGGCGGTCCACCGCTTCCTGCTCGGCTGCCCTGCCGAGGAGCACCACCCCCCGAGTTTACCGAGGGGCATCGGACCAGGGGGGTCACCTGACGCGGTGGGCGGGGTGCCGGGACGAGGGTGGCAGGACACCCACAACCCCAGGAGACCCACCATGAGCACCGACACCAGCGACACGTCCGCACCCGCCACGCCCACGACCGAAGGGGGCGCCCCACCGGTCGACATGGACGCCCTCATGGGCTTCGTCTTCCGCGCGGTCGACGAGGTCGGCGCGACGCTCAACGCCGCGCTCGTCGTCCTCGGCGACAAGCTCGGGTACTACCGCGCCCTCGCCGAGCACGGACCGTCCACCGCCGCCGAGCTGGCGACCCGGACCGCCACCGCCGAGCCGTACGCCCGGGAGTGGCTCAACGCGCAGGCCGCGGGCCAGTACGTGACCTACGACCCCGCGACGACGCGCTACACCCTGCCGCCCGAGCAGGCCGTGGCCCTCACGGTCGAGGACAGCCCGGCCTTCCTGCCCGGTCTCTTCCAGATCGCGCTCGGGACCGTGCACGACATGGACCACATCCTCGAGGCCGCCCGCAGCGGCGCCGGCTACGGCTGGCACGAGCACGTCAGCGACGTGCACCAGGGCTGCGAGCGCTTCTTCCGGCCGAGCTACATCGCCTACCTCGTCGATGCGTGGTTGCCCGCGCTGGAGGGCATCGTCCCCCGCCTGGAGCAGGGGATCGACGTCCTCGACATCGGGTGCGGGCACGGCTCCTCGACCATCCTCATGGCGCAGGCCTTCCCCCGGTCGAGGTTCACAGGAGTCGACTACCACGCCCGCTCGATCGAGGTCGCCGGGCAGCGAGCCGTCGAGGCGGGCGTGCAGGACCGGGTGACCTTCGAGGTCGCGTCGGCCCAGGCGCTCCCCGGGAGCGGCTACGGCCTGGTGACGATGTTCGACTGCCTGCACGACATGGGTGACCCCGTCGGTGCAGCGGAGCAGGTCCGGACCGCGCTGGCCACCGACGGCACGTGGATGGTCGTCGAGCCGATGGCCGGCGACCACGTCGAGGACAACCTCAACCCCGTCGGCCGGGCGTTCTACGGGTTCTCCACGCTGCTGTGCACTCCGGCGTCGCTGTCCCAGGACGTCGGGCTCGCCATGGGCACCCAGGCCGGCCCGGCCAGGATCCACGACGTGGCCACCGTGGCCGGCTTCACCCGGTTCGCGTCGGTCGCCGAGACCCCCTTCCACCGGGTCATGGAGATCCGGCCCTGACGGGGCTGGGCACGAGGCCGGGGGCGGAGGAGACTGCGATGGTGACCGACGCGACGACGGGCGTCACGGTGCGGGACGGCGTGCGCATCCCGTACGCCGTCCACGGCACCGGCGACGTCACCGTCCTGCTCCTGCCGACCTGGTCGTTGGTGCCGTCACGCTGGTGGAAGGCGCAGGTCCCCTACCTGGCCCGCCACCTGCGGGTCGTCACCTTCGACGGCCGGGGCAGCGGCGCGGCCGGCCGCCCGAGCGGCGCGGCCGCCTACACCGACGTGGAGTACGCCGCCGATGCGGCGGCGGTCCTCGATGCCTCGGGGACCGCCGCCGCGGTGGTCGTGGGCTTCTCCTGCGGCGCCACCTGGGCGGTCCACCTCGCCGCCACCCACCCCGAGCGGGTGCGCGGGATCGTCGCCATCGCTCCGTCCTGCGGCCTGGCGCTGGCGACGCAGGCCCGTGAGCAGCTCGGCTGGGACGACAGGCTGGACACCACCCGCGGGTGGGCGAAGTACAACAAGCACTACTGGCTCGACGGCGGCTACGACGACTTCGTCGACTTCTTCGCCCACCGGATGTTCACCGAGCCGCACTCCACCAAGCAGGTCGAGGACGTCATCGGGTGGGCGCACGAGATCGCCCCGCGCACCCTCGCCGACACGACGGCCGGGAGGCTCGGGCTGGAGGGGGCGACGCGCACGCCCCTGGAGCCGCTGTGCGCGCGCGTGCGCTGCCCCGTCCTCGTCGTCCACGGCACCGAGGACGCCGTCCGTCCCGCGATGGTGGGGGAGCGGCTGGCGCAGCTGACCGGTGGTGAGCTCGTCCTCGTGGCGGGCGGTGGCCACGGGTTGCCGGCCCGCGACCCGGTGCGGGTCAACGGGCTGGTCATGGACTTCGTGCGGAAGGTCGCCGGCGGTGGTACCCCCCTTCGCCAGACGTGGACCCGGGCCCAGCGGCGGCCCCGACGGGCGCTGTACCTGTCCTCGCCCATCGGGCTCGGCCACGTGCGGCGGGACCTGGCGATCGCCCAGGAGCTGCGTCTCCACCACCCCGACCTCGAGATCGACTGGCTGAGCCAGCACCCGGTGACCCGGGTGCTGCAGGACGTGGGCGAGCGCGTGCACCCCGCGTCCTCGTGGCTGGCGAACGAGTCGGCCCACTTCGAGGACGAGTGCTCCGACCACGACCTGCACGCCTTCCAGGCGGTCCGTCGCATGGACGCGATCATGGTCGCCAACTTCATGGTGGTCCGCGACGTCGTCGCGGACGGGGCCTACGACCTCGTGGTGGGCGACGAGGCGTGGGACGTCGACTACTTCCTCCACGAGAACCCGGAGCTGAAGACCTTCGCCTACGCCTGGCTCACCGACTTCGTCGGGTGGGTGCCGATGCCGGACGGCGGACCCGCCGAGGCCGCGCTGACGGCGGACTACAACGCGGAGATGATCGAGCAGCGGGAGCGCTACGGCCGGGTGCGGGACGCCTCGGTCTTCGTCGGCTCCCCCGACGACGTCGTGGACCTCCCCTTCGGTCCGGGGCTCCCGAGCATCCGCGACTGGACCCGGGAGCACTTCGACTTCGCCGGGTACGTCACCGGCTTCGTCCCGCCCACCGAGCAGGAGCGGGCGGCGGTCCGGGCAGCACTGGGCTACGCGGAGGACGATCTCGTCTGCGTCGTCGCCGTGGGCGGCACCGCGGCGGGCGCCTCCCTGCTGCACCGGGTGCTGGACGCGGTCCCCGCCGCCCGACGGGCCGTGCCGGGCCTGCGCTTCCTCGTCGTCACCGGGCCCCGGATCGACCCGAAGGGTCTCCCGCGCCGCCGCGGCGTGCGGGTCCGCGGGTACGTGCCCGACCTGTACCGGCAGCTGGCGGCGTGCGACCTCGCGGTGGTCCAGGGGGGCCTCACGACCTGCATGGAGCTCGCTGCGGCGCGGCGCCCCTTCGTCCACGTCCCGCTGCGCCACCACTTCGAGCAGAACGTGCACGTGCGGCACCGTCTGCAGCGCTACGGAGCCGGGACGTGCGTCGAGTACGAGCGGGCCTGCGACCCCGACGCCCTCGCCGCGGCGATGGTCGCGGAGCTGGCCCGCGGCCCGCGGGGCCTGCCGGTCGAGACCGACGGCGCGCAGCGAGCCGGCGCCCTGCTGGCCGGGCTGGTGTGAGCGGCGACGCCGGGCTGGCGCACGACGCGGGCTGTCGAGGACCATGGCTGCGGCGGTGAGAGACTGGTCACATGCCTGCCGCAACGCCTTCGTCGTACTCCGTCACCATCCGCCTGCACACCTCGCCCGACTACGCCGTCGTCGGCCGCATCGCCACCGCGATCGCCGAGCAGGGCGGCATCGTCACCGCCGTCGACATCGCCGACTCGCGCCACGACCGGCTCGTCATCGACGTCACCTGCTCCGGCTTCGACGTCAACCACACCGACGACCTCGTCGAGGCCGTGGAGGCCATCGACGGCGTCAAGGTGCACAAGGTCTCCGACCGCACCTTCCTGCTCCACCTCGGCGGCAAGATCGCGGTGCAGTCCAAGGTCGCGCTCAGGACCCGTGACGACCTGTCCATGGCGTACACGCCGGGCGTCGGGCGCGTCTCCTCCGCGATCGCCAAGCACCCCGAGGACGCCCGCCGCCTGACGATCAAGGGCAACAGCGTCGCCGTCGTCACCGACGGCTCGGCCGTCCTCGGCCTGGGCAACATCGGCCCCGAGGCCGCCATGCCGGTCATGGAGGGCAAGGCGGCCCTGTTCAAGCAGTTCGCCGACATCGACGCCTGGCCGATCTGCCTCGCCTCCCAGGACACCGAGGAGATCATCCGCGCGGTCGAGATGATCGCCCCCGGCTTCGGCGGCATCAACCTCGAGGACATCGCCGCCCCGCGCTGCTTCGAGATCGAGCGCCGGTTGCGCGAGAGCCTCGACATCCCCGTCTTCCACGACGACCAGCACGGCACCGCCATCGTCGTCCTCGCCGCCCTGCGCAACGCGCTGCGCGTCGTCGACAAGTGGCTCGAGCAGGTGCGCATCGTCGTCTCCGGCGGCGGCGCCGCGGGCTCGGCCATCGTCACCCTCCTCCTCGCGGCGGGCGCCAAGGACGTCGTCGTCTACGACCGCGAGGGCCTGCTCTCCGCCGACGACGAGTCGCTGAGCGGTGCCAAGCGCGATCTGGCGGAGCGCACCAACCCGCGCCGGGTCCGCGGCACCCTGGCCGACGGCCTGCAGGGCGCCGACGTCTTCATCGGCGTCTCGGCGCCCAACCTGCTCAAGGCCGAGTGGATCCGCGACAACATGGCCCAGGACCCGATCGTCTTCGCGCTCGCCAACCCGGACCCGGAGATCGACCCCGCCGAGGCCGCCAAGTACGCCAAGGTCGTCGCCTCCGGCCGCAGCGACTACCCCAACCAGATCAACAACGTGCTCGCCTTCCCCGGCGTCTTCCGGGGGCTGCTCGACGCGCACGCCGAGAACGTGACCGTCGAGATGCTCATCCGCGCCGCCGACGCCATCGCCGCGGTCGTCAAGGACGAGGAGATCAACCCCTCGTACATCATCCCGAGCGTCTTCCACCCCGATGTCGCCGACACCGTGGCCGTCGCGATCGCCGGCGAGGGCAAGACCTCCGCGGGCGCGACCGGCCCGATCAAGGTGGGCTCGCGCTCGACCGCGGCCCCCGTCGACGAGACGGGCGTGCTCCCGCGCGTGCGGTGACCCCTCGAGACGGTTGCTGCGCAACCTCCTCGGGGAGCGGGCCGGTGCGAGTGGCAGGCTGGCTCACGTGAAGCCTCCCCGCACCTACCGCAAGGACACCTCCGCCGCACCGCGCGGCTACTCCTCCTGGGAGGCCGCCGGGCTGCTGTGGCTCGCCGAGGCGCAGGCCTCGGGCGGTGCGCGGGTCGCCGAGCTGCAGGACGTCGACCTGGGCCACATCGACCTGCTCCAGTACGACCCGGCGCCGTCGACCAACGTCCAGGCCGACGAGCTGGGTGTCGCGCTCGCCGCGACCCACGCCGCCGGCGCCCCGGCCTTCGGGGCGCCGCCGGCGCGCTGGAGCAGCCACGGGTTCATCGGCCCGGCCGACTCGCCGCTGCCCATGCCGCTGGAGCCGACCGACTCGTGGGGCGCCTTCTTCGCCGAGCAGCGCATCCGCCACCTGCTGCGCATCGGCCGGTCCAAGGACCTGTGGGCCGACGAGACCGACGTCTTCGAGCGGGTCGCGACCCGGCTCGAGTCCGGCGAGCTCGACGACGGCCGCCCGCCGGCCCGCATCCACGGTGACCTGTGGGCGGGCAACATCCTGTGGACCCGGCAGGGCGCCGTCCTCATCGACCCCGCCGCGCACGGTGGGCACGCGGAGACCGACCTCGCGATGCTGCTGCTCTTCACCGCGCCGCACATCGCGCGGATCATCGCCGCCTACGACGAGGCCGCGCCCCTCGCCGACGGCTGGCAGGAGCGCGTCGGCCTCCACCAGCTCTTCCCCGTCATGGTCCACGCGGTCGTCTACGGCGGCGAGTACGTGACCCAGGCCGTCGACATGGCCCGCGCCTACGCCTGACCGCCGGTGTCGAAGGGGGGACATCCCCCCTTCGACCTGGGGGAGGACGGGGCAGACCCGCGGCACCCGCCCTGCCTAGGTTGTTCACGTGACCACAGCAACCATGACGCCGCCCCGGGAGCGCACCGGTCTCCCCCTCCGCTGGTTCGCCGGCTGGGGGAGCGTGCTCCTCCTCCTCACGAGTGCCCTCACCTCGATCCTCGGTATGGTCCTCGTCTCCCTCGTCGTCGCCTCGGTGCTGCTCATCAGCGCCGGCGGCGTGGGGATCTTCCTGCTCGTCCCGCTCCTGTGGCTCTGCGGGGTGATCGGCCACGCCGAGCGGCACCGGGTCATCGCCCTGTCCGGGCGCAGCGTGCACCCGCCGGCGCGCGTGGAGCAGCCGCTGTGGCGCCGTCTCTTCCTCGACGTGCACTCCTGGCGCAGCACGGCCTACCTCGCGTTGCACTCGCTGTGGGGCTTCGTCACCGGCTGGCTGACGCTCGCGGTCCTCACCCAGGCGCTGCTCGTCCTCCTCCTGCCGCTCTTCGCCGGGAGCATCCCGGACCGCGGCTTCCTCGTCTTCGGCCTGGTGCGCGTCGACGGGACCATCGCGACCGCGTCCGTGTGGACCGGTGCCCTCGTCACGCTCATCCTCATGCCGCTCGTGGCGCACCTGCTCACATCGGTCGACGTCATGCTCGCCCGCTGGCTCCTCGGCCGCGACGAGCGCCGGGTCGTCGAGCACCTGGCCGCCCGCGTCGACACCCTCACCGACTCCCGCCGCGAGGCCGTGGACTCCGTCGAGGCCGAGCGCCGGCGCATCGAGCGCGATCTGCACGACGGCCCGCAGCAGCGGATGGTCTCGATCGCGATGACCCTCGGCATGGCCAAGGAGGCCATCCACCGCGACCCCGACGCCGCCGCCGAGCTCGTCGACGAGGCGCACCGCTCCGCGAAGGAGGCCATCGTCGAGATGCGCCACGTCGCCCGCGGCATCGTCCCGCCGATCCTCGCCGACCGCGGGCTCGAGGCCGCCCTGCCGGCCCTGGCCGCCCGCTCCGCCGTCCCGACCTCGGTCGACGTCCGCGACGTCGGGCGGCTCGACCCGACGACCGAGGCGATCGCCTACTTCGTCGTCAGCGAGGCCCTGACCAATATCGCCAAGCACTCCGGCGCCGCCCACGCCGAGGTCGACGTCACCACGAACGACGGCCACCTCGTCGCCGTCGTCACCGACGACGGCCGAGGCGGTGCAGACCCCAGCCTCGGCACCGGCCTGACGGGGCTGCGCCAGCGGCTCACGGCCGTCGACGGGACGCTCGACGTGTCGTCCCCGAGCGGTGGGCCGACGCGGCTCACCGCCACCCTCCCCCTTCGCACCGGACGGAGCCTGCGATGACCGACACCCAGCCCACCCCCACCAAGGTCGTCCTCGCCGAGGACTCCGTGCTCCTGCGCGACGGGATCGTGCGCCTGCTGGGCTCGGCCGGCTTCGACGTCGCGGCCGCGTGCCCCGACGCCGAGAGCTTCCTCGTGGCGGTCGACGAGCACGAGCCCGACCTCGTCGTCGTCGACGTGCGGATGCCCCCGACCTTCACCTCCGAGGGCATCGTCGCGGCGCTGCGGGTGCGCGAGTCGCACCCCGAGACCGCGGTCATGGTCCTCTCGCAGTACGTCGAGGAGCAGTACGCGACCGAGCTCGTCGCGTCGCGGTCGAAGGGGGTCGGGTACCTCCTCAAGGACCGCGTGGCCGACACGAGCGACTTCATCGCCGCGCTGCACGACGTCGCCGGCGGCGGGACCGTCCTCGACCCCGAGGTCGTCACCCAGCTGCTCACCCGGGCCCGCCACGCCGACCCGCTCGCCGCGCTCACCCCCCGGGAGCGGGACGTCCTGGACCTCATGGCCCAAGGTCGCACCAACTCCGCCATCGGCAAGGCGCTGTACATCTCCGACGGGGCCGTGGAGAAGCACGTGACCTCGATCTTCACCAAGCTCGACCTGCCTCCGGCCGACGGCGACCACCGACGCGTGCTCGCCGTGCTCCGCTGGCTCGACCAGGAGGACTGACCCATGACGAGCACACCCACGACCCCGCTGCCTCCTCGTCCCGGGGAGCCCACGGACCCCGAGCTGCGCGAGCGGTACCGCGACGACGCCATGGCGCAGCGCGAGCAGCGCCGTACCGCAGCCGGAAGAGCGGCCGCCGAGGCGCCGCCCTCGCGCACGCCGCGCGGACCGATCCTGGTCCTCGCCGGGCTCGTCTCGCTGGTCCTCGTCCTGCTCGCCGGCCTGAGCCTCGTCGGGCCGATGCTCAAGCAGACCGAGACGACCGAGCAGGCGCTGCCCGCAGCGTCCGCCGTCCGCATCGAGGGCGATGTCGGGGCCATCCGGGTCCGCGCCGCCGAGCCGGGCGAGCGGCCCAAGGTCGTCATGACGAGCGAGTGGGGCCTGCGCAGGCCGACGACCACCGTGCGCGAGAGCGACGGCACGGCCCGACTGACCTCCCGCTGCCCCTCGTGGGGCCCGGGCACGGTCTGTAGCGTCGACTGGCTGGTCGTCGTGCCGCCCGCGAGCGACCTGACGATCGAGCACGGTGTCGGTGACATCCAGGTTGAGGGCCTGTCCGGGGACGTCGACGTGGAGGCGGGCGTCGCGGACGTGACGATCGCCCAGTCCACCGGCGAGGACGCGAGCATCCACCTCGGGGTCGGCGCGATCGACTACGAGGCCACCGAGCCGCCACGGGAGGTCGACCTGAGCGTCGGCGTCGGCGAGGCCCGCGTGCGGGTCCCCGACACCGTGCCCTACCGGGTGACGACCCAGGGCGGGCCCTCGGACATCACCAACACCATCGGCAGCGACCCCACGGCCGAGCGCAGGATCCGGGTGGAGTCCGGTGTGGGCGCGATCATGATCGACCCGAGCTGACCTCCCCTTCGTCCCGCGGGACGTCAGGCGTCGACGAGGAGGACGACGAGGGTCCGCGGACCGTGGACCCCCTCGACCCGCTGCAGCTCGATGTCGCTCGTGGCGCTCGGTCCGCTGATCCAGGTCAGCGGCCGGGCGTCGCCGGCGTCCGGCCGCAGCCGCGCCACCGCGTCCGGTACGTCCTGCACCACCTGGTCGGCGCGCACGACGCACACGTGGGTGTCCGGCACGAGGGTCAGCGCCCGCCGGCCCTGGTCCTCGCGGTGGTCCAGGACGATCGTGCCGGTGACCGCGATGCCCAGCGCCGCGGCGGTGACCACGGCGTCGGTGGCGTCGAGCTCGGCGTGCGTGCTCGTCCGGGACTCGCGCCGCACCTCGGCCACGCCTGCGACCGACTCGACCCAGGCCGGATCGAGGCCCTCGGGGACGACGACGCTGCGGCACCCGTTGCCGCGCAGGGCCGTCGCGATCGCCTCGGTGAGTCCGTCCGCGGGCACCCGGACGACCTCGGCCCGGTAGTCCCGCACCATCTCGACGAACTGCGTCAGGCCGTCCGCGTCGACGGCGCCGCTGCCGGTCAGCCGGTCCCGGGGGACGGAGCCGGCCTCGGTGGTGACGTCGGCGGTCGCCCCGCGCACCCGGCTGAGGATCTCCTCGCGCGCGCTCATCGGTCATCGCCTCTCTCGCGGGCCCACCACTGGCGGAAGGACTCGGTCGGTGGGGTGGGTACGTCGCGCGCGTCCGTCCACGCGCCGAGGCCAGGCAGGGACCGGATCGTCCGGTTGCCGACGACGCGCCCGACCAGGCCGGACACCTTCTGCGCGCCGGCCAGGCGCTTGGGGTCGGAGAGCACCCAGGCGGCGGCCCGCATGGCGGCACCCTCGGCGACATGGCCCTCGGCGGTGACCCGACCGCGCAGCTCGACGAGCAGCTCGGGGATGTTGATCCGCACCGGGCAGGCGTCGAAGCACGCGCCGCACAGGCTCGAGGCATAGGGCAGCGACGCGTCGATGTCGCTGCTCGTGCCCCGCAGCTGCGGGTTGAGGACCGCGCCGATCGGGCCCGGGTACACAGAGCCGTAGGCGTGGCCGCCGGTCCGCTCGTAGACGGGGCAGACGTTGAGGCAGGCCGAGCAGCGGATGCAGCGCAGGGCCTCGCGGCCGACGGTGTCGGCGAGGACGTGGCTGCGACCGTTGTCGAGCAGGATCACGTGCACGTCCTGGGGTCCGTCGCCGTCGTGCGCGCCGGTCCACATCGTCGTGTACGGGTTCATCCGCTCGCCCGTGCTGGAGCGGGGGAGCAGCTGCATCATCGGGGCCAGGTCGTCCCACGTGGGCAGGACCTTCTCGATCCCGACGACGGAGACGAGGGTCTCCGGCAGCGTGAGGCACATCCGCCCGTTGCCCTCGGACTCGACGACGACGAGCGTGCCGGTGTCGGCGATCGCGAAGTTGGCCCCGGAGATCCCCACCTTGGCGCGCAGGAACTTCTCCCGCAGGTGCAGCCGCGCGGCCTCGGCGAGGCGCGCCGGGTCGTCGGTGAGGTCCTCGGGCGCGGGGCGCCCGACCTTGGCCATCTCCCGGAGGAAGATCTCGCGGATCTCGCTGCGGTTGCGGTGGATCGCGGGTACGAGGATGTGGCTCGGACGGTCGTGCCCGAGCTGCACGATGAGCTCGGCGAGGTCGGTCTCCCACGCGTGGATGCCCGCCTCCTCGAGCGCCTCGTTGAGCTCGATCTCCTGGGTCACCATGGACTTGACCTTGACGACCTCGTCGACCTCCTTGGCGCGGACGATCTCCAGCGCGATCCGGTTGGCCTCGACGGCGTCCCGGGCCCAGTGGACCGTCGCGCCCTGCGCGGTGAGGGACTCCTCCAGCTGCTCGAGGTAGTCGCCCAGATGGGTGAGGGCCTCGTCCTTGGCGTCGGCCCCGGCGACCCGCAGCGCCTCCCACCCCGGCAGCTCCTCGACGACCGCGGCCCGCTTGTCGCGGATCGTGTGCGTCGCGTGCCGCAGGTTGCGTCGCTGCTGGGTGTTGTCGAGGGCCTCGCGGGCGGCGTCGGGGAAGGCCGGCATCCCGACGAAGGTCGGCGAGGTCTCCTGGACCGGTCCGCCGCGGGTCTGCGTGCTCATGAGGGGTCCTCCTCCGTGGAAGCCAGGATCTCCGCCAGATGCATGTGCCGCACCCCGGACCGCTGCCGGTCGAGCATGCCGCCGATGTGGGCCAGGCAGGAGTTGTCGCTCGCGACGACGACCTCGGCGTCGGTCGAGCGGATGTTGCGGCACTTGTCCGCGCCCATCGCGACGGAGACGTCGGCGTTCTTCACCGCGAAGGTCCCGCCGAAGCCGCAGCACTCCGTGTCGCCCGGCAGGTCGACGAGCTCGAGCCCGCGGACCCCCCGGAGCAGCTGCAGCGGCTTGTCGCCGACCCGCAGCATGCGCAGGGAGTGGCACGTCGGGTGGTAGGTGACGCGGTGCGGGAAGTACGCGCCGACGTCGGTCACCCCGAGCACGTCGACGAGGAACTCGGACAGCTCGTGGACCTTGGGCGTCACCCGCTGCACCCGCTCGAGCAGGCGGTCCTCGCCCGCGTGCCGGGCGATGGTGGCGTGCTGCTCACGGACGGAGCCGACGCATGAGCCCGACGGCGCCACGACGGCGTCGTACCGCTCGAAGACGTCCGCGAAGCGCTGCACCATCGGGACGGCGTCGCGGCCGTACCCGGTGTTGGTGAGCACCTGGCCGCAGCAGGCCTGCTCCATCGGGAACTCCACCCGCACGCCGAGCCGCTCGAGGAGGCGGACCGTTGCCTTGGGGGTGTCGGGCCACATCGTGTCGTTGAAGCACGTGGCGAAGAGCGCGACGCGCAGGCCCGAGGGGGCGATCGGGGCGTTCACGGCAGCATCCCCGCCAGGACGGTCGACTGGAGACCGACGAGGAGGCACATGACGACGATCAGGCCGACGCTCCATGGCAAGACCTTACGCAGGATGGCCGACTCCTGGCCGACGAGACCGACCGCAGTCGCCGCGATCGTGAGGTTCTGGGGACTGATCATCTTGCCGACGACTCCTCCGGAGGTGTTGGCGGCGACGAGCAGCGTCGGGTCGATCCCGGCCCGCTCGGCGGCGCTCTGCTGCAGGGTGGCGAAGAGCGCGTTGGCGCTCGTGTCCGACCCGGTGACGGCCGTACCGATCCAGCCGAGCAGCGGGCTGAAGAAGGCGAAGGCCGTGCCGGTCCCGGCGATCCAGGCGCCGATGGTGATCGTCTGCCCGGAGAGGTTCATGACGTACGCGAGCGCGAGGACCGAGGCGACGGTGACGAAGGCCCAGCGCATCTGGATGGCCGTGGCCCTCATCTCCGCGAAGAGACCGGAGAAGCCGATGCGGTAGGCGAGGGCGACGACGGTGGCGCAGACGAGGAGCATCGTGCCGGGCGAGGAGAGCCAGCTCAGCGTGTACGTCGCGGACCCGTTGACCGCGCCGTCGTGGGTGAGCACCTCGCCGGCGAGCCCGGGCCAGGGGATCGTGATGTTGGTGCCGGTCAGCCAGGTGTCCACGGCCGGGACGAGCTTGGCGACGGAGAAGACGGCGACGACGAGGACGTAGGGGAACATCGCCCAGGCGATGCGGCGCGGCGTGAGCGAGCGGGCCTGCTCGTCCAGCTCCTCGGGGGTGATCTGGTACTGGTCGACCGTGCCGGAGGCCGCGGCGGCGCCGCCGGCGCCGCCGGTGCCGACCACGGCGAGCTGCTCGCGCCGCTCGACCTGGAGGGACTCGGTGGCCTCGTCCCCGCCGGACGGCTGCCAGACCCGCAGGAAGGCGACGGCGGCGGCGAGCGCGACGAGCGAGGCGATGATGTCGGTCATCTCCACGGAGATCCACGTCGCGGAGACCCACTGGGCCACGGCGAAGGCGAGGCCGATGACGACGGCCGCCGGCCAGGTCTGGCGGACCCCCCTTCGCCCGTCGACCATGAAGACGAGGAGCAGCGGGACGAAGACCGCGATGACCGGGGCCTGGTGACCGACGTAGGCGCCGATCTCCTGGTACGGGATGCCCGTGAGGTTGCCGGCGGTGAGGATCGGGATGGCGATGGCGCCGAAGGCGACCGGCGCGGTGTTGGCGAGCAGCACGACCGTGGCGGCACGAAGGGGGGCGAAGCCGACGGCCATGAGCATGACGCCGGTGATGGCCACGGGGGCGCCGAAGCCGGCGAGCGCCTCGAGCAGGGCGCCGAAGCAGAAGGCGATGATGATCGCCTGGATCCGCGGGTCGTCCGAGATGAGCCGGAAGGTCGCGCGCAGGTCCTCGAAATGACCTGAGCGCACGGTCACCTGGTAGAGGACGATCGCCGTGAAGACGATCCACATGATCGGGAAGAGGCCGAAGACCGCACCCTCGGTCGCCGCGAGCGCCGCGAGGTGGACGGGCATGCCGAAGAAGAGCACGGCCACGAGGATCGCGGCGGCGACGGCGGTGAGGCCCGCCCAGTGGGCCTTCCACCTCAGGACCCCGAGGGTGACGAAGATCGTCACGAGGGGGAGGAGGGCCACGAGGGCGGAGAGCGCGAGGCTGTCGGCCACGGGCGAGATCTCGGGTGTGAAGGACGTCGGTACTGCGGTCATCGGGTCTCCGGGTGCACGTCGTCGGGCGGGAGTCCGGGAATGGTCAGACCATTACCGGGCGACACGACGATAGGGCCTCACCCGCACCCGCGTCAATGGTCCGACCAATGGCGTCGGCGAATGGTCTGACCACGTGGTCGGGGCGGAGGGGCGCGTGCCATCCTGTGCCGGTGACCGATGACGCCGCGACCCCGCGACCCCCTGCCAACCTCAAGGCCTACGAGGTCGTGCTCGAGTGGGTCGACGCCCGGATCCTCGACGGTCGCCTCAACGTCGGCGACACCCTGCCGGCCGAGCGGGAGCTGGCGAAGATGCTCGACGTCGGCCGGGCCGCGGTGCGTGAGGCCGTCCGCACGCTCGAGGCCCAGGGCGTCGTGCGCTCCGCCGTCGGAGCGGGCGGGGCCGGCGGTACGACGATCACCGCGGTGCCGAGTGGTGCGCTCGGGAGGCTGCTGCGGCTCCACGTGGCGCTGGCGAACTTCCCGCTGCCCGACGTCCTGGAGGTGCGCGTCGCACTCGAGACGCTCAGCGTGCGCCTGGCCGCCACCCACGCGAGCGCCGAGCACCTCGCGGAGATGGAGCGTCTGCTCGAGGCGATGGAGGACCCGCAGGTCGACCGCGGTCGCTTCAACGACTGCGACACCGCCTTCCACGTGCTGCTCGCCCGCGCGGCCGGCAACCACCTGGCCCGCGACTTCACCGCCGCGATCCGCGAGTCGATGCGCCTGCCGATCCTCGACGCCTTCCGCTCCGTCGGGACGTGGGAGGACGTCGCGGACAAGCTGTGCGCCGACCACCGGGCGATCCTCGAGGCGGTCACCGCCGGCGACCCGGACCGGGCCGCCGCGGTCACCGAGGCGCACATCCGCTCGGCGTGGCGGCTCATCACCGCGGACTGACTACTTGAGGAACTTGCTCGTGCGCCGGTCCGCGAGCGGCTTGCCGCCCGTCTGGCAGGTGGCGCAGTACTGCAGCGAGCGGTCGGCGAAGCTCACCTCGCGCACGACGTCACCGCAGACCGGGCAGGCCTCGCCGGTCCGTCCGTGCACCCGCATCCCCGAGCGCTTGGTGTCCTTGAGCTCGGCCGCGGCCTTGCCCGACGCGGCGGCGATCGCGTCGGTGAGGGTGGTGCGCAGCGCCTCGTGGAGCGTGTCGACCTCCTCCTCCGTCAGCGACGAGGCCAGGGCGAAGGGGGACAGCCGCGCCGCGTGCAGGACCTCGTCGGAGTAGGCGTTGCCGACGCCGGCGATGAGTGACTGGTCGCGCAGCACCCCCTTGATCTGCGTCTTGCGGCCGGCGAGGAGGGCACCGAAGGCCTCGCGGGTCAGCTCTCCGGAGAGCGGGTCGGGTCCCAGGCGGGCGATCCCGGGGACCTCCTGGACGTCGCGCACGAGGTAGGCGGCGAGGGACTTCTTGGTCCCCGCCTCGGTGACGTCGAAGCCGGACCCGTCGACGAGCCGCACCCGCAGCGCGATCGGCGACTTGCCGGGGCGCAGCGGTGTGCCGGGCAGCTCGTCGGACCAGCGGATCCAGCCGGCGCGGGCCAGGTGGATGACGAGGTGCGTCCCGTCGCAGTCGATGTCGATGAACTTGCCGTGGCGGTGGACCCCGTCGACGGGGGCGCCCTCGAGCGCCTGCGGCGGCGGGTCGAAGGTCTTGAGCACGGAGAAGGACGCGAGCTCCAGGCGCTCGACGGCCAGGCCGGAGAGCCGCTCGCCGAGCACGTCGACGAGCCGCTGGACCTCCGGCAGCTCAGGCACGGGTCGCCCCGAGGCACTCGCGCAGCTGCTCGAGCATCGTGTAGCCGTCGCTCGCGTGGCACACCGGCAGCTCGACGCCGACGTGCTGCGCGTAGTCGTCGGTCGCGATCGGCGTGAAGTGGCTCAGCAGCTGCTCGGTCGCCGACAGCGTGCGGATCCCGATGGCGCGCACCCGCTCGGGCAGCTGCTCGGCGAACTCACCGTAGATGCTCGGGTCGTGCTGCCCGTCGTCGCCGATGAGCAGCCAGCGCACGTCGGGCAGCTCGCGGGCGAGCCGGTGCAGGCAGGCGCGCTTGTGGTCACGACCGGAGCGGAACCAGCCGGTGTTGGTCGGGCCCCAGTCGGTCATGAGCATCGGGCCGAGGGGGTAGCCCGAGCGCCGGAGGAAGCGGGTGATGGACGGCACCGCGTTCCACGCGCCCGTCGAGACGTAGACGATCGGGGCGCCCGGGTGCTCGGCGAGCAGCTCGCGGTACATCGTCGCCATGCCCGGCACGGGGCGGCGGGTGCCCTCGTGGCGGAAGAAGGTGTTGTACGCGGCGATCATCGGTCGCGGCATCGTCGTCGTGATGATCGTGTCGTCGATGTCGGAGACGATGCCGAAGGTCTGCCCCTGCTCGACGACGAAGACCGCCGCCGTCGTGTCCGCCGCCCGCGGGGAGACGATCTGCAGGTCGTGCCAGCCGGGCTCCAGGCCGTGGCCGGTGATCGTGAGGTCGAGCAGCCCGGAGCGGTCGGACCGGGTGCGGTACTCGCGCTCGCCGATGCGCACGGTGACCGGCTCGCCACCGGCCGGTGTGGTGAAGAAGGCGCGCCACCCCCGTCGCTCGCTGTCGGCGGTGCGCAGCTCGAGCCACGTCGCGCGGGCGTCCGCGGCGGCCGGTGCGTACGGGCGACGGGTCATCAGGACCCGGCCGAGGACGCGGACGCGCTCGGTGCTGCCGTAGCCGGTGAAGGCGAGGACGCGGGTGCCCCAGCCTCGTCGGCGCATGGCGCCGGCCAGCTGGCGGTGCCAGGCGTCCTCGATGATCGCGGCTGCGTGCGGTCGCGTCATGGGGCCGAGCCTAGGGGAGGATGTGCCCGGGCGTGGTCATCCGGCGGGCTAGCGTGGGCGCATGATCCTCATCGTCGTGAAGTACCGCACCAAGCCCGAGTACACGGAGCGCTTCCCGCAGATCGTCCGGGAGTTCACCGAGGCCACGCGGGCCGAGCCGGGCAACATCTTCTTCGAGTGGAGCCGCAGCATCGAGAGCGACGACGAGTGGGTGCTCGTCGAGGCCTTCCAGGACGACGCGGGCGAGGCGCACGTGACGAGCGACCACTTCGCCCAGGGGCTCGAGGCGATGCGCCCGACCCTCGCCGAGACGCCCCGCATCATCAGCCGCACCGTCGAGGGGACCGGCTGGGACGAGATGGGCGAGCTGCAGGTCTGAGCGCCGCTCAGCCGGCCAGGAAGGGCGCGACCCGCTCCTTGGGCCGACCGATGATCGCGACATCGCCCTTGACGAGCACCGGACGCTGCATGAGGCGCGGGTGCTCCACGAGCACGGCGACGACCTGGTCGACGGTCGCGACGTCGGCGTCGGTCAGGCCCTGCTCCTTGAAGAAGGAGTCGCGGCGCACGAGGTCGGTCGGCTCGTCCTCGAGCTTGCCGATGAGCTCGCGCAGGGCCGCCTCGTCGAGGGGCTCCTTGAGGTACTGGACGACCTCGGCCTGCGTGCCGGCCGCGTCGACGGCCTCGATGGCGGCGCGGGAGGTCGAGCACTTCGGGTTGTGCAGCACGGTGACGTCACTCATGGGGCCAACCTAACCACCGCTCCCTGAGGAGGTTGCGAAGCAACCGTCTCGAAGGTCAGTCCGCGTAGTCCACGACGACCGCGGCGTGGTCGCTCACCCGCTCGGGGCCGCTCGCCGGGCGGTCGGTCCCGGCGGTCACGGCTCGCCGGGCCAGGCCGGGCGTCGCCAGGTGGTAGTCGATCCGCCAGCCGGTGTCCCGGTCGAAGGCCCCGCCCATCCACGACCACCACGACATCGGGCCGGACGCGTCGGGGTGCTGCGCGCGGACGACGTCGACGAGGGTGCGCGGGGAGACGATCGAGGAGAACCACTCGCGCTCCTCGGGCAGGAACCCCTCTGACCTGCTGCTGCTGCGCCAGTTGGTGAGGTCCTGGGGCGTGTGCGCGATGTTGAGGTCGCCGAGGAGCAGGAACTCCCGACCGGCCGCGCGGGCCGCCTTGCGGGAGCGGTCGAGCTGTCGGGCGAAGGAGGCGAGGAAGCGCATCTTGCGCTGGTACCTCGCGCCGCCGTCGGGGACCTCGCGCCCGCCGGGCTTCTGCAGGTGGGCGGGCAGGCCCCCCTTCGGCAGGTACAACGACGCGACGGTCACGGGGGCGTCGGCGAGGTCGACCTCGATGTACCGCCCCTCGGAGGCGAAGGGGGACAACCCGCGCGCCATCGTGCCGGGCGGGGAGGGCTCGGTGTGCAGGTGCTCCTCGCCGGGGGCGCGCACCAGGACCTCGCCGTCCCAGGTGCGCACGGCCGCGGGGCGGGTGCGGGTGAGGACGGCGACGCCGTTGCGGCCGGCGATGTGGCCCGGTTCGTAGGCCAGGTGGTGGTCACCGAAGACCCCGCTCGGCAGCTGCTCGGGTGGGCAGCGGACCTCCTGCAGGGCGACGACGTCGGGCCGGCGCTCGGCGAGCCAGGTCTCGAACCCCCTTCGCTGCGCCGCCCGGATGCCGTTGACGTTGAAGGTCGCGACCCTCACGCGTCGATCGCGGCGAGGTCCGCCGGGGTGGGCTGCGAGGTGATGTCGCCGTGCTCGGGGTGCTTGCCGAGCCACTTCTTGACGTAGGGGCAGACGGGGACGACTGTCAGACCTTCCTCGCGGGTGGCCGCGACGGCCCGTTCGACGACGATGCCGGCCAGCCCCTGCCCGCCGAACTCCTCGTCGATCTCGGTGTGGAAGAAGACCCGGCGCCCGTCGTGGTCGGCGAACTGCGCGAACCCGGCCACCTTCCCCTCGCTCGTGATCTCGAAGCGGTCCGGGCCGGACTGGCGACTCACCTGGGTGCTCATGCCCCAACCCTGCCACGGACCCCTTCTCACCTGCAGAACGCCTGCGGCCCCCTCGTGCCTGCCCGGCTAACGTGAGGTCAGACCCACGCCCGCCTCTCGAGGAGCCCGCATGACCGCTTCCGCGCTGCACCCGAACTTCCAGGCCCACTTCGACGAGGTGATCGCCCGCAACCCGGGTGAGAAGGAGTTCCACCAGGCCGTCTACGAGGTCATGCAGTCGCTGAGCCCGATCGCCGGCCGCGTCGACGAGTACGCGCAGTGGTCGATCCTCAAGCGGATCGTCGAGCCGGAGCGCCAGATCATCTTCCGCGTGCCGTGGGTGACCGACTCCGGCGACGTGCAGATCAACCGCGGCTTCCGCGTGGAGTTCAACTCCGCGCTCGGCCCGTACAAGGGCGGGCTGCGCTTCCACCCGAGCGTCAACCTGTCGATCATCAAGTTCCTCGGCTTCGAGCAGGTCTTCAAGAACTCGCTGACCGGCATGCCGATCGGCGGCGGCAAGGGCGGGTCGGACTTCGACCCCAAGGGCCGCTCCGACCAGGAGATCATGCGGTTCTGCCAGTCCTTCATGACCGAGCTGTACCGCCACATCGGCGAGTACACGGACGTCCCGGCCGGCGACATCGGGGTGGGCGGGCGCGAGCTCGGCTACCTCTTCGGCCAGTACAAGCGGATCACCAACACCTACGAGTCCGGTGTCCTCACGGGCAAGGGCCTGTCGTGGGGCGGCTCGCAGGTGCGCACCGAGGCGACCGGCTACGGGACGGTGTTCTTCGCGCAGGAGATGCTCGCGGTCAAGGACGACTCGCTCGAGGGCAAGCGGGTCGTCGTCTCGGGCTCCGGCAATGTCGCCATCTACGCGGTCGAGAAGGTGCACCAGCTCGGCGGCACGGTCATCGCCGTCTCCGACTCCGGCGGCTACGTCGTCGACGAGGGCGGCATCGACCTGGGCCTCCTGCAGGAGATCAAGGAGCGCCAGCGCGGTCGCCTCACGGACTACGCGGAGGCGAAGGGGGGGTCCGCCCGCCACATCGCCGACGGCACGATCTGGGACGTGCCGTGCGACGTCGCCCTGCCGTGCGCGACGCAGAACGAGCTCTCCGAGGAGCACGCCGCGACGCTGATCAAGAACGGCGTCAAGCTCGTCGCCGAGGGGGCCAACATGCCCTGCGTGCCGGGTGCGATCGAGGCCTTCCGCGCGTCCGAGGTCCTCTACGCTCCGGGCAAGGCCTCCAACGCCGGCGGCGTCGCCACCTCCGCCCTGGAGATGCAGCAGAACGCCAGCCGCGACTCCTGGGGCTTCGAGGAGACCGAGCTGCGCCTCGAGGAGATCATGCGCGATATCCACACCAACTGCGTGGCCACCGCCGAGGAGTTCGACAGCCCCGGTGACTACGTCGCCGGCGCCAACCTCGCCGGCTACATCAAGGTCGCCGACGCGATGGTGGCCCAGGGCGTCATCTGATCGACCGCCCTTCGCGCGCTACGAACTGCGGCTGGCTGTCGACGTCAGTCGTGGCAGCAGCAGGTGCACTCCTCGTCCTCGTCGTGCACGAGCTCGAAGCGCCGCCCGAGACACAGCCGCACGAGCGCGACGCTGCTCGGGTTCTGGCAGATCTCGAAGCTGCCCTGCTCGTGCCGGCGGAGCAGCTCCACGGCGGCGAGCATCCCGGCTGCCTCGAGCGGGCTCAGCTCCGGTGAGTAGAGCCTCGCGCGCAGGGCGGTCAGCTCGGCGGTGTGGTCGGGGACGGGGCGGGTCCGGTGCGTCATGTGGTCACCCTGAGCTCGGTCGAAGGGGGTGTCAGCTCACCTGGTCGGGTCGTAGCTGAACCGCAGCTTCGATGTCGAGCAGGCCGTACCCGAAGACATGCGCGGACAGGACGTCGACCTCCCGTCGGTGGCTGCCGAAGAAGGCCCCCACGCGATTGACCACCCGGGGGAAGGGCTTCTCCCGGGCGCCGCCGTCCCTCTTCCAGTTCGAGTTGGGCACGACGAGGAAGAGGTGCTGGATGTCGCTGGCGATGTGCGCCTTCCACATGTCCTTGAGGTCGTGGTTGTTGTTGACCGTACCCCCACGTTCCACCTCCGCCATGACCCCGCGACCGGGCGCGAGGGGAAAGACGAAGTCGGGCCGAGCTCTCGTGACGATCCCGTCCTGCGGGGTGAGGACGACCTCCTCGCCGAAGTGGAGCTCTTCCTTGAGGACCTCGGACACGATGGCCTGAATCGCAGCGCTCTGGGCGCCGACGACATGCGCTTGATTGATGGCGATCTCGCGCTCGTCCAGCTCCTGGCGGAGATGTTCGGCCAGTACAGCTACTCGCTCCACTTCGACGCGTTCCTCCACCGTCAAGGAGCTCTTGGCGAAGGAACGCATCTGGATCGGCATGGCGGCAGCTTGGCACCCGCGTCAACCACCCGTGGTCAGGACCGCCCCCCTTCGCCCGCTACACTCGACACAGCAGCCGCCCAGTTCTGCAGCGAGCTGCTTCTTTGATTGCACCGATGCCATCGCGCCGCGATCGTCCCCTGCGTTGCCGCAGGCTGGCTCCCGCGCCGGGCAGAACCGAAGCATCATGACTCCGTCTGGAGCACCCTTCGTGACCAACACCTTCGCCGACCTCGGCGTGCCCACCGCCCTGACCTCGATCCTCGAGCAGGACGGCATCACCGTCCCCAGCCCGATCCAGGCAGCGACGCTGCCGGACTCCCTCGCCGGCCGGGACGTCCTCGGCCGCGGCCGCACCGGCTCGGGCAAGACCCTGGCCTTCGTCCTGCCGATGCTCGCCCGCCTGGCCGAGGCCAACCGGCGCCCGCAGCCCAAGCGCCCCCGTGCCCTGATCCTCGTGCCGACCCGCGAGCTGGCGACGCAGATCGATGACGTGCTGGCTCCCTTCGCCTCCGTCCTGGGCATGCGCAGCCGCACCGTCTTCGGCGGTGTCGGCCAGAACCCGCAGGTCCAGGCCATCGCGCGCGGCGTCGACGTCGTCGTCGCCTGCCCGGGCCGTCTCGAGGACCTCATGCAGCAGGGCCACGTCGACCTCTCCGGGATCGAGATCACGATCCTCGACGAGGCCGACCACATGGCCGACCTCGGCTTCCTGCCGGGCGTGAAGCGCATCCTCGACAAGACCCCGCGCGGCAGCCAGCGGATGCTCTTCTCCGCGACCCTCGACGGCGCGATCAACCAGATCGTCAAGCGCTACCTCGAGCAGCCGGTCACCCACGAGGCCGACTCGGCGCAGTCGCCGGTCGCGAAGATGACCCACCACGTCCTGCACATCAGGAACGACGACCACCTCCCGGTCCTCACCGACCTCGTCGCCGCGCCGGGTCGCAAGGTCGTCTTCACCCGCACCAAGCACCGCGCCAAGAAGATGGCCCGCCAGCTCAACGCCGCCGGTGTCCCCGCGGTCGAGCTGCACGGCAACCTCAGCCAGGGCGCGCGCACCCGGACGATGGAGGCCTTCCACTCCGGCAGCGCGCAGACCCTCGTCGCGACCGACATCGCCGCCCGCGGCATCCACGTCGACGACGTCTCGCTCGTCATCCACGCCGACCCGCCGGTCGAGCACAAGGCCTACCTGCACCGCTCCGGTCGCACGGCCCGCGCCGGTGCCGAGGGCACCGTCGTCACGCTGATGACGGACGAGCAGGTCCGCGACGTCCGCGACCTCACCCGCAAGGCCGGCATCAAGCCCACCACCACCCGCGTCGCCGTCGGGCACGAGCTCCTCGCGGAGCTGGCCCCGGGCGAGCGGACCTTCCCCGGTGGCTTCGTCGCCGACGTCCCGCAGCAGCAGGGCGGGGCGAAGGGGGGCTCCCGCGGTGGTGGCCGTGGCGGCCAGTCCCGCAGCGGCCAGGGCGGCCAGGACGGCCAGCGTCAGCGCGGTGAGCGCGGCGGTGCCGGGCGCAACCGCAACGGCGGCGGCTCCGGCCAGGGCCGTGGCGGCTCCGGCGGCGGTCAGTCGCGCGGCGCCTCGGGCGGCCAGCGTCGCTCCGGTGGCCAGGGCGGCGGGTCCGCCCGCCAGGGTGGCAGCCGCGGCGGCAGCGTCGTGGCCTTCAGCTCCAGCAGCAGCGGCCGCAACCGCTGACCCCACGCCGCACGACGAAGGAGCGCGACCCACGGGTCGCGCTCCTTCGTCGTGTCGTCGGTGGTCCCGGCGTGACCGCGCCGCTCAGCCGAAGACGGCCACCGTCTGCCGGCTGATCGCGACGAGGCGCCCGTCCGGGTGCCAGATCCGCGCGTCCGTGTGGGCGTAGCCACCCTCGGCGCGGTCGGTGCGCACGGCGTAGGCCCAGTGGGTGTCGGGCTCGGCCGCGACGTCGTCGGTGATCTCGAGCGACCAGGTCAGGCTGCTGCCGGGGGCCGGCTGCGACAGCATCTGGATGACCGCGGGCGGCCACGCGTCGGCGAGGCTGACGAAGTGCCGTTCGTCGAAGCCCGGCGGCGCCTCCCGGAAGCGCATGAAGCCGTGCAGGTGCGAGGTGTCGACGCCCGTGTACGGGAAGCCGCCGTCGGCCAACCGCATCTCGACGTGCTGGAAGAAGTCGGGCGACGCGCCGGGGACGTGCGGGAAGGGCTCGATCGTCTCCGGCGCGGGCAACGCCGGCATCGCGCCGCTCTCGTGCGGCACCGAGATCGTGGACTCGCGCTCCCGACCGAAGGCGGCGAGCACAGCCGCGACGACCTGGCCGTCCTGCACCACGTGCGCCTGCGCCTGGGTGGCGTTCTTGCCCCGGCGCAGCGTCGTCACCTCGGCCCGGGCGCTCCCCGGCGCCAGCGGCGCGACGAAGCTGACCATGAGGTGCCGCAGCGGAGGGGCGTCCGGCAGTTGCGCACGCAGCGCGGCGAGGGCCAGCCCGGCGACGAGGCCGCCGTAGGTGGCCCGTCCCTGGCCCCAGCCCTCCTCGACGTGGAGGGTGCCGGTCCCGGCCCGGTCGAGCATCTCCTGCAGATCCATGGCCGCAGCCTACAAATGCAGGATCAGCGGTCGAGCAGCAGTTGCGCCCGGTACCCCTCCCGGTACGTCGGGTACCGCAGCTCCAGCCCGCTCGACCGCAGCCGCGTGTTGCGCATCCGGCGTCCGTGCGGCTCCTCGACCCCGGTCGGCGCCGGGCGCGGCACCCCGAGCTCGTCGGCGACGAAGTCCCGCACGTCCCCGGCCAGGGCCGGCTCGTCGTCGGTCCCGACGTAGAGGTCGCTCGGCTCCGCGGCCATCGTCAGCAGGTGGGTGATCGCGGCGGCCGCGTCCTCGCGGTGGAGGCGGTTGGTCCAGCGGCCGGGGTCGGCGTTGTGGCCCTCGCGGGTCATGCGCACGAGCCGGTTGCCGGGCGCGCCGTAGAGCCCGCTGAACCGCAGGATGCTCCCGTGGGGGAGCGCCGCGCGGAAGAGGGCCTCGGACTCGAGCAGGATCTTGGGTCGATCCGCTTGCGGCGCAACGGGAGTCGTCTCGTCGAGGTCGCCCTCGAGGTCGCCGTACACGCTCGTCGACGACACGAGCACCGCTCGCCGCGGCATCCCGGCGCGCAGCACGGCGTCCAGCCCACCGCGGACCCCGTCGAGGTAGGCGCGGCGGTACCCCCCTTCGTCCCGGCGGTCGGGGGTGAGGGAGATGACGAGCAGGTCCGCGGGCAGGTCCGGGACGTCCCCGGAGGCGAGGTCGGCGGCGACGCCGTGGAAGCCCTCCGGCAGCGCTGCGACGTTGCGCCGCACGCCGGTCACCTCGTGGCCTGCCGCCAGCAGGGCGGTCCCGACGCGGATGCCGAGGTCGCCGCACCCGAGCAGCACGGTACGAAGGGGGGATCCCGCGGAGTCGGTCATCCCCTGATCGTGCCAGCCGCTCGTTCCTCAGACCGTCTCGGGGACCGGCAGGTCGGCCTCCACGACCTCGGTGGCATCGGTGATCGCCCCGTCCGTCCCCACGGTCACGTCGTGCCGCACCAGGTCGCCGTCGGTCACCGTCCACAGCTCCACGATCCACGGCCCGTCGCCCGTCACCGTGGCGGCGGAGATGTCATCGGCGTGGTCACGGCGGACGGCCTCGATCCGGGCCGTCTCCTCCTCGGAGGGCGTGGGGACGAACCGGATGTCGTCGACGGAGGACAGGCGCGCGTAGCCCTTCGTCATGTCCCGCGTGGCGTCGGCGTGGACGGCGGCGAGCTCCTCCGCCTCGTCCGCGCTGGTCACGCGGGCCCCCTCGATCACCTGCTCCCAGCGCTCGGGGAAGCCGCTCAGGACGACGACCTCACGACCGGAGTCCTTGATCCCCATGAACCACCGCTGCGGGTGACCCCCACCGCTCGGCAGGACGTCGACGACCTGCCAGTCCCCGAGGGCGGCTGCCTCGATGGGGGAGATGCTCGTGGTGTCGGCCCGGACGGCCCGCGCGATCGTCGGGCTGGTCGCCTCCAGGGTCGTGGCGATCTCTTCCTGCATGTCCTTGCCTCCTGTTGTCGTGCTCCGGGTCGGTGCCTGGGTCGTGCTCGGGTCGGTCGTGGTGTCCCCAGCGCATGCCGACACGGGCACGAGGCAGAGGGCCGCGGCGGTCATGGCCCAGACGTGCCGCAGGGGTCGAGGTCGTGACATCAGCTCCATGGTCCTTCGACGCTACCCATCTTCGAGCGGTTCCTCGTCAGTTCACCGAGTCCCAGTGGGACCCGTAGTACTCGGGGTAGGTCTGACCGGTGTTGGACGTCGTGTAGTAGCCACTGGTGAAGAGCTCGTAGATGGCGTCCTGGCCCGCCTGGTCGGCCTCCTCGGGGGACTTGCCCGCGTCGATGGCGCTCTGGCGCGCGGCGTCGTAGTCCTGCTCGGCCCTGCTGACCGGCACGTCCACCCCGGCCTCGCGCTGCTGCTTCGCGTAGCTGACCTCGGTCGCCACGGCCTCGGTCTCGTCGCGCAGACGGTTGTCGAGGTACTCGTCCCGCGGGACCTCCGTGGCATCGACCGGGCGGTCCTCTGCGTCCCACCGCGCGTGGCTGGCCTCGTGGATGATCGTCGACGAGTTGTCGTACCCGGGCCCGATGACCATCGCGTTCAGCCCTGCGTCGTAGATCGCGCCCTGCTGGTTGGGGTCGACGATGATCTCGATGCCGTTGCGCGCCATCCAGTCGAGGGTGGCGCGACCCTGCGGCGTCGCCTGCATCTCCTGGATCATCGGGTCGTCCGGGTCGGCACCCTCGGGCAGCTGGCCCTGGCCTGCTCCCGGGTCCTGCGTGCCGCTCCACGGGTCGTCGCCGAAGAGCCGGCGCAGCCAGCTGCCGAACCCGTCACGCGCGTCGTTGTTGTCCGGGCTCACCGGCTCACGGGACCCACCGACGCCCCGGTCCGGGCCGCCGTCGTCGCTCGTGCGGCGCTGCTGGTCGGCCTCGGCGCGCAGGCGGTCCACGGCCTGCTGCAGGGTCTGAGCGGCCTGGGCGACCTGCTGCCGCGCCGCCGTCCACTCGTGGCAGAAGTGCTCCAGGTCGCCGCCCTGCCACGCGTCCTCGAGCACGTGCACCATCGCCGTACCTCGCTCGGCGATGTCGTCGACCCGGTGGCTCTGGCTCTGGAGGTTGCCGGCGATGTCGTCCAGGCGCTCGGCGTTGCTGCCGTGGCTCACGGTCTGGCTCATCTGTTCCCCTCGATGTCTCTCCGACGTCCTCGGCACACGTTAGGTCCGGCAGCAGCCGCGGGGCGATGGGGAGCGCTCCCCACGACCTCGCCCTACGCTGGCCAGCATGACGCGACCGGACCCCTTGGCCTTGTGGGACGAGACCTCCCGCGACCTGCTCGCCGTCCTGCGCGAGCTCGGCGACGACGACTGGGACCGGCCGGCGCTGCCGGGGTGGACCGTCAAGGACGTGCTCGCCCACCTCGCGCACCTCGAGTCCGAGGCGGCGGGCATGGACCAGCCCGAGGGCGGCCGCGTCGCGGTGGAGTCGGGCGCCAACCAACCGATGCCGACCGACCTCACCGGGGTGGGCGTGGCCGCCCGCCGGGAGCGCTCTGCCGCAACGCTGCTCGACGAGTTCGAGACCGCCTGCGTCGCGCGCCGCGAGGTCCTCGCCGCCCTCGACCAGTCGGACCCGGGCACCCCGGCGCCCGGCATCGTCGGTGACCTCGGCTGGGACCTGCGCACCCTCCTGCGCAATCGCCCGATCGACCTGTGGGTCCACGAGCAGGACATCCGCCGCGCCACCGGGCGACCGATGACGACGACCGGTGTCGGTGCCGCCCACGTCGCCGGCCTGATGACGAAGGTCTTCCCGACGACCCTGCGCCGCCTGCCCGTCGGCACGGCGGTGGTCGCGACGATCACCGGACCGCAGGGGCGGGTGCTCGCGGCCCGGGTGGGCGAGGACGGGAGGGCGGCCCCCTTCGACCCGAGCGAAGGGAGCGACGTCGCCCTCGAGATGGACGACGCCACCTGGCTCCTCCTCACCGGCGGTCGCATCACCCCGGAGGAGGCGGCGGTCGAGGTGACCGGCGACGCCGACCTCGCCGCGACCGTGCTCGGTCGCCTCAACGTCACCCCCTGACGGGACGACGGTCGGGGTGCGGGCACTAGCGTGAGCCCCATGGAGCACCGATACCTCGGCAACAGCGGTCTCAAGATCAGTGAGATCGCCTATGGCAACTGGCTGACCCACGGGTCGCAGGTCGAGGCCGACGCGGCCACCGCCTGCGTGCGGGCCGCGCTCGACCACGGCATCACCACCTTCGACACCGCCGACGTCTACGCCAACACCAAGGCGGAGAGCGTCCTCGGCGAGGCACTCAAGGGCGAGCGGCGCGAGTCGCTCGAGATCCTCACCAAGGTCTACTGGCCGACCGGGCCCGGCGGGCCCAACGACTCCGGCCTCTCGGCCAAGCACATCCGCGAGTCGATCGACGGCTCGCTGCGGCGGCTGCAGACCGACTACGTCGACCTCTACCAGGCGCACCGCTTCGACACGGAGACCCCGCTCGAGGAGACGATGCAGGCCTTCGCCGACGTCGTCCGGCAGGGCAAGGCGCTCTACATCGGCGTCAGCGAGTGGACGGCCGAGCAGATCCGCGAGGGGCACGCGCTCGCGCAGCAGCTCGGCATCCGCCTCATCTCCAGCCAGCCGCAGTACTCGATGATCTGGCGGGTCATCGAGGACCGCGTCGTCCCGACCTGCGAGGAGCTCGGGCTCTCGCAGATCGTCTGGAGCCCCATCGCCCAGGGCATCCTCACCGGCAAGTACCAGCCCGGTCAGGCCCCGCCCGCCGGCTCGCGCGCCACCCACGAGGAGGCGGGCAAGCCGATCGCCGGCCGCGTGGGCGACGAGGCGCTGCTGACCGCCGTGCAGCAGCTGCGCCCGATCGCCGACGAGGCGGGCCTGTCGATGGCCCAGCTCGCCGTCGCCTGGGTGCTGCAGAACCCCAACGTCGCCGCCGCGATCATCGGCGCCTCGCGCCCCGAGCAGGTCGAGGAGAACGTCGCCGCCTCGGGCGTCACCCTCTCCCCGGAGGCCATGGTCGCGATCGACGAGGCCCTCGAGGGCCACATCGAGCGCGACCCGGAGATGACCACGAAGAACGCTCCGGCCACGCGCCCGACCTGACCCCCCTTCGAGACGTGGGCGATGGCTGCTATCCAGGCGTGATAGCGGCCATGGCCCGCTTCTCGGCGAGGGGCGGCGGGCAGGACCAGGTCGAAGGGGGTGTCCCCGGCCACCGCACCTCACTACCGTTGGGTGCATGGCCATCCCGACGATCCTCCGCTCACCCCCCGTGGTCGGGCTGGCATCGCTCGCCGCGCAGCGGGTGCTGGCGCGCGGCTCGACGTCCCCCGGCACGTCCGCGCTCGGTGCGGCGGTCGCCGTCGCGGGTGTCGCCCTCATGGGCGCCGGCATCCGGCAGATCCGATCGGCCGGGACCACGCTCGACCCCATGCACCCCGAGGGGGCGACCGCGCTCGTGCGCGATGGCATCTTCAGGCACTCACGCAACCCGATCTACCTCGGGGACGCCCTCCTGCTCACGGGGCACGCCATCCATCGGCGTGACCTGCTCGCGCTCCTCCCGGTCGCGGTCTTCGTCGGGGTGATCGACCTCTTCCAGATCCCCGAGGAGGAGGCGGCGATGCTCGCGACCTTCGGGTCGGGGTACGGCGACTACGTCGCGACGGTGCGGCGCTGGTTCTGAGGCCAAGCCTCGCCAGGACGTGTCGCGCGCTGCCGGGTGGGTATGGCCCAGGGACCCACCGCACGACGACCCGAGGAGCCACGATGGCCGCAGACGAGATCGACACCGTCACCAAGATCATGGAGGACACCAGGATCGCCGTCCTCACCTACGTCGAGGGCGGACGACTGGTCTCCGTGCCGATGGGCACCCAGGACCTCGACGACCCGGGGACGGTCCACTTCATCACCGAGGCCGACTCGGACAAGATGCACGCGATCGCCGCCAACCCGCAGGTCAACGTCACCTACTCGAGCGACGACGGCTGGGTCAGCCTGAGCGGCACGGCCGCCCGCAACGACGACCGCGAGCTGCTCGAGCGGCTGTGGGACCCCTCGGCCGGCGCCTTCATGGAGGGCGACGCCGACAACCCCGCCAACACCCTGCTCACGGTGACCGCGGAGACCGCCCGCTACTGGGCCACGCCCGGCAGCATCGCGACGGTCGTGCAGATGGCCAAGGGCCTCGTCAGCGACAGCCGGCCCGACCTCGGCGACAGCGGGACCGTCTCCCTCTGAGCGGGCGCCTGTCGGGGGTCTGGCGTAGCGTCGTCCCTGTCCGAAGCTCCACATCTCCCGGTGCCCGGCGGTGGTCGTCAACCCCCGTCGCATGGAGGACAGCATGACCACAACCGCCCCACGCGCAGACGTCACGTCGCTGCTCGAACGCTTCCGCAGCGTCCGTGAGCGGACCGACCGGCTGACCCGTGACCTCAGCCCCGAGGACCAGACCCCGCAGTCGATGACCGAGGCGAGCCCGGCGAAGTGGCACCGCGCCCACACGACGTGGTTCTTCGAGGAGTTCGTCCTCGGCGCCGATCCCGGCTACCGGCCGCGCGACCCTGCCTTCCGGTACCTCTTCAACAGCTACTACGAGGCGGTGGGCGAGCGGCACCCCCGCGCCGCCCGTGGCCACGTGACCCGCCCCGGCGTCGCGGAGGTCGCGGCCTACCGGGCCGATGTCGAGCAGCAGGTGGCCGAGCGGCTCGAGGCGGGCACGCTCGAGGAGGCGCAGGTCGCCCTCGTCGAGCTCGGCTGCCACCACGAGGAGCAGCACCAGGAGCTGCTCCTCATGGACCTCAAGCACCTGCTGTCGGGCAATGTCCTGCAACCGGTCTACGTCGAGCGGGCCCCGGACGCGGACCCGGCGACCGCCCCCGACCCGCTGCGCTGGACCCACGTCCCGGGCGGGGTGACCCACGTCGGTGACGACGGTGCGGGCTTCGCCTTCGACAACGAGCGCCCGCGCCACCGGGTGTGGCTCGAGGACGTCGAGATCGGCGCCCGTCAGGTCACCAACGCCGAGTGGCTCGAGTTCATCGGCGACGGCGGCTACGCGCGCCCCGACCTGTGGCTCTCCGACGGGTGGGCGAGCGTGCAGGCCGCCGGGTGGCGCGCGCCGGGCTACTGGCGCGAGGACGACGACGGGGGGTGGACCACCTTCACCCTCTCCGGCCGTCGACCGGTGGTCGCCGCCGAGCCGGTGTGCCACGTCTCCTTCTTCGAGGCCGACGCGTTCGCCCGCTGGGCCGGCCACCGCCTGCCCACCGAGCAGGAGTGGGAGGCGCGGGCCGCGAGCGGGCGCGAGGTGCGCGGGGGGCTGCTCGACCCGGAGCGCTGCCACCCCCTTCGCGCGGCCGAGGTGACCGTCGGCGACGTCTGGGAGTGGACGGCGAGCGCGTACGTGCCCTACCCCGGCTTCGAGACGGCGCCGGGCGCGGTGGGCGAGTACAACGGCAAGTTCATGAACGACCAGCACGTCCTGCGCGGAGCCTCGGCGATCACGCCCCCGCAGCACCCGCGCACGACCTACCGCAACTTCTTCCCCGCAGCCTCCCGATGGGCCTTCTCCGGCCTGCGGCTCGCCCGATGACCAGCACGCAGCAGCAGACCGACCAGCGCCACGAGCTCGAGGAGGACCTGCGCGAGGGCTTCTGGGCAGATCCGCCCACGCTGCCGCCGCGGTGGTTCTACGACGAGCGGGGCAGCCGGCTCTTCGACCAGATCACCTCCTTGCCGGAGTACTACCCGACGCGGGCTGAGCGCGAGATCCTGCAGCAGCGCAGCGCGCAGATCATCGAGGTCACGGACGCCAGCAGTGTCCACGAGCTCGGGGCCGGGACCTCCGCCAAGACCAGGGTCCTGCTCGATGAGCTCACCGCTGGTGGCCGGCCTGCCACGTATGCGCCGCTGGACATCAGCAGCGAGGTGCTCCTGGAGACCGCCGAGCAGCTGCAGAGGGAGTACCCCACGCTCGCGGTCGAGCCGGCCGTCGCCGACTTCCACCACCTGCCGCCGCTGGCCGGTGCGGACGGAGAGCGGCTGCTGCTCTTCCTCGGCGGGACGATCGGCAACTTCACCGAGGACGAGCGCGCGAGCTTCCTGCGGATGGTGCGCTCTGCCTTGGCTCCGGGCGACCACTTCCTCCTCGGCGCGGACCTCGTCAAGGACGCCGCCCGGCTGGTGGCCGCCTATGACGATGGCGCCGGGGTCACTGCGGAGTTCAACCTCAATCTCATCGAGGTCATCGACCGCCTGACTCCGGTCACGGGCCTGCGGCGCGGGGACTTCGAGCACGAGGCCGTCTGGGACGAGGGGTCCTCGCGCATCGAGATGCGGCTGCGGGCGGTCCGCGACGTCGAGGCGGAATTCACCGGCATCGGACGCACCTGGCAGCTGTCGAAGGGGGATCACCTGCGCACCGAGATCTCCCGCAAGTTCGACCCGGGCGAGCTGCGCGAAGAGCTGGCTGGTCACGGCCTCCAGCCCGTCGCAGGATGGACCGACGGGGCGGGAGACTTCTCGCTCACGCTGGCGCGGGTCGTGGACCCTCCGAGCGTGCCGTGACCTCCACCGTGCTCGACCGGTTCCGTGGCCGCATCCTCGGTGCGGGCAGCAGCAGCGGGGTGCGGCTGGTCATCGGTGACTGGTCGAGCTCACCGCTCGGATCCTTCACCGACGTCATGGTCGCGACGGCCGATGACCGGCGAATACTGGTCGCGCCGGACGCTGCCGTCGCGGACTACGTCGCTGCGACCTACTCCTTCGACGAGGTCCGCCTCTGCCCGGTGACCCTCGCCACCGACGAGCACGAGTGGCGGCTCGACGCGGGACCGTTGCGGTGCCGCGTCGAGCTGGGTGGGCGCACGGCCGTCGGCCGACTCCTGCGGCCCGTGCCGGACCGCATCGGTCGCAGCCGGGCCTTCGCACACCTCGCCGACCCGATCGCCAGGCGCCTGCTGCCGGGCGTGCGCACGGTCGGCAGCGCGGGCGGTGGGCGCCGCGAGTACTACGGCGCGCACGACCAGCACCACGTGACCTGGCTCGACGGCACCTGGGAGGGCGAGCCCCTCGGTGGCCTCCGGGCGGTGAGCCCGCCGCCGCGCTTCGGCTTCAGCTCCACCCCTGCCGCACCCGCGCTCACGCGGGTGACGACGACGGTGGCGCGGCCCTCCGGTGCGCCGGGTGGTCCCGCCGCCGGTCGTAGCGGGACCACCTGAGCGGGGAGCCGGTCAGAGGTGAACGAGCATCTTGCCGGTGTTGGCGCCCTGGAGGAGGTCCATGAAGGCCTGGGGGGCACCATCGAGCCCGTCGCGGAAGGTCTCGTCGCCCTGCAGCCGGCCCTCGGCCAGCCAACCGGCGGCGCGCTCGCGGTACTCGGCGGCGAGCTGTGGGTACTGGCCGACGATGAAGCCGCGCAGCGTCAGCCCCTTGCCGATGGCCTGGAAGAGGTTGCGCGGCCCGGGCGCGGGGTCGGTCGCGTTGTACTGGGAGATGGCGCCGCACATCGCGACCCGTCCATGGAGGCGAAGGGAGGAGATCGCCGCCTCGAGGTGGTCACCGCCGACATTGTCGAAGTAGACGTCGATGCCATCGGGAGCCGCGGCGCGCAGCCCCTCGCTGACGGGCGCCGTCTTGTAGTCGAAGGCCTCGTCGTAGCCGAGCTCGAGGGCGCGGGCGACCTTGGCGGGTGTGCCTGCCGAGCCGATGACCTTGGCGGCACCGAGGGCCTTGGCGATCTGCCCGGCCACCTGGCCGACGGCCCCGGCCGCACCCGAGACGAAGACGGTGTCTCCCTCGCGCATCTCGGCGACCGCGGTCAGGCCCACGTAGGCGGTCAGGCCGGGCATCCCGAGGACCCCGAGGTAGGCGGAGGCCGGCGCGACCTCGGTGTCGATGACCGACACCTTGGCCGCAGTCAGGATCGCGTGCTCGCGCCAGCCGAGCCCGTGCAGGACGTGCTGGCCGACGGCGATGTCGTCGGAGCGTGAGGCGATGACCTCACCCACCGCGCCGCCATCGAGTGGGGCGTCGACCTGGAAGGGCGCGACATAGGACTTCGCGTCGTTCATCCGACCGCGCATGTACGGGTCGACGGACATGACGACATTGCGCACGAGGACCTGGCCGTCGGCTAGCTCGGGCAGGTCGACGCTCTCGAGGCGGAAGTTGTCGCTCGTCGGCGCCCCGGTCGGGCGCGAGGCGAGGACGATCTGACGGGTGGTCGTGGGAGTGGTGCTCATGTGGTCCTCAGTCCTGCGTGACCGTGACGGTCACGTCGATGTTGCCGCGGGTGGCGTTGGAGTAGGGGCACACCTCGTGGGCGCGGTCGGCGAGCTGCTGGGCGACCTCGGCGTCGAGGTGCGGCAGGGTGACCTCGAGCTCGACGGCGAGCTGGAAGCCCCCGTCGTCATTCGGCCCGATGTGCACGCGGGCACCGACGGCCGAGTCGGTGACGTCGGCCCTCGCCTGCTTGGCGACCAGCTGGAGCGCGGAGTGGAAGCACGCGGCGTAACCGACGGCGAAGAGCTGCTCGGGGTTGGTCCCGTTGCCGGACCCGCCCATCTCCTGCGGGACCGCGAGGTCGAGGTCGAGCCGTCCGTCGGCGCTGCGGCCGTGGCCGTCGCGACCGGCGCCGGTGGCCAGCGCCTCTGCGGTGTAGATGGTCTTCATCGTGGTGCTCCTTGGGTGTCAGGGTGGGTGATCTCGGCCGCCGATGCGCAGAAGCGCTGGGCCAGGTCGCGCAGGGTGGCCAGCTCCTCGGGGTCGAGGTCGACCGTCTCGTAGAGGCGGCGCTGGATCGAGGCGACCTGCGTCTCGAGGTCGTTGCCGGCGTCGGTCAGGTGGATCGTCACGCGACGGGCGTCCTGCCCCGTGCGTCGACGCTCCACGAGTCCTCGTGCCGCCATCCTCGTCAGGAGAGGGGAGAGGGTGCCGCTGTCCAGGCTCAGGGCCTCGCCCAGGTCGGAGACGGTGCGCCCGTCCTGCTCCCACAGGGCGAGGAGCGTGACGTACTGGGTGTACGTCAGCCCGATCTCGTCGAGGGAGTCGCGGTATGCCGAGGTGGCCGCCCGCGCCGCCGAGTAGAGGGCGAAGCAGACCTGATGGTCGAGCCGATGGGTCTCCTGCATGGCAAGAAGCATTGCACACAATTAAATTGCGCACAATCGACTGTGTCCGGCCGACCTCACGGACGTGCCGGTCGTGCCAACTGGTCGACGGCCGCGTCGAAGACCCTGGGCATCGAGGTGGCCGCACGCACGATCCGTCGGCGGACCGGCCGGATGCTCGTGGCCAGCACCAGGCCACCGGTCAGCAGGTCGTGCCGTCGGCAGAGCCGACGCCACTCGTGCTCGTACCGCTCGGTCCGCTCGTCCCCGATGGCTGCCACGGCAGCGCGGGCCTGCGCCAGCCCGGATGCGATGCCCTCTCCGGTGAGCGCGTCGACGTATCCCGCTGCGTCCCCGACCAGGAGGACCCGGCCGGCCACCCTGCGCCGGGAGCGCTGACGTAGGGGGCCGGCACCTCGGGTGCGCGACCGGGCGTGTCCGCTGATCCGGTCCGCGAGGACGGGGAAGTTGGTGAGCAGGTCATCCAGCGGTCGGCGCGCCGTGGTGAGGACGGCGACGCCGATGCGGTCGCCATCCACCGGCGTCACGTAGGCCTCGCCGATGTCGGCCCAGTGCACCTCGACGAAGGGGGTCCACGGCGCGACCTCGACATGACACCTCAGTCCGTGGCGGCGGTGACGGCTCGGCGGCGCGTCCAGGTCGAGCAGCCGGCGCACGGACGAGTGGAGGCCGTCTGCCGCGATGAGGTACCGGGTCGGCTCCCCGTCGACGAGTAGGTGATCGCCGCGGTCGACGATCTCGCGCACCGGACGGTGCTCCACGTCGATCCCGACTTCGGTGGTGCGCCCGAGCAGGGCGGAGTGCAGCACGGTGCGCCGCACACCCAGTCCGCTTCCGCGGCGAAACCGCGCCTCTGCCGACCGGTCACCGTCGACGTAACGGATCCCGTCGATCGGGTGGCCGTGGGGACGCACGTCGAGGTCGCGCAGCGCGGCCACGGCCGGCGGCATCAGGCCCTCGCCGCACGCCTTGTCGATGACCCCGGCCCGGGGCTCGCGGACACCGACGTCGAGACCGTCACGGGCGGCGTACAGCGCGCTGGCCAGCCCGACCGGTCCCCCGCCGGCGACCAGCAGGTCACGCATCGGCGGGCCGCCTGCTGGGCAGGGATGCGAGCGCGGAGTCCTCGACCCGCAGTCGCACGGTCAGGAGGGCGGCGTTGAGGACGGTGAAGGACACCGCCGTGATCCAGGAGGCGTGCACCAGCGGGAGCGCGATGCCCTCGATGACCACGGCCACGTAGTTCGGGTGCGACAGGAAGCGGTAGGGGCCGCTGCGGACCGGGGGCAGACCAGGCACGACGATCACCCTGGTGTTCCAGCGAGGGCCCAGCGTGGCGATGCACCACCAGCGCAGGGCCTGGGCGAGCACGACGAGAGCCAGCATCGACCAGGCCAGCGCCGGAGCCACCTCGGGCCGGCGGACCACCGCCTCGACGAGCATGGCGACGAGGAAGGCGGTGTGCAGCACGACCATCACCGGGTAGTGGCCGCGGCCGGTCTCGCGCCCGCCGCGAGCGAAGCTCCACGCGGCATTGCGCCGGGACACCACCATCTCGGCCACACGCTCGAGCGCGACCAACGCGACCAGCACGACGAAGGCGGTGAGCGTGGTCATCGCTGGACCCCGGACCCGGGCGCGCGCAGCAGGACCAGCTCGGAGCAGAAGCCCGGTCCGAGTGCCATGAGCAGTCCGTGGCTGCCGGGAGCGGGGGGACGCGAGCGCAGGGTGTCGGCGAGCACGTGCAGGACCGAGGCGGAGGACAGGTTGCCGATCCTGGCGAGCGACTCACGGGTCAGCGCCACATCGTGCTCGCTGAGGCCGAGGGTGTCGCACAGGGCGTCGATGACCTTGGGACCGCCGGGGTGGCAGACCCACCAGCCGATGTCCTCGCGGGTCATCTCGTGATCGGCGAGGAAGGCGTCGACGTCCTCGCCGATGTAGCGACCGACGATCGCGGGGACCTGTGCGTCGAGCACGATCCGCAGCCCCGTGTGGCCCACGTCGAATCCCATGGTGCGCTCGGAGTCCGGGTAGAGCCGGCTGCGGTTGTCGAGGACCTCGACGGCGGCATGCTCACCGGGGCCTCCCCGGGCGACCACGGCAGCGGCGCCGTCTCCGAACAGGCCACTCGCGACGAGGTTGGCCGTCGAGGTGTCGTCGCGCTGCACGGTCAGCGAGCACAGCTCGACGGTGACCAGGACCGCGATGTCCCCGGGGTGCCCCACGAGATAGTCGTTGAGTCGGGCGATGCCGGCCGCGCCGGCCACGCACCCGAGACCGACGAGAGGCATCCGCCGCACGTCCGGCCGCAGCCCGAGACGGGCAGCGATCCGCGCGTCCAGCGTCGGGATCGCCAAGCCCGTCACCGTCGCGCAGGCGATGAGGTCGACGTCCCCGACCGTCAGTCCCGAGGCGACGAGGGCCTCCTCGAGGGCTCGGGCGCCGAGGTCGACCGCGTGCTCGAGGAAGAGGTCGTTGGCCTGGCCGAAGTTCTCCAGGAGCCCGTAGTCGGTGAGCGGCAGGACCAGGTTGCGGTGCTCCACGCCGGCGTTGGCGTGCAGCCGTCGCAGAACCGCTTGGTCCGTGCGGCCGCGGGTGATGACTTCCGCGAAGGCGTCCGTGATCTCGGCCTGGGAGTGTCGGTGCGCGGGCAGAGTCCCGCGCACGGCGAGGATTCGGGTGGTTGACACGTCAAGGGCCTTTCGTCGGAATGATCTGGTGGCGCAGGAGTGCGTCCCCGAGCGAGACGACCAGACGAGGCGTCAGCCGCCCGTCACCCAGCCCGAGCTCGACGAGGTCGTCGAAGGTGCGCTGGTCGCGGGCCGCGCCGATGATCCCGGCCTCGACGACCGCGGGCCGTCGGGTCAGACGGGCCGCCAGGCAGGTGTGCCGCAGGTGCTGGCCGAGCGCACCCCTCACCGCCGCCCGGTACCGGGCCCCCGCTGCCCCCGGCTCGCCGTCGAGGCCGGCCATGGCGGCGGTGCCCGCGAGCGCACCCGTGGCCACGGCGTAGAAGATGCCCTCACCGGTCATCGGGTTGACCAGTCTCGCGGCGTCCCCGGCGTAGAGCACAGTGCCATCGGGCTGCTCCCGCCCCCACCCCCAGCCCGAGAGCGGCAGGTGATGACCACGCCAGTTCTCGCCGTGCTCCACCGTGCCGGGGATCAGCTGCTCCAGCTGCTCGAGCAACCACCGACGCGAAGGGGGGCGACCCTCACCGAGCAGCTCCCCGTAGCCGACGTTGGACAGGCCGTCACCGCGGTCGAAGGCCCAGGCGTAGGAGGGCTGGACCTCCCCGTCGCCGTACCGGATCACCTGGCGGCCGACCCGGTCCGGACGGGTCGGGGCATAACCACGGATGGCGAGAGCCAGCCGACCGCTGCGATCGCCACCGAGGGCGCAACGGACCGCGGAGTGGGCGCCGTCGGCCGCCACGACGACCCGGGCTCGGATCTCCTCGTCGAGGAGGACGACGGAGTCATCGGTACGTACCCGGCGCACCCGATGGTGCCCCAGGACGGCACCCGCGGCGACGGCATGTTCCACCAAGCGAGCGTCGAAGACCTGCCGCGGGACGACCCAGACCGGACGGGCCATCCGGCCGCGGACGGCGTGAGGGCCTCGGGAGAGCTCGAGATGCTGCAGCGGTTCCCACCCATCGACCACACCACCGGCGCCGAGGGGCCGCAGGACGTCGAGCACGTGAGGGGCGATGCCGTCGCCGCAGCTCTTGTCCCGGGGGAAGCGCTCCCGATCCAGCAGCAGCACCCGGGCGTCGGGCCGGCGTGCCAGCGCGCCCATGGCGGCGGTGGCACCGGCCGGGCCGGCCCCGACGACCACCAGGTCCCACGTCTCCGCGGTCATCGGGCCAGCACCAGAAGCAGCACGTCGATGACCGCGATGCCGATCGCTGCCCGGAACGGTGACCGCCCGCGCGCGAGGAGCGCAGTGGCCGCGAGGACGGCGACGGCCAGCAGGGCGAGGGTCAGTACCGCGGCCGGCACCGCGTTGGTGCCCAGGGTGATGACGAGCGTCGCCGCGCTGAGGCTGACCACGGCCAGGAGCGACGCCGCGCGGTGACCGATCCGGTGCGCCAGTCCGCGGACACCGGTGGCCTCGTCGTCAGAGAGGTCGGGTAGGACGTTGACCAGGTGCGCCCCGACACCAAGGAGTGCGCCGCCGACCGGGATCCATCCCGGCGGTGGGCCGGCTCCGGGGGCGGCGAGCGCGACGAAGACCGGCAGACCGCCGAAGGCCACGGCATAGGGCATCCATGACAGCACGGTGGCCTTCACCCCGAGGTTGTACGCCCAGCCCGCCGCGACACAGCCCAGATGTACCATCCCCGCGACCGCGCCGCAGGCCAGGGAGAGTCCCACCGTGGCCGCGATGGCCACGAAGCAGGCCACCTGAACGGTCGCCTCGCTCAGCTCGCCGGTGGCCAGCGGCTTGTCGGCCCTGCCGACGGTGCGGTCACGACGGACGTCGAGCAGGTCATTGCCCCACCCGATGGACAGCTGCCCGGCAAGGACCGCGGCCGCGAGCAAGGCCACCCGCGGCGCGGGGTGCTGCGTGGAGACGGCGAAGGCCGCCGCCAGCGCCGTCACCGCCAGGGTGGGGCCGGGGTGGCAGGCGCGGACCAGCGCCACGGGACGGGCCCTCGTCGGACCGGCCCTCATGGCGTCGACGCATAAAGGTCCGACACGTGACCCAGGGTGTCGATCCGGCGGTCGGCCGCCGTCGCGAGCTGCTCCAGCATCCACGGACTGAGCGCCCATGGGGCTGCCCGCGCGGCGGCGGCCAGCTCCCCGGGCGCCACCCACCGCAGATCCATCACCTCGTCGGCGTTGGGGCGCGGCCGCTCCCGGGTGCGGGCGGTGAAGACCGGGCACACCTCGTTCTCGACGGTGCCGGAGGCATCCACGGCCCGGTAGCGGAAGTGGGGCAGCAGGGGATGCACGTCGTGGATGCGGAGACCGAGCTCGTGCTCCGCATGGCGACGGACCGCGTCCTCCAGCGCCTCGTCCGGGCGCGGGTGGCCGCAGAAGGAGTTGGTCCACACCCCCGGCCAGGTGCGTTTGACCAGGGCCCGGCGGGTGAGCAGCACGCGCCCGGAGTCGTCGTGGAGGTAGCAGGAGAAGGCCAGGTGGAGTGGCGTGCTCTCGCTGTGGACGCTGGCGCGGGGCGCGGTGCCCGTCGGGGTGCCGTCGTCGTCGAGCAGGACGACCTCGTCCGGCGGTGCCGGGCTCGGCGAACCGGTGTCATGCGTCATCTGGGATCTCCCGGGTCGGGTCTGGGCCGGACAGCCCCAGCGTGACCGCCCACCGTTGCCACGGTGGAGCGTCGCGCCAGTTGATGCGCAGGGTGCGCAGCGCTCGGACGAGGCGCCGGCGGCGTTGTGCGGCTCCGCGCAGGGACCGTGCTGACACTCCGACGGTGAGCGAGCGCACCAGGCAGATCTTCGCGGCCGGGCCCAGCACCAGGGCCAGATCCATGTCATCGTGCAGCTCGCGGTCGTCGCGATGCACCCTTCCGCTCGCCTGCTGCCACGCGCTCCGGCGCACCGCCATAGAGGAACCCCACAGCACGTGATGGCCGGCGGCTGCGGCACCGAGGAGGTAGTAGCTGCCCAGGTAGGCGACCGAGAGCAGCAGCCGCAGGCCCCGCGGCCCGTCGTGGAAGACACCGACGCCGGTGACGGCCACCGCCCCCGGCCGGCGCTCCAGGGCGGTGGCGACCTGCCAGACCCAGTCCGCCGAAGGGAGTGAGTCGGCGTCCAGTCGGGCGATGACCGAGCCCATGGCCGCGTCGTACCCCGTGGCGGCCGCGGCGGGGACACCGACGACGGGTTCCGTCACCACCCGGGCACCGAACTCTCGCGCCACGGCCGCTGAGTCGTCGGTGGATGCGTTGTCCACGACGATGATCTCGAGCGGAGTCATCGTCTGCTCGGCCAGTGCCGACAGACAGCGGCGGAGCTGCAGGGCGTCGTCACGTACCGGGATGACCACACTGACGTCAGTCATGCTCGTGCCTCCCCACGCCGCTCAGCGCCACCCCGGCGCAGGCCGACCCGAGGGTGCCCGCAAGGAGGTCGCCCATGGTGTCGTCGTAGCCGACGTTGATGGCGTCGTCGAGCCACGTGTGACCCGCCCACTCACCGAGCTCCCACAGCACTCCGAGCAGCGCACCGAGGGCGAGGGTCATCAGGACCGTCCCGGACCGCGAGGGGGTGGTGGGCAGCACCCCGAGGCGGCGCAGGAAGCCCAGGATGATGACGGACAGCAGCCCCGTCGCGACGGCATGGGTCGGGAGGTCGAGCAGGGGGAGGGCCGCGTACCAGCCGAGGGTGGCAGCCCAGGCCGCGAAGAGGATCGTCGGCCCGGTCACGGCCTGCAGGACGCCGGGGAGGCTCCCCACCCGTGCCACCGTCAGACCCAGCAGGACGAGCGCGAAGAGGGCGACGATGGTCGCTCCCCACCAGAAGGCGGCCACGAGGGACAGCAGGCCGGCCACGGCCGAGGCGTGGGTGGTCACCCGGGCCCAGCGGGGCCCGTGGACGTCGAGCTCAGGAGGCACGGCTGATCCAGATGAAGAGCTGGGTCAGCAGGAACCCGGTGAGCAGGTTGAGCCAGATGAACCGGCGCCAGCCCGCGTTGGCGCGCTCGCACTCCTCGTCCGACAGGTTGAGGAAGGCCGCGGTGCTGGCCGCGTAGGGAAGCGCGAGTGCACCGGCCAGGGCCATGGGCCACCCGGTGGGGAGGAGGAGGAGGCCGGCCGCGAGGTAGCCGAGGAAGGCCACCCGCACCGTGCCTGCCGCCCCGAGCGCGGTTGCCACGGAGGCGATGCCTGCGGTGCGGTCGGCGCGGATGTCCTGGACGGCACCGAAGGCGTGCGAGGCCATCCCCCACACGAAGAAGGCCGCCAGGGCGGCGAGCACGCCGGGCGTGAAGGTGGCCCCTGCCAGGGTCAGCCCGAGCACGGCCGGGCTGACGAAGTGGGTGCTGGAGGTGATCGAGTCGAGCCCGGGACGTTCCTTGAAGCGCAACGCGGGGGCCGAGTAGGCGATGACGGCGCCGACGCTGACAGCCAGCACCATCGCGGACCGGCCGTCACCCCAGGCGAGGAGAAGGAGCACGAAGGGGAGGTTGGTCAGCGTGGCCGCCCACAGGATGACCCGGTGCCAGCGACGGGCGAGCACGATCCCTTCGATGCCGCCCTTGCGCGGGTTGCGCAGATCGGACTCGTAGTCGAAGACGTCGTTGATGCCGTACATCAGCAGGTTGTACGGGACGAGGAACCAGATCGTGCCGATCAGGAGGATGGGGGTGACTCCGCCCCCGGCCAGCAGGTAGGCGGCCGCGAAGGGATAGGCCGTGTTGATCCAGCTCACTGGCCGCGACGAGCCGAGCAGCTGTCGCAGGACCGTGGGCACGGATGCCCTCGGGTCGCCGGTCACGGATGGAGAGGCCGTCATCGCCCCGGCTCCGCGGGGTCTCGGTCTGGTGCCAGCAGCTCGCGCAGCGCTGGAAGGAGCAGGCCAGCGGCCACCGGCCACGCAAGGTCCTCGATGGGAGCACGCCACAACCGCACTCCCACGAGGGAATCCGCGTCGAAGCGGAACAGGTCGGCGATGATCATCAGGCTGTCGAAGACGATCGTGAGGAGCACGAGCACCGAGATCGTCAGGCCGGTCGTCAGCCACCACCGGGCGGAGAGGCGACGCCGGATCGTCGCGACGATCGCGATCGCGGCTGCCCCGACGACGAAGCCTGCTGCCAGATCGGCATACGTCACCGTGAATCCCGCCCCGCACGTCGGAGGACACCTGCCACCAGGGCGTGCAGCACCAAGGTGGTGTAGCAGAGGAAGGTGATGAAGAGCAGCTCCTCGACCGGCAGCTCGGGGGCGAGCAGCACCCCGCTCATCGCCGGGCTGTCCCCTCGGTGGTAGAAGCCGCGCGAGATGGCCAGGACGTCCCACAGCAGGAAGAAGGCGATGCCCCCAGCGAGGGTGACGAGTGCGCGCCGCCGATCGGACCACAGGACGAGGCCGAAGCGAGCGTCGAGCAGGGCCATGCAGCCGGTGGTGACAAGAAGCGTCAGGGCATAGGACACGGCGATCACGATGGCACCCCGTCCCGGCGGGCCGACGTCTGCGGCGTCGGTGAGGGGCCGCTCGAGGTGTCGCCGCGCAGGTGCTTGAGCACCAGCTCCGCGCTGATGAGGCACATCGGGAGGCCGATGCCCGGGATCGTGCTGGACCCGGCGTAGTAGAGGCCGTCGATGCGCCGGGACCGGTTGCGGGTGCGCCAGAGCGCGCTCTGGCGAAGGGTGTGGCTGGGCCCGAGCATGCCGCCCCGCCACGCGAGCAGATCGGTCGCGAAGTCACCTGGACCGATGGTGCGACGCACCACGATGCGCTCCGCCAGGTCAGGGATCCTGGCCCATTGCGCGATCTGGTCGATGGCCTCATCGGCGATCGCCTCGACGTCCCGGTCGCCGAGACCGTCCTCCCCGCCTCGGCCGAGCGACGGGTCTGCCGGCACCGGGACGAGGACGAAGAGGTTTTCGTGGCCGGCAGGGGCGACCGAGGTGTCGGTGGCGGACGGTTTGCAGACGTAGACGGAGGCGGGACGAGGAACCCGCCCCCCGAAGATCGCGTCGAAGTTGGCGCGCCAGTCTCGCGTGAAGAAGAGGGAGTGGTGTGGCAGCTGGGGCAGTTCTCCGCGCACGCCGAGCATCACCAGCACTGCGCCGGGGCCGCTGGTGCGCCGGTCCCAGTACCGCTGCGGATATGTCCGCAGCCGCTTCGTCAGGAGCTGGGTCTCCAGATGGTGAAGGTCACCGGCCCCGACGACGACCTCGGCCTCGTGGTGGTGCTCGTGCCCGTGCACGTCGCGCCAGTGCACCCCGGTGACCTTGGCCCGGGGGCGTCGGCCCCATCTCGCTGCGACGCCCTGCGAGGGTGCGGTCGTCACCTCGGTCACGGTGGCGCTGGTGCGGATCCGTACCCCGTGGTCGGCGGCCAGGTCGGCGACGGTCGCGATGAGGCGGGTGAACCCACCCTGGGGGTACATGACCCCTCCGGTCAGGTCGAGGGCGCTCATCAGGTGGTAGAGGCCCGGGGCGCGATCCGGGGAGGACCCCAGGAAGACAGCGGGGTAGCCGAGGACCTGGCGTAGTCGCTCGTCCCGGAACCGCGAGGCGATGAACCCCTCGAGGGACCTGGCCAGCAGGGGCAGCAGCGTCGGGAGACGGCGCAGGACTGCAGGATGGGCCAGCCCCAGGGGTGAGGTGAAGCTGGTGTACAGGAAGTGGCGTATCGCGAGATCGTGGGCCTGCGTCCCGGAGGCGATGTACTCGGCGAGCGCATCGCCGGCACCCGGCTCGATCCGGTCGAAGGTGGCGATGTTGAGCGCCGTCTCCCGACGGATGTCGAGCTGGGGCCTGGGGGTCTGGCCATCGCCTTCGAAGAACACCCGGTAGGCCGGGTCCAGGACGCGCAGGTCAAGCTGCTCCTGGGCGGAGGTGCCGAGCAGACGGAAGAAGTGGTCGAAGACCTCCGGCATGAGATACCACGACGGGCCGGTGTCGAAGCGAAAACCGGCGGCGCTGTGCGAACCGGCCCGACCACCCAGGACGGGCTGCTGCTCGAAGAGGTCGACGTCGTGCCCGTCCGCCGCCAGGAGCGCTGACGCGGCGAGCCCGGCGATACCGCCACCTATCACCGAGACCCTCATCTGGCCGCCACCACGCTCTGCGCGATGATCCGCGCCTTGACCACGTCCGGGACCCGCACCCGCTCCCGAGTGATGTCGGCGGCCGGGGTGGCGCGTAGCCGGGCCGACAGGGCGGCAAAGAGTGCATGGGCGGCGTGCACGGCGCGTCTGCTGCTCGGGGGCAGGTGCTCGATCGTCTCGGCTGCAGCCGCCAGGTCGGCGTCGATGTCGTCGAGCAGCAGATCGCGCTCGCGGTCGGTGAAGGTGCTGACGTCGACCCCGGCGAAGTACGTTCGACCCAAGAGGTGCTGGTCGTTGTGGAGGTCGCGTACGAAGTTGATCTTCTGGAATGCGGCGCCCAGTCGTTGGGCACCCTCCGCCAGCTGGTCGTAGGAGCGTTCGTCGTTCCCGGTGAAGACCCGCAGACACATCAGGCCCACGACCTCTGCCGAGCCGTGGACGTAGCGGGCGAGGCTCTGCTCGTCGTGCTGCTGGACGGACAGGTCGGCCCGCATGGCATCGAAGAACGGGTCGATCAAGTCGGCATCGATCCCGTGCTCCACGGCGGTGAGGGCGAAGGCATGGACGATGAGGTTGGCGCTGCCCCCGGTCTCGAGTGCCCTCGTGGTCTGGTCCTGCAGGTCGTCCAGCAGTCGCGCACGCTGGCTCTGCGACCATGCCTGTCGCTCGTCATCCACCAGCTCGTCGGCCACGCGCACCAAGGCATAGATGCAGCGCACATGACTTCGCACGGGTTCGTGCAGGAGCCGCGTCGCCCACCCGAAGGAGGTCGAGTAGTGACCGATGACGACACCAGCGCTGGCGCGGGCCGCCACGTCGTAGGAGGGTCGTGCACTCCTGCGAGCACGACGCGGTCCGGGGTCCAGGAACATCATGGGACCCCGGCTCCGGTCACGGACGCGTCGGCCAGGTCGTTGCTCGACGACCTGCTCTCCCGGCGCGGCGCCGGGACGAGAAGATCGATGATGCCGATCAAGGTGTCCGCCACGGGGGAGGGCAAGGTGGTGGCCGCGACGACGGCCGCCTCTCGGTGCTCCTGCACGAGAAGATCGACCGCACGCCTGGCGCCGCAGGCGACCAAGAGCTCTCGGGCCCGCCGTGCGTCGCCGACCGTCAGACCGGGGTCGCCGATGTGCGGAGCCAGCTCGGCCCAGTGACGACTCGAGCGAGCGATGGCGATCAGTGCGGTGCTCTTGCCCTCCCGCAGGTCCCCGAGCGGGTCCTTGCCGGTCTCCTCCTGCGTCCCGAAGACCCCCTGCAGGTCATCGCTCAGCTGGTAGGCGATGCCCAGCTGCCGACCGATCCGTCCCAGGACGGCCAGGACCGCATCATCGGCCTCGGCGAGGATCGCCGCGGCCTGGAGCGGAAGCTGGAAGGTGTAGGCAGCGGTCTTCCACTCGGCGACCTGCAGAGCCGCGCTGAGCGACGCGTCGGCGGTCAGGCTGACCCGGACGTCCGCGAGCTCACCGGCAGCGCTGCGGTGCAGCACCTCCTCGACCAGGTCCAAGAGCCGGGCCACGACACCCGGTGGGGCTCCGCACAGTGCCATGCCACGCACGGCGCCAGCCAGCGCCAGGTCCCCTGCGAGGATGCCCGCCGAGTTGCCGTACCGACGAGCCTTGTCGGCGCTGGCCCCGACAGCGGCGGCACGTTCGGCGAAGATCCCACCGACGTTGGGCTGACCCCGTCGACGGTCGTCACCGTCGATGACGTCGTCATGGACGACGAAGGCGGTGTGCAGGAGCTCGACCGCATCAGCAGCCGCGCGGGCGACCTGGTGGTGTCGACCACCCAGCGCCTGATAGGTCCGCTCGAGCACGAGAGGGCGAAAGCCCTTGCCGCCCATCACCTGTGCGATCAGTGCATCCCACAGTGCCTGGTCGTGCTCATCAACCACCTGGGCTCGACCGGTGGCGACGAATCTCGCCTGTCGCGAGTGGTCAGTGGCCATGCCGACTCCGTCTCGTCGATGGTGGGGTCCGCGCGAGCATGTCGCCTACCCCCTGCTGCCTTTGGAAAACATCTCACAGGTGGAGTGCCCGCGGAGGCTTGGACCCACGTGGGCCCACCGCGGCCAGTCGCACACCGCGCGATCGGGAGGTTCACCCGAGCCGGGCGGGTCCCTCGGCGCTCGTCTCGACGACGGGCACGCCATCGCCGGGCGGCATGCCCGCGTCCAGGCTGTCGGTCGGCGGGGTGGCGAACTCGTCCTGCGTGCCGGGTGCGCGGTCGGTCCCCGGGAAGCGCCGCAGGTCCAGGGTGACCGGGTAGTCGGTGACGGCCGGGCTGAGCGCGGAGCGTGGGTCGGGCAGGGTCGACAGGTCGATCGGCCCGGGGGTGTGGTCACCGACCACGAAGCGGGCTGCCCGGCGTGACTCCGCGGAGGCGGCGTTGACGGGGAAGCTGTCGTAGGCCACGCCGCCGGGGTGGGTGACGTGGTGGGTGAAGCCGCCGAGGGAGCGGCCGGACCACCGGTCGACGAGGTCGAAGGTCAGCGGACCGTGCACGCCGATCGTCGGGTGCAGCGCCGACGGGGGAGCCCAGGCGCGGTAGCGGACGCCGCCGACGAAGGCGCCGGTGCTCCCCTTCGCCCCGACGGGTCCACCCCAGCCCTGCTCGGCGACGGGGACCATGGGCACGGGGACGCCGTTGCACGTGACGACGTGCCGGCCCTCGACGAGGCCGACGGCGCGGACCTGGACCTTCTCGACCGAGGAGTCGACGTAGCGCGCGGTGCCGAACTGGCTGACCTCCTCGCCGAGCACGTGCCACGGCTCGATCGCCGTGCGCAGCTCGAGCTCTACGCCGGAGATGACCGTGTCGCCGAGCCGCGGGAAGCGGAACTCGAGGAAGGCGTCGAACCACGCCGGGTCGATCCGTCCGGCGCCGACACGCTCGAGGTAGCGGTTGACGTCGTCGATGACATCGCGCAGGTCGGCGGCGACGAAGGCGGGCAGGAGGTAACGGTCGTGCAGCCGGGTGCCCCAGTGCACGAGGGGCGCGGTGTACGGCTCGACCCAGAAGCGGGCGACGAGGGAGCGCACGAGGAGCGCCTGGAGCAGCGCCATCCGCGGGTGCGGCGGCATCTCGAAGCCGCGCATCTCGAGCAGCCCGAGACGCCCGCGCTCCGTGCCGGGGGCGAAGAGCTTGTCGATGCAGAACTCGGCCCGGTGCGTGTTGCCCGTGATGTCGGTGAGCAGGTGGCGCAGCAGCCGGTCGGCGAGCCAGGGGCGGGTGCCGCGCCTGGCCCGGTGGTCCTCGTCGAGCGGGTCGGTGATCGCGCTCTCGTCGTGCTCCATCGCGATGACGTGCTCGAGCTGCGCGAAGGCGATCTCGAGCTCGTAGAGCGTGTCCGCCCGGCCCTCGTCGACGCGTGGCGCCTGCGAGGTCGGGCCGATGAAGCGCCCGGAGAAGAGGTAGCTGAGGGCCGGGTGGTGCTGCCAGTAGGTGACGAGCGAGCGCAGCAGGTCGGGGCGGCGCAGCATCGGGCTGTCGGCCGCGGTCGGGCCGCCGAGCGTCAGGTGGTTGCCGCCGCCGGTGCCGGTGTGCGAGCCGTCGAGGTCGAACTTCTCCGTCGACAGGTGGATCTGGCGGGCGTGCTCGTAGAGGCCCTCGGTCTGCTCGACGAGCTCGGGCCACGAGGCGGTCGGGGTCACGTTGACCTCGATGACGCCGGGGTCGGGCGTCACCGACATCGTGCGGACGCGGTCGTCACCGGGCAGGGGGTAGCCCTCGAGCACGACCGGGTGTCCGACCTCAGCGGCCGCGCCCTCGACCGCGCTGACGATCTCGAGCGCGTCCTCGAAGGCCTCGACGGGCGGCAGGAAGACGAAGAGGTGGCCGTCGCGGTGCTGCACGGCGAGCGCCGTGCGCGGCGCCTCGTCGATCGGCAGGACGCGGGCGGGCGGGACGTCGACCGGCTCCAGCGCGGCCGGGTCGAGCGCGGGCAGCGCTCCGCGGGGCTCGAAGGGGGAGCGCTCCGGTGTCGTCGGTCCCTCCGTCCACGAGATCGAGGACAACGGCAGCCGCAGGCCGGCGGGGGAGTCGCCGGGCACCAGGGCGAGGAAGCCGCGCCGGGTGCGCCAGGTCGTCGTCGCCCAGCCCTCGCCGTCGGGCGCGGGGAAGATCGGCAGGACCCACGCGGCCGGGGTGTCCGGGTCGGCCTCGGTGTCGACGGCCGCGAGGGCGGCCGCGCGCCGGGCCTCGTCGGAGACCTCCTCGGCGTCGGGCGCGAGGTCACCGGGGGTCGGCGCCGCGCCGTCCGGGCGGCGGGCCTCGAGCACGAGCCGCTGGAGCGGGTCCTCCACGGCCGGGACGAGCTGCTCCGGCGGGACGCCGAGCCGGCGGGCGATGCCGAGGGCCAGGTCGCGCGCGGCCCCCACGGCCTCGGGGGCGTCGGACGACTCGCGGGCCGGCCCCCACGGGTCGTCGAGCAGGTCGGGGTCGCGCCACAGGGGCTCCCCGTCGGCCCGGGAGGCCAGTGCGATCTGCCAGCGCGGGAGCGGCTCGCCCGGGTACCACTTGCCCTGGCCGTGGTGGCGCAGCGTGCCCGGCCCCGACAGGCGGCGGGCGAGGGCCATGGCGAGCTGTCGCTTCTCCTCGCCGTCGGCGGCGGTGTGCCACTGCGGGTCCTTGGTGCCGCCGGCCGCGACGAAGGTGGGCTCGCCACCCATCGTCAGGCGCACGTCACCGTCGGCGAGCAGGCCGTCGACGGCCGCACCGAGCGCGTTGATCCGGGCCCAGTCGTCCTCGGAGACCGGCCTGGTGACGCGCGGGTCCTCGGCGATCCGGGTCACGGTGTTGCTGAAGCCGAAGGTGACGTCGGTCGGAGCCGTCGCGCCGCTGATCGGCGCCGCGGAGGTCGGGTGCGGGGTGCACGAGAGCGGGATGTGCCCCTCGCCGCAGAGCAGGCCGGAGGTCGCGTCGAGCCCGACCCAGCCGGCGCCGGGGATGTAGACCTCGGCCCACGCGTGCAGGTCGGTGAAGTCCTGCGCGGGGCCGTTGAGGCTGTCGTCGCCGACGGCGCTCAGGTCGGCGGTCAGCTGCACGAGGTAGCCCGAGACGAAGCGCGCCGCGAGCCCGAGCTGGCGCAGCGCGGAGACGAGCAGCCAGGCGCTGTCGCGGCAGGAGCCGATGCCCCGGTCGAGCGTGTGCTGCGGCGTCTGCACGCCCGGCTCGAGACGCACGGTGTAGTCGACGCTCTCCCGGATCGCGCGGTTGAGCGCGACGACGAAGTCGACGATCCGCGTGCCCTCCCCGGCGGCCGCGTCCCGCGGGGCGGTGAGCAGCGACGGCAGCCGCTCCTCCAGCCAGGCGCTCACGCCCGGCGCCGGTCCGCTCCCTTCGCCCCCGTCGTCCACCGGGGTGAGGTACGGCGCGAGGTCGTTGCGCAGCTGCTCCGGGTAGGCGAAGGGGTAGGTCGCCGCCCAGTCCTCGACGAAGAAGTCGAAGGGGTTGATGACCGTCATGTCCGCGACGAGGTCGACGGTGATCTCGAGCCGGGCGACCGGCTCGGGGAAGACGACGCGCGCGAGCCAGTTGCCGAAGGGGTCCTGCTGCCAGTTGAGGAAGTGGCCCTCGGGCTCGATGCGCAGGGAGTAGCTCGGGATCGGCGTGCGCGAGTGCGGGGCCGGCCGGAGCCGGATGGTGTGCGGGTAGACCCGGACCGGCTCGGAGAACTCGTAGGAGGTGCGGTGCTCGAGGGCTACGCGGATGGTCACGTCGCCACTCTAGGTCGCCCGCTGCCGGCACGCGTGCGGGTGACGCGGCTACTGCTCGAGACGGGCGAGGACGTCGGCGGCCAGCTGCTCGACGGGCTCCATCGTCAGGGACTCGTCGGTGCCGACCTGCTGGACCGTCACGAGGTTGTGGCCGACGCGGTAGCTCATCTGGTCGATGTGGACCCGGGTGGTCTTCCCGCCCACGCGGTCGAAGGTCGTCACCCGCACCGCGAAGGCCTGCTCGCCGACCGGGGAGATGGTGCGTGGCTCGGTGAGCAGCCGCAGGTCGAAGTCACCGAGCTCGTCCCGGCCGTAGAGCGAGAAGGTGGCGCAGCCGCCCGCCGCCTCGCCCGCCGCGGTGAGGATGCCGGGGCCGACCGGGCGCGTCACCGAGGTGATGCTGACCGACATGGTGCGCAGGGCGTCGCCCGTGCCCTCGGACCAGCTGAGGTTGGCCTGGCTCGCCCGCTGCTGCCGCAGGTTGCGGTAGTGCCAGCCGAGGCGCAGGACGTCGACGCACTCGGCCGGGTCGGAGGTGCGCTGCTCGGCGCCGGTGTCGGAGGGCTGCTCGGTCGCGCCCTTCGGCAGCGGGGGCAGCGCGGCCTCGGCCTCGTCGCGGGTGAGCTCGCGGCCGGCCCGCTCGAGCCCGGGGTCGGGTGGCGGCACGGGCGAGGTCGACGTCGTGGACGGTGCGGTGGGCGTCCGCTCGGGGGCGAAGGGGGTCACGCACCCCGAGAGCACCAGGCAGGTGAGCGCGGCGACGGTCGCGGGCAGGATCCTCACGACTCCTCCTCGAGCCCGTCGAGGGTCGCGCGGGCGGTGCGCTCGGTGAGCGCGGTGTCGGGGGTGCCGTTGTACGTGCCGTTCACGACCGTGAAGGTGTTGTGACCGACCTTGACGGCGACGAAGTCCATGGTGAGCGTCTCCATCGTCTGGTGGATCGTGAGCCGCAGGGCGAGGGTGCGGTCGCCGAGCGCGGGGAAGGTCAGCGCGTCGGCCTCGTACGCGCTGCTGTTGCCGGTGTCGCGCTGCACGATGCTGAACTGCGAGCAGTCCGCGACCTCGGCGCCCGCCTCGTCGAAGAGCCGCACCGGGTACGGCTCGTCGTAGGAGTAGGCCCACACCGCGACGTGGCGGCGCTGCGTGCCCGGCGGGGGCTGGTTGTCGCTCGCGGCGAAGTTGGCCTGGGCCCGCCCGCGGCTCGTCTCCTGCACCTCGTCCCAGCCGGGCCCCTTGAGCACGAGCGGGGCGCACGAGGACGGGGTGACCTCGGCGGCCCGCGTCTCGAAGAGCGTGCCGGCGGGGTCCGCGCCCCACCCGTCGCCGAGGTCGCCGGGGGACGGGAGGGCGCTGCGCAGGCCCCCTTCGTCCAGCGGTCGACCGGCCCCCGTGAGCGTCCCGAGGTCCTCCGCGGGCTGCGGGTCGTCGACGAGGCCGCAGCCGGGGAGGACGAGGGTGAGCGCGGCGAGCGCCGCGGCGGGGCGGAGGGGTCTCACAGGGCCTCGAGGTTGTCGACGGTCGTGCGGGCCACCGTCTCGACGACCCGCGAGTCGTACCTCGAGCCGGGACCGGCCGCGTAGACGACGTGGACGAGGTTGTGGCCGACGGAGATGCCGGCGACCTGCACGACGCCTCCCTTGAAGACATCGCCCTCGGTCGTCGACTCGACGCGCATGGAGTAGGTCCGCTCACCGAGCGGCGGGAAGGTCACGGGGCTGAGCTTCCACGAGGACGTGCCGGACTCGTCGATGAGCTGGAAGGTGGCGCACTCCCCCTGCGCGGAGCCGGCGTCGTCGAAGAGCTGCGTCGGGACGGCGACGTCGTGGCTCGAGACGGTCACCGTCAGCGACCCGCCGACCTCCCCGGCCCAGGCGCGCTTCACGCGGGCCGTGCGGTGCGTGCGCAGGTCCTTGCCGACGTCACCGGCGAGGCGCACGTCGAGGCAGGTGGCGGGGTAGGCCGTCGCCTGGGGGTCGTCGCCGCTCGTCTCCTGCTCGACGGTGTCGCGGCGGAACCCGGACGGCATCTGCTCGTCACCCGGCAGCACCGAGGCGGCCTGCTCCTCGCTCAGCCGGCCGTGGCCGACCGGCGGCGGGGTCGAGCTCGCCGGGTCCTCGCCGCCGATGCCGGGGACGCACCCGGCGGTGACGACGGCGAGGGCGGCGACCAGGCCGATCCCTCGGACGGTGCGTGGTGTCCCCATGTCTGCTCCCCTGTCGTCAGGCTTGTCGTCCGGCTCGTCGTCGGTTCACGCCAGGTCGTCGAGGACGCCCTCGGCGTACTCCTGGAGGATGTCCGAGTTGTCCGCGCGGAACCCGGTGAGCATGCGCACGTGGACGAGGTTGTGGCCGCTGCGCACCCAGAGGTAGTCGATGGCGGAGTCGAGCTCGCGCGAGCCCGCCCGCACCCCGAGGCTCTGCTCGCCGAGGACCGGCGTCTGGATGTTGGTCGCGGACCAGTCGCTCATCTCGGAGCCGGGCGAGACGGCCGTGCGGAAGGTCGCGCAGTCGGCGAGGGCCGCACCGGCCTCGTCGAGGAAGCGCGTCGGGAAGGCCTCGTCGTAGCTGTAGACCGCGACGGAGATGCTCGGCTGGCCGACCGAGTCGTCCTCGCCGCTGTTGCGCGTGTAGCGCACGCCCTCGCCGTCGGCGAGGTGCTCCGACTTCCAGATGCGCATCTGCGGGGTGTCGAGGAAGACGGCCAGGCAGGCCTGCGGGTCGGCCCGGCGCTGGCTCGCCCGGCGGGTGTCGAACCCGCTGGTGTCCTGGACGAAGCCCCGCGGGGCCTCCTCACGCGTCGGCAGCGCCCGCTTGATCTCCGCCGCGGTGAGCTGCTGCTGCTCCGGCGCGGTGAGCTCCTCGACCGTCGTGGCGCTGCTGCTCGGGGTCACCTCGCCCGAGGTGCCCGAGGCGGCCGGCTGGGCGTCGCCGCCGCAGGCGGTCAGGGCGAGGGCGGCGACGGCCGTGAGCGCGAAGGGGGTGGCTCGGGTGCGAGAGGTCATGTCGTCTTCTTCAGCTCGGCGAGGGTCTTCTCTGCGTACTTCGTCATGGCGGCGCCGTCGTAGGGCTCCCCGCCCTTGATGTACCAGACGGTGACGAGGTTGTGGCCGCTGCGCACGTAGAGGCGGTCGACCGAGATCCCCTCCCCGCCCGCGCCGAAGGTGAGGCGCACGGCGAAGGAGCGGTCGCCGACGCTCGGGGTGCTGATCGCCCGCGTCGTGCGGGTCGTCGAGGAGCCGCCGTCGTCAGGCGTCGTCGTGTACGAGGCGCACTCGGCGAGGTACTGGCCGGCCTTGTCGAAGAACTCGAGGGGGTAGGGCTCGTCGTAGGACTCGACGATCGTCGTCACCGACTCGTCGGTGACGGAGCGCGGGCTGGTGAAGCGGCTGTACTCGCGGACCTTGCGGTGGGCGTCGCGGAAGTCGCGCTCCTGCGGGCCGTCGAGGGTGATGTGCGCGCACACCTGCGGGTCGTAGGTCTGCCCGCCCTCGGTGAGCTTGGTCGTCCACGTGGCGAAGCCGCGGGGCGCGTCCTTGATGGTCGGCAGCACCCGTCGCGCCGTGGCGGCGTCGATCTGCTGCTGCTCCGGCTGGTCGAGGGCCTCCGCGCCATCGGCGGAGGCCGTGACGGTCACCGTCGTCGGTGGGGCCTCCGGGCCCGAGCCGCACGCCGCCAGGCCCAGCACGAGCGTCGCCACGGTGACGGCGGTCGCACGGGGGGAAGGGCGTCGGGACGATGGGCGCACGGGCCCAAGGTTCTCACGCGGGGCGTGCCCTCGCTCGGGAGGCCCGGCCCGTATCGTCGTCCCGAGACCCGCAAGGAGGACCCGTGGAGCAGATCTCCCGCCGTGCCCTGCTGGCCGCACTGGGTGCTGCCGGATCCACCGCGCTCACCGCCTGCGCCGAGGACGAGCCCCCGGTGGAGATCGGGTCCACGACGCACACGCCCGCGGGCGGTGGCGACCCGGGTGGGGGATCCGGCGGCGACGAGGCGCCGAGCACGTCCGGCCCCGCCTCGATGGTCCCCGTCGACCTGGCCTCGCCGGACGACCTGCGCGACCGGTGGGCGGCCTACGCCGCCATGTGGGTCGGGGCAGGGGTCTCCGAGGGGGGCACCGGGCCGCGCGCCACCGACGGTGACTGGGTCTACGAGATGGAGATCGGCCAGTGGGGCTACCTCGTGCGGCTCAAGGACGGGCGGGCGGTGCTGGCCGGCCAGAGCAACCCCGACACCCGCCGTGACGCCGCGGCCGAGAAGCGCAACCGCCAGACCCTCCTGGGGCAGGGCCCGAGCTGGTGGGGCGTCGTCGACGACGTGCTCCCCGCGACCGCCAACCTCGGCTTCGTCATCGGCTGGGACGGCAAGCGATGGACCCGCTCGAGCGCCGCACCCACCGGTGGCGGCTACGACAGCTTCGTCTTCTACGTCGCGACGGCGAAGGACCTCGGCCAGATCCTCGTGCGCTGGGGGAGCAACGGGCAGCAGGAGTACACCGGGACCGGTGGGGCCCGCGCGGCCGCCGACACCGTGATGGAGCAGGGGACCCGGGTCACCTCGAGCCACATGCGCCGGCTCGGACCGGGCATGAGGTCCTCGCGGCTGCCGGCCGCGACCGCGGCCGCGCGGGCCTTCGAGGGCAGGGGCCAGCACTAGGGCGAAGGGGGGTGCCCCCTTCGTCTCCCGGCGCTGCTCAGTCCCGCCGGTCCTGCCAGGTGCACACGCAGGCCTCGTTGCCGTCGGCGTCGGCGAGGACCCACCACGCCGGGGCGAACTCGTCGGTGACGAGGCGCCCGCCCGCCGCGATGGCCGCGTCGACGCGTTCCTGCGCGATGTCGTGGGGGACGTAGACGTCGAGGTGCAGCCGGTTGCGGACCTCGCGCGGTGCGCTCTCCTGGAACCAGATCTGCGGCAGCTGCCCGTCGGGCGAAGGGAGGACGTCCGGGTCCCCCTTCGCCGGCTCGTGCCCGGTGAGGGCCTGCCAGAAGGGACGGATCGCGCTCGCGTCCGCGGTGTCGATGCCGATGGTCATCGCGACGACGACGTGCGGGTCGTGCTCGGCCCCGAGCTCCTCGGCGATGCGCGAGATCTCGCCCGCCAGCTGGAGGTCGCGGCTGGTCAGGCCACCCACGTCGTGGCTCACGAGGAGCAGCCCGACCCAGTTGTAGCGCAGGTCGATGTCGGGGTGGTGGTCGGCGGCGTCGGCGACCCGGGCGATGCGGGTCACGAGCTCGACCGCTGCCGGGTAGTCCGCGGTGCGCAGGCGGGTGCGGAGGGTGCCGTCGATCTCGCGCCACCCCCGCGGGGCGGCCCCGGCGACATGGCTGCTGGACAGGGTCTGGGCGTCGTCGCTCATGTGACCCACGTTAGGCCCCGCGGGGCCGCTCCGGCAGGGGATCCGCCGTTAGCCTCGAGCGCATGACGGCCGCCGCGTTCTTCGACCTCGACCGCACCCTCCTGCCCAAGGCCTCCGGGCCCGCCCTGTCAGCGGCCATGCGGCAGACGGGGGTCGTCTCGGCCCGGCTGCCGGGCGAGTCGCTCGTCTTCGGGTACTTCAACCTCCTCGGGGAGTCCCTCGGCTCGATCGCCCTCGCCCGGCAAGCCGTCCACGTCGCCCGCGGCCGGGCGGCCGACGCCTTCGACGAGGCCGCGGAGGTCGCGGCCGACGTGCTCGAGCCGCTCGTCGGGCCCTTCGCCAGGATGCTCATCGAGGAGCACCACGACGCCGGGCGGCTCGTCGTCCTCGCGACGACGACGCCCGAGCACCTCGTCCGGCCGCTCGCCGAGCGCCTCGGCATCGATGCCGTCATCGCCACCCGGTACGAGGTGGGGGAGGACGGCCGCTTCACCGGCCGCCACGACGGGCACTTCGTGTGGTCGATGGGCAAGATCGCCGCCGTGCGCGACTGGGCGGAGCAGCAGGGCGTCGACCTCGACGCGTCCTTCGCGTACTCGGACTCGATCTACGACGCGCCCCTGCTGCGCGCGGTCGGCAACCCGGGCGCGGTCAACCCGGACCCTCGCCTGCAGGCGCTCGCGGTGGCCGCCCGCTGGCCCGTCCTGCACTTCGACACCTCCCCCGGCGTCTTCAAGCTGCCCGTCATCGGCCTGGAGCTGCAGCGCAGCCTCGCGCTGCTCGCCCGCCCCGAGCTCTTCCCCTACGCGCGGTTCTCCATCCGGGGCGTCGACAACGTCCCGAGGGTCGGGCCGGCGATCCTCGTCGGCAACCACCGCTCGTACTTCGACGCCATGGCGATGCTCGTGGCCATGGGGCGCACGAGCCGCTCCGCCCGGTTCCTCGGCAAGAAGGAGCTCTTCGACGTCCCCGGCCTCGGTGCCTTCTTCCGAGCAGGTGGCGGCATCAGCGTCGACCGCCGCGGGGACGACCCGGACAGCCCGGACGCCTTCGCGGCCGCGGTCCGCGCGCTCGCCGGCGGCGAGCTGGTCGCGATGATGCCCGAGGGCACGATCCCGCGCGGCATCGACTTCTTCGAGCCGGGCATGTCCGGGTACCCCGGCGCAGCGCGCCTGGCCCAGCTGACCAAGGTGCCCGTCATCCCCTTCGCCATCACCGGCACCGAGCAGGTCTGGCCGCGCTCGTCGAGGCTGCCCCGGGTCACCAGGGTGCTCCGGAGGCCTGAGGTCACCGTGACCTTCGGCGAGCCGGTGGACCTGAAGCACCGATCCGTGGCGCGCGACATGGAGCGGGTCTTCGACGCCATCACCGCGCTGCTGCCGGACGAGGTCCGCCAGCCGCCCCGCCCGACGCTCGCCGAGTTGGCCCGCAGCTACCCCGACGGGCGCGTGCCCGACGAGGACCGCTGGTACGCGGTCGACGGGGACGGGGGATGAGCGGGCTCACGGTCTGTCGGTCGTGCCTGTGACGACCGTGCACGGGCTCGTGCTCGCGGCCGGAGCGGGTCGTCGGATGGGCCGGCCCAAGGCCCTCATGACCGATCCCGACGGCACGTCGTGGTTGGCCCGGGCGGTCACCGTCCTGGACGAAGGGGGCTGCGCGGCGACGACCGTCGTCCTGGGCGCCAGCGGCACGGTCGGACCGACGCTGCCGAGGACGACGTACACGCACTGCCCCGACTGGGCGGAGGGCCTCGGCACCTCGTTGGCGCACGGGCTGCGCACCCTCGACGCCGGTGACGCGGACGCCGTCCTCATCCACCTCGTGGACCTGCCGGACGTCACCGCGGCGGTGGCGCGACGGCTGCTGGCGTCGCACGTGGACGCCGGCACCCTGCGTCGAGCGGTGTACCGCGGGCGGGTCGGGCACCCGGTGCTCGTCGGCCGGGACCACTGGGGCCCGCTCGTCGCCGGGCTCTCCGGGGACCGGGGAGCCGGCCCGTACCTGCGGCGGCACGGCGCCGTCGGTGTCGAGTGCGGAGACCTGGCGACCGGGGAGGACGTCGACCAGCTGCCGTGACCGGGACGCGTCGCGTGGCGCCACATGCAGTCCGGGGCGCCGCAGCGCCGTAATGTACGTCCATGCCTGCCGATGCCGCGTTCCTCGTCGCGGGGCTGGCCCTCCTCGTCGCCGTCGTCCTCCCGGGCCTGACTCGGAAGCTGGCCGTCTCCGCGCCGATGGTGCTGATCGGTCTGGGCATGGCCATCGGCCTGCTGCCCGTGCCCGACGGCGCCAATCTCGACCCCGTGGACTCCCGGGTGATCGTCGAGCACGTCACCGAGTTCACCGTGCTCGTGGCGCTCATGGGCGTGGGTCTCGCCCTGGACCGCCCGCTGTCCCTGCGTCGGCCGGGCACCTTCCGAGCCTGGGGGGCGACGTGGGGGCTGCTCCTGGTGACGATGCCGCTGACCATCGGCGCGGTGGCGCTGCTCGGGTGGACCGTCGGTGGGCTCGCGCCCGCGACCGCGCTCCTGCTGGGTGCCGTGCTCGCTCCCACCGATCCCGTGCTCGCGAGCGACGTGCAGGTGGAGGGGCCGGCGGTGGAGACCGACGACTCCCCGGTCGACGAGCGCGACGAGGTCCGCTTCGCCCTGACCTCGGAGGCAGGGCTCAACGACGGGCTGGCCTTCCCCTTCGTCCACGCGGCGATCCTCATGCTCACCGCCGGTGCCGTGTCCGACTGGGGGCCGCGCTGGCTCCTCTGGGACCTCGTCGGCAAGGTGGCGGTGGGGGTCGTCGTGGGCGTCGCGGCCGGGTGGCTGCTGGCCAAGCTCGCCTTCCGCGCCCCGAACCCGGCGGTACGCACCGCTGACCTGGGAGAGCCGACCTTCGCGCTGGCCGCCGTGTTGGCCGCCTACGGGGCCAGCGAGCTCCTCGGGGGATACGGGTTCCTGGCCGTCTTCGTGACGGCGATGACCATCCGGTCAGCGGACCGCGACCACGTCTACCACCGCCACATGCACGAGTTCGTCAACCGGCTCGAGCACCTGCTCGTCTTCGTCATCCTCCTGCTGCTGGGCGTGGCGCTCACGCGCGGGATCCTCGGGCACCTCGACGCGCGCGGCGCACTCCTCGGCGCGGGAGTCGTGCTCGTCGCGCGGCCACTGGCCGGCGCCGCCGGCCTGTGGATCGGCCGGCGGCGCGGTGGGCGGATCCACGGGCTGGACGTCCGGGAGCGAGCCGTGACCGCCTTCTTCGGCGTGCGGGGCATCGGCTCGCTGTACTACCTGGCCTACGCGGCCGGGCACGCACCGGTCGAGGGCGAACGCTGGCTGTGGTCGACGGTCACCTTCACCATCGTGCTGTCCGTCGTCGCCCACGGCGTCCTCGTCACGCCCGCCATGAGCTGGATCGAGCGCCACCGTGAGGACGGCATCGGTCCGGTCGAGGCCCTCACTCCTTCGCCGCACCCTCCTCGGCGCCCTCCATCGCCGCCTGGGCCTCGGTGACGATGCGACGGGTGGCCTCCTCCGCGAGCTCGGCGTGACCCGCGGCGACGGCCGCCGCGACCTCGACGTGCCAGTCGATGGCCCTCTGCTCGGGGATCTGCGGCATGAGGTCGTGCTCCGTGCGGCCGGTGAGTGCCTCGGCGACGAAGGGGGCGAAGCCCGACAGCAGCGCGTTGCCCGAGGCCTCGAGCAGAGTCCGGTGGAAGTCGATGTCGTGCTGCAGGTAGGGCCACAGGTCTCCCCGTGGCCCAGTGCTCGCCATCCCCGAGGCGGCGGCGCGCAGCTGCTCGACCTGCTCGGCGGTGGCGCGCTGGGAGGCGAGCCGGGCGGCCTGCGGTTCGATGCCCCGGCGCAGCTCGCTCACCTCGCGCAGCTGGGAGAGGCGCTGCGGTCCCTCCAGGCGCCAGTGGATGATCACCGGGCTGAGCGCCTCCCAGGAGTCCTCCGGCTGGATCGTCACGCCGACGCGGCGGCGTGAGGACGCCACGCCGATCGACTCGAGCACCTTGATGACCTCGCGCACGACGGTCCGCGAGACGCCGTAGCGGGCCTCGAACTGCTCCATGGAGAACACGTCGCCGGCCGACAGGCGTCCGTCCATGAGGTCGGACCCGATCTGCGTGAGCACCGTGTGGTGCAGGCCCCCGCCCCGCGTGCTGGTCATGGAGCGGATTGTCGCAGAGGCGGGCGTCCTGGCCCCACGACGACGGTGCGCTCTTGCGCAATAAGCATACTTTTGTCACAGTGGGCGCCGCGGGCCGACGTGGGCCTGCCCCACGCCACCCGTAGGAGACACCGATGTTTCTCGTCGAGGACGCCGTCCCTGAGCCTGCCTACGGCCCCGGGGTCCTGCTCGCCATCGCCGCAGCGGCCGTGGCGCTGCTGCTCGTGCTGATCATCCGCTTCAAGGTCCACGCCTTCGTGAGCCTCGTGCTCGTCAGCTTCCTCACCGCGCTCGCGACGAGGATCGCGCCCGCCGACGTCGTGACGACGATGACCGACGGCTTCGGCCAGACCCTCGCCTCGGTCGCGCTCCTCGTCGGGCTGGGCGCGATGATCGGCCGGCTCCTCGAGGTGACCGGCGGGGCTCAGGTGCTCGCGGACACCCTCATCGCACGATTCGGCGAGGACCGGGCCCCCTTCGCCCTCGGCATCGCGTCGTTGCTCTTCGGCTTCCCGATCTTCTTCGACGCCGGCCTCGTCGTCATGCTGCCGATCATCTTCAGCGTCGCGCGGCGTTTCGGCGGGTCGGTCCTGCGCTACGCCTTCCCCGCGGCCGGTGCCTTCGCCGTCATGCACGCCTTCGTGCCGCCGCACCCCGGCCCGGTCGCCTCGGCCGAGCTCGTCGGCGCCGACATCGGCCTGCTCCTCGTCTTCGGTCTCCTCGTCGGTCTGCCGACCTGGTACGTCGCGTCCTATCTCTACGGCCTGTGGGCCGGCAGCCGGTACATGGTCGACGTCCCCGACCTGCTCTCCGGGGGCGACGTGGCAGGGGCGAAGGGGGAGACCCGCCTCCCGTCCTTCGCTCTCGTGCTCACGGTGCTCCTGCTCCCGATGGTCCTGATCTTCGTCGACACCGGCCTCAACACGCTCGCCACGTCGGGTGTGGTCGACGGTGACGCCACGTGGGTCAACGCGCTGCGCATCATCGGCAAGACGCCGATCGCGCTGCTCATCACGACCCTCTTCGCGATGGTGGCCCTCGGCTGGCGCAACCGGTCCAGGGCGATGACGGAGTCGATCCTGAACGACGCACTCGGGCCGGTGTGCGCGATCATCCTCATCACGGGTGCCGGCGGCATGTTCGGCGGGGTCCTGCGCGCCAGCGGCATCGGCCAGGCGCTCGCGGGCACGCTGGAGTCGACCGGGCTGCCCGTCATCGTCGCGGCTTTCGTCGTCGCCGCCACGCTGCGCATCGCGCAGGGCAGCGCGACCGTTGCCCTGACGACCGCCGCCGGCCTCATGGCCCCGACGATCGAGGCGACGTCGGGGCTGAGCTCGATCGACCTGGTGCTCATCGTCCTCGCGATCGCCGGCGGTGCCACGGTGCTGTCGCACGTCAACGACTCGGGCTTCTGGCTCGTCGGGCGCTTCCTGGGCATGGACGAGAAGACGACGCTCAAGACGTGGACCGTCATGGAGACGCTCATCGGCGTCGTCGGGTTCCTCATCGCCTTCGCCCTGAGCCTGGTGCTCTGACGTGACCACCCACGTCGTCGTCATGGGCGTCTCCGGGAGCGGCAAGACGACGGTGGCCGAGGGGGTCGCCGACCGCACCGGTTGGATCTTCGCGGAGGCCGACGCCTTCCACCCGCAGGCCAACATCGACAAGATGGCGAGCGGCACGCCGCTCACCGACGAGGACCGGTGGCCCTGGCTGAGGGACCTCGCGGCGTGGATGGCCGAGCACGCGGCCCGCGGCGAGGACACCGTCATCACCTGCTCCGCCCTCAAGCGGGCCTACCGCGACGTGCTGCGCGCGGACGTCGCGGCTCTCGGTGCAGGGCACCGGGTGGTCTTCGCCCACCTCGACGGCTCGGCGGAGGTCCTCGCCGAGCGACTCGCGGGGCGCCGGGGGCACTTCATGCCCGCGTCGCTCCTGCAGTCGCAGATCACCACCCTCGAGCCGCTCGGCCCGGACGAGGACGGTGTCCGTCTGGACCTCACGGCCGAACCGCAGGCGCTGGTCCGGCTGGTGCTCGACGCGGTGGGGTGACCCCCCTTCGCTCGGCGCCGCCCACGCAAGGCCTCGCCTCCCGGCTAGGCGCCGGCCACGCGCACGATCAGGGCCTGCGGGTCGACGCTCACCCGCAGCCGCGAGGCCTCCCCGATGACGTCGCCGTCGACCTGCACGGGGTGCGGCTCGTCGACCTCGGCGGTGTAGACCGAGCCGGAGGTGCGGATCAGCTCGGAGCCGTCGCGCATGCTGCGGCCGAGGACGCGGACCGCGACCGAGCCCCAGCCGATGAGCGTCCTCGGGGCGACGACCACGCCGTCGAGCAGACCGTCCTCGAGCCTGGCGCTCGGGACGAGCTGGATCCCGCCCTGCAGGGTGCCGCAGTTGCAGACGAGGAAGCTCCGGGCGCTCACCGGGTCCTGCTCCCGTCCGTCCACGCTCCACCGCACGCGGAAGCGGGTGACGAAGAGCTTGCGCAGCCCGGTGACGAAGTAGGCCGACCAGCCCACCCTGGCCTTGAGGTCCTCGCTCGTGCCGTCCATGATCTCCGCGTCGAAGCCCATGCCCGCCATGACGAGGAAGGGGTGGCGCTGCACCGGCGGACCCTCGACCGGGTGCTCGGCCTGCCCGGAGTCCTCGGTCGCCGGCTCCTCGGCGGGGTCGAGCTCGAGCCACGCCACGTCGATGGCCTTGTTGCGACCGTTGTACGCGACCCGGAGGGCGGGGACGAGGTCCACGCCGACGGGGATGTCGAGGTTGCGGGCCAGGAGGTTGCCCGTGCCGCGGGGGAGCAGTCCCATGGGCGTGCGCGTGCCGGCGAGGGCCACGGCGACCGCGCGGATGGTGCCGTCACCGCCGAGCGGGCAGACGACGTGGACGCCCTCGTCGAGCGCCTGGCGCGTCTGGCCGGTCCCCGGGTCGTCGATCGTGGTCTCGATGAAGAGCGGCTCGGCCCAGCCGAGCTGGGTGCTCGCGGCCGCGAGCTCGGCGCGGGTCGCGGCGACGTCGGTGAACTTCGTCGGGTTGATGATGATCGCTGCCCGCCGGGGCGTCTCCCGTGCGTCCTTGTCCTTGCGGAAGCTGCCGCGGGTCGGGCGGGGCTTGCGGTGCCGAGCGCTCGGGGCGCCGGGGCCGGCGAGCACGAGCGCAGCGGCGACGCCGACGAGTACGAGGGAGAGCGCGATGACGAGCGCCAAGAGGGTCCAGTCCGACACGCCGGTGACGCTACCGGACCGTAGGCCGTGGGCCCGTCGTCGACCGGGCCGGGGCGCCGGGCCGACAGCGTCCACATCGCGGATATCCTGCGTGTCGTGATCGACCTCAAGTTCCTGCGCGACCAGCCCGATGCCGTCCGAGCGAGCCAGCGTGCCCGCGGCGAGGACGAGTCACTCGTCGACGCGGTGGTCGCCGCCGACGAGCGGCGCCGCGCGGCGATCGGGGCCTACGAGAGCGCGCGGGCGGAGCAGAAGGCCGCGAGCAAGGAGCTCGGTCCCGTCATGGGTCGGCTCGCCAGGGCGAAGAAGGCCGGGGAGGACGTCGCGGACCTCGAGACCGAGGCGGCCGCCCTGCGGGACAAGGGGGCCGCGATGTCGGCCCGGGTCAAGGAGCTCGAGGCCGCGGCCGACGAGGCGAAGGGGGAGCTGGACACCTCCCTTCGCGCCATCGGCAATGTCATCCAGCCGGGCGTGCCCGCGGGCGGCGAGGAGGACTTCGACCTCGTCGAGGAGGTCGGTACCCCACGCGACTTCGCCGCGGAGGGCTTCGAGCCCAGGGACCACCTCGAGCTCGGCGAGCTGCTCGGCGCCATCGACATGGAGCGCGGCGCGAAGGTGAGCGGCAGCCGCTTCTACTACCTCAGCGGGGTCGGTGCACAGCTCGAGTGGGCGCTCATGGGGCTGGCGCAGCGGATCGCCGGCGAGGAGGGGTTCACGCCCCTCGTCGTGCCCAACCTCGTGCGTCCGGAGACGATGGCCGGCGCCGGCTTCCTCGACGCGCACGGCGACGAGGTCTACCAGCTCCCCGCCGACGACCTGTACCTCACGGGCACCTCCGAGGTCGCGCTCGCCGGCTTCCACGCCGACGAGATCCTCGACCTGTCGCAGGGCCCGCTGCGCTACGTCTCGACCTCGACCTGCTACCGCCGCGAGGCCGGCAGCTACGGCAAGGACACCCGCGGCATCTTCCGGGTGCACCAGTTCCAGAAGACGGAGATGTTCGTCTTCTGCCGCCCCGAGGACGCCGTCGCCGAGCACGACAACCTGCTGCGCATCGAGCGCCGGGTCCTCGAGGCGCTCGAGCTGCCCTACCGGGTCATCGACGTCGCGGCCGGTGACCTCGGCGGGCCGGCGAGCCGCAAGTACGACTGCGAGGCGTGGGTGCCGACGCAGGCGAAGTACCGGGAGCTGACCTCGACGAGCAACTGCACGACCTTCCAGGCGCGTCGTCTGAACATCCGCGAGCGCAACGCGGAGGGCGGCGGCACGCGCACGATCGCCACGCTCAACGGGACCGCGATCACGAGCACCCGTCCGATCGTCGCGCTCCTCGAGAACCACCAGCAGGCCGACGGCTCCGTGCGCGTGCCAGCGGCCCTCCAGCCCTTCCTCGGTCGCGAGGTCATCGCCCCTCGATGACGAGCACGGCGGACGCGAAGGGGGTCCCCCGGCGGCGCTCAGGTCCGTTGGCTAACTTGGAGGTGTCCGCCGACGGCGGTGGAGACGGAGGAGCTGGAGTGGATCTCGCTGCGGGGCACGCCGTGGGAACCCCCGCCCCGGTCGGTCGTGCCCGCCTCGTGGGCGCGGTGACCGCACGGGTCCTCGACGGCCAGGCGGTCGCGATCCACGGACCCCGCGGGATGGGGCGCAGCACCGTCCTCGACCTCGTGACGGCGGCGGTGCCCAACGCGGTGCCGGTGCGGCTGCACCGTCGGGGCACCCGGGGCCACGCCGCACAGGTCATCGCGCAGGCCTTCCCGGCCGAGACCCTGGACGAGCTGCCGGAGCGGATGCGCGCGCGGCTCGCCGACACCCGCCTGCTCTCCGGCAACGACCCGACGGCCCAGCTCGGGGACGCACTCACCGAGCTGCTCACCACCCACGCCGCCCGAGCCCCCTTCGTCCTCGTCCTCGACGACGTCCAGCACTTCGACCTGGTGAGCCTCGTCGCGCTGCGGACGGCCGCCAGCCGCTCGCTCGGGCCCGGCACGCTCGGGATCCTGCTGTCGGTGGGGCCGGCGGAGGTGTCGGCGCGCACCGGCTTCGTGCCGGACCCGCTCGACACCCGGGAGATCCCGCTGCTCCACATCGACCTCGCGCCACTGGCCGGCGCGGACACGGTCGAGATGCTCACGTCCGTCGGTGTGCCGACCGACACGGCCCTGTGGGCGCACCGCGAGTCGGGTGGCAACCCCGGCCTGGCGCACCAGCTCGCGGCCGCGACGGACTCCCAGAGCCCCCTGGAGATGACCCGGGCGGTCGACGCCCTCGCGCGCGGCCACGCCAACGCGCTGTCCGAGCAGGTGCGTACGACGCTGCGCCGCGTCGCGGCCATGCACCAGCCGACGGCGGCGGTCCTCGGGCGGATCTTCGGCCCGGACGCCGACGCGAGCATCGCCACGGCCCGGGCGCTCGCGATGATCGTCACCGAGGACGACTACCTGCGCCTCACGCCGGCTGCCCTGGGCGACGTGCTGCTCGAGTCGATCGACAGCGACGAGCTCGTGCGCCTGCACCGCGAGCTCGCCGAGCACGCCGACAACGACGGCTTGGTGCGTTACCACCTCGCGCTCGCCGGCGACCCGTCGACGAGCCCCGCCGACCTCGCGTCCTCCGCCGCGGGGGCCGCTGCGCGCGGCGAGCACGACCTCGCCGGCCACCTCTACCTGCTGGCCGCGGACGCCGGGACGCCCGAACGAGCCGAGTGGCTCACCTGCTGCCTGGAGAACGCGGTCATCGGCAAGGAGACCCGCGTCCTGCACCGCGCCGTCCGGGCCGCCGTCGAGCTCACCGACCCCAACCACCGGGTGCGCGCCGACCTCGCCCTCGTCGAGCTGGGCGACCCTGCTCCCGACGAGGTCCTCGTCTCCGCGATGCAGGCCTCGCGCCGGCACCCCGAGCTGCAGGCCCGCGTGCTGCTGCAGCGCGCCCGTGTCCTCCTCAGCACGCACGACCTGCGCACGGCACTCGACCTGGCCCGCCGCTCGGCGGAGCTGGCCGCCCGCGCCGACCGCCCGGACATCGAGGTCGAGGCACTCACCGCCGCGGCCTCGGTGAGCCGCACGCTGGGCGAAGGGGGGGCGCGCGAGCTCATCGAGGAGGCCGCCGCGCTCGCCGCTCCGCCGCGGCCGGGCCAGGTGCACACCTCCGCGCGCTACATCGCGGCGCGCTTCGCGCTGCACGACGACGACCTGCAGCGAGCGCGCGCGGAGTTCGTCGACATGCTCGCCGACGTCGGCCAGGACGCCGGGTACGACACCGTGCACATCCTGCGCAGCCTCGTCGAGATCGTCGCGCGGCAGGGACGAGGACGCGAGGCGCTGGAGCTGGCGGGGCGGGCGACCCGGGCGGCGACGCACTTCGACACCCCGGTCGCGACCACCTGGTACATCGAGTCGGTGGCCGAGTCGGTGGGCGGGACCTTCGAGAGGTGCGCGGTGGTGAGCGCCCGCGGGGTCGCGCTCGCCCGGGAGCAGGACGACGAGCGCTACCTGCGCCGCCAGCTCACCTGTCTCGGGCTCGCCCGGCTCCACCTCGACGACCTCACGGGGGCGGTGGCGGTCTACCGGGAGCTGCGCGCGATCGACGCGGCGAGCGGGATCCAGGACGTGACGGCGCTGCGCTGGCACACCGATGCGGTGACGGCCCTCGCCCTCACCGGCGAGGTGGCCGAGGCCGAGGAGCTGCTGGCCCTGGTGCGCGAGAGCCTCGACTCCGGGCAGGGCGCCCCCGGCGTCGTCATCGCCGCGGACCGGGCGGCTGCCGAGATCGCGGCCGCGCGGGGTGACCTCGACGAGGCGCGCCGGCTCGTGACCCGGGCGGCCACGGCCGCCGCGGAGCGCCGGCTGCCCATCGAGCAGGCCCGCTCCCTGGTCGCGCTCGCCCACCTCGAGCGCCGGGCCCGGCGGACCGGTCGCAGCCGCGAGGCGTCCGAGCGGGCCCGTGAGGTGCTGCGGCCGCTGCATGCGGAGCCGTGGACGGCGTGGGTCCAGGCCCGGTTCCCCGAGGGCGCGGCGCTGCACAGCCTCGAGCCCGAGCAGTCGGACAGCGCCGACCCGCTCGCCGAGCTGACGCTCACCGAGCAGCAGGTCGCCGCCCTCGTCGCCGACGGCGCGAGCAACCGCGAGATCGCCCAGCGCCTCCACCTGAGCGTCAAGACGGTCGAGGGGACCCTGACGCGGATCTACCGCAAGTCCGGCGTGCGCTCGCGCACCCAGCTCGCGACCCTCGTCCTCGGCCACGGTTGGCGCTGATCGAAGGGAGGGGACCGGCCCCCACCCGACCCGCCGCCAACCTCCGCGTCAGTCCGTCGTCCGGGCGTTGAAGGCGCGCAGCGCCAGCGGCGCGATGACGAGCGTGATCCCGACGGACCAGATGATCGTCGCGAGCTCGGGGTGGTGCAGCGGCCACGGGGCGTCCGCGCGCAGGGGCTGACCGGCGACGCCCCAGTTGTCGCGCATGGCCTGGCTCAGGGCGCTGATCGGGTTCCACTCCGCGATCGTGCGCAGCCAGGTCGGCATGACGTCGGTGCGCGCGAAGGCGTTGGAGAGGAAGGTGACCGGGAAGATCGTCGTGAACATCAGCCCGTTGACCGCCTCGACGGAGCGCATGGCCGAGCCGACGAGGATGCCGATCCAGATCATCGCGAAGCCGAAGAGCAGCAGCAGCCCGTAGCCGACGAGCGCGTTGACCACCCCGTCGTGGAGCCGCCACCCGATGAACAGACCCGTCACCGACATGACCGCGACGCCGATGCTCGAGTGGATGAGCGCGGCGATGCTGCGGGAGACGAGGATCGAGGAGCGCTGGATGGGCAGGGAGCGCAGGCGGTCGACCATGCCCTTGCCGATGTCGGTGTTGAGGCCGACGGCGACGATGAAGGAGCTGAAGGCGATGGTCTGCGCCATGATCCCGGGCAGCAGCCACGGCTTGTAGTCCACGCCGGGGATGTTGATGGAGCCGCCGAAGACGTACGCGAAGAGCAGCACGAACATCACCGGCTGGATCGTCACGTCGGTGAGCATCTCGGGCTGGCGCTTGATGTGCGTGAGGTTGCGGCGTACGAGGGTGGTGATCTGGCGGGTGCGGCTCGCCCCGGTCATGCCGGTGCCTCCTGGTTGCTGGACTCCCCGGCCGTGTGACCGGTGAGGGAGAGGAAGACGTCGTCGAGGCTGGGCCGCTGCATGCCGAGGTCGTCGACCTCGATGCCGGCCTCGTCGAGCTCGCCCGCGATCCGGGTCAGCTCCGCGACGGCGGCGCCCGGGGCGGTGAGCCGCCGGGCGTCCGCGTCGACGTGCAGCTCGCCGACGATCCCGCGGACGAGCTCGGCGGCACGGCTGACCTCGTCGTGCCGGGAGACCGTGACGACGAGGCTCGTCGCGCCGGACTGGTTCTTCAGCTCGAGCGGGGTGCCCTGGGCGATGATCCTCCCGTGGTCGATGACGCAGACCCGGTCGGCCAGCTGGTCGGCCTCGTCGAGGTACTGCGTCGTGAGCAGCAGCGTCGTGCCGTCGCGCACGAGGTCACGCAGCACGTCCCACAGCTCGACGCGGCTGCGCGGGTCGAGGCCGGTGGTCGGCTCGTCGAGGAAGAGGACCGACGGGTGGGCGACGAGGCTGACCGCGAGGTCGATGCGCCGTCGCATGCCGCCGGAGTAGTCCCGGACCACCTTGTTGCCCGCCTCGGTCAGCGAGAACCGTTCGAGCAGGTCGTCGGCACGCCGGCGCACCTCGCGCCCGGGCAGGCCGTAGAGGTCGCCGATCAGGCGCAGGTTCTCCCGCCCGGTCAGCAGGTCGTCGACCGTCGCGCTCTGGGCGGTCAGGCCCATGCTCGCGCGCACCGCGTCGGGCTGCGTCGCCACGTCGTGGCCGGCGACCCGGGCCGACCCGCTCGTGGGGACCGTCAGCGTCGTCATCATCCGCACGGTGGTCGTCTTGCCCGCACCGTTGGGCCCCAGGAGGCCGAAGACGGTGCCACGGGGCACCGTGAAGCTCACGTCGTCGACGGCCGTGAAGTCGCCGAATCGCTTGACCAGGCCCTCGGCCTCGATCACCGGTGTCGTCATGTCGGACCGCGCTAGGGCCGGCACCCGAGCGCGCACTACCGCTTTTCGAGCTCGATGTGGTCGTCGGGGTCGTGGCTGCGGCGCAGCGAGCGGCGGACCATCCACACGAGCACACCGAGGGCGGTCAGGACGATGAGCGCGTAGACGACCTTGCTGATCGGGTCCATGTACCGCTCGACGAGCTCGTACCGGTCGCCGAGCTGGAACCCGATCCACACGAAGAGGCTGTTCCAGATGAGCGACCCTGCGCTCGTGTAGCCGACGAACTTCGCCAGCGGCATCCGGTCGATGCCGGCCGGGATCGAGATGAGGCTGCGGATGCCCGGGACGAAGCGCCCGAAGAAGACCGCCTTGGCCCCGTGCCTGGAGAACCACGCGTCGGTCTTGTCGATGTCCGCGACGTCGACGAGCGGCATCCGGCGCGCGATGCCCCGCAGCCGGTCCATGCCGAGCGCGGCGCCCAGCCCGTACAGCAGCAGCGCGCCCGTGACCGAGCCGAGCGTCGCCCAGAGGATCGCCTCGACGACGGAGTACCGGCCCTGCGCGGCGGTGAAGCCGGCCAGGGGCAGGATCACCTCGCTGGGGATCGGCGGGAAGATGTTCTCGAGGAAGATCCCGAGCGCGATGCCGGGCCCCCCGATGCTGTCCATGAGGTCGAGGACCCACTGGACGATGGTGTTCATGCGGCCCTTCCGAGGATGGCGTCTACGGTGGGGCCCCGTGGGCACCCCGGATGATCATGCCAAGGCTACGGGCGCTCCCTTCGCGCGCCCTGTGAACCACGGGGTCGGGCCGTGGGAGGGCGACTGGCCGCAGGACGAGCGCCTCGACCCGCAGCTGCTCCGCGAGGGCGACCGGCGCAATGTCGAGGACCGGTACCGCTACTGGTCCCACGACGCGATCACCGCGGACCTGGCCACGCGGCGCCACGACTTCCACGTCGCGATCGAGAACTGGGAGCACGACTTCAACATCGGCTCGGTGGTGCGCACCGCCAACGCGCTGGGTGCGGCCGCCTTCCACGTCGTCGGCAAGCGGCGGTGGAACCGTCGCGGCGCGATGGTCACCGACCGCTACCAGGTCGAGCACCACCACCCCGACGTCGCGTCCTTCCTCGCCTGGGCGAGCACCGCGGGCGAAGGGGGGACCCCCCTTCCTGTCATCGGCATCGACAACGTGCCGGGATCGGTCCCGATCGAGACCCACGACCTGCCGCGCGGGTGCGTCCTCGTCCTCGGGCAGGAGGGCCCCGGCATCAGCCCGCAGATGCTCGCTGCCTGCGACGTGGTCCTGGCGATCAGCCAGTTCGGCTCGACGCGCTCGATGAACGCAGGTGCCGCCGCAGCCATCGCGATGCACGCGTGGGTGCGGCGGCACACCTTCGGTCAGGTACCCGGCGAGGGCTGACCCTGCGGTCGGGCGCTACCTGGTCGCGGCGAGGTCGATGTCCCCGCGGGAGGCGCCGAGCTCGCGCTCCATGCTGTCGAACTCGGCCTGGATCTCCGGGTCCGTGGACGGCTTGGCGAGCGAGACGGCGACCGTGACGAGCAGGTTGAGCAGGAAGCCGGGGACGATCTCGTACATCCGGTCGCTCAGGCTGTCGATGTTGCCCCAGACGAAGACCGTGACCGCGCCGACGACCATGCCGGCGAGGGCGCCGGTGGCCGTGAGGCGCCGCCAGTAGAGCGAGAGCAGGACGATCGGGCCGAAGGCGGCACCGAAGCCGGCCCACGCGAAGGCGACGAGCTCGAGGATCGCCGAGTCGGGGTCGAGGGCGAGGACGAGGCCGACGAGCGCGACGACGAGCACGCCGACCCGGCCGTACACGAGCAGCGCCTTGTCCGAGGCCTTGCGCCCGGTGAGGTTGACCAGGTCCTCGACGAGCGCGGAGGAGCAGACGACCAGCTGGCTCGACATCGTCGACATGATCGCGGCGAGGACGGCGGCGAGCACGAAGCCGGCGACGAGGGGGTGGAAGAAGATCTGCGCCAGCAGGAGGAAGACGGTCTCGGGGTCCTCGATCTGCTTCGCCGGGTCGGCACCGTTGAAGTAGGCGACACCGATGATCGCGGTGGTGATGGCGCCGAGCGCCGTGATGATCATCCAGGTGGTGCTGACGATCCGGCCGTAGTGCGCGTCGGCAGGGGTGCGCAGCGCCATGAAGCGCACGATGATGTGCGGCTGGCCGAAGTAGCCCAGGCCCCACGCGGCCGTCGAGATGATCGCGAGGACGAGCAGGCCGGTCCCCTCGTCGCCGGCGAACAGGTTGAACACGTCCGGGTTGACGGCACGGGCCCCGTCGGCGATCTCGCCCGGCGAGCCGACCTCGAAGAGCGCGACGAAGGGGACGGCGACGAGCGCGGCGAACATCAGCAGGCCCTGCGCGACGTCGGTGAGGGTCGCCCCGAGGAAGCCGCCGAAGAGCGTGTAGACCAGCGTGACTGCGGCGACGAGGAGCACGCCGTGCAGGTAGGTCCAGCCGAAGGAGCTCTCGAAGAACTTGCCCGCGGCGACCATGCCGGAGGAGACGTAGAAGGTGAAGAAGGCGAGGATGACGACCGCCGCGACGATGCGCAGCAGGTTGGTCCGGTCGCGCAGGCGCCGCCCGAAGTAGCTCGGGATGGTGATCGAGTCGCCGGCGATCTCGGTGTAGGCGCGCAGGCGGGGCGCGACGAACTTCCAGTTGAGCCACGCGCCGATCGTCAGGCCGATGGCGATCCAGCTCTCGATGAGGCCCGAGGCGTAGATGGCGCCGGGCAGGCCCATGAGCAGCCAGCCGGACATGTCGGCGGCGTTGGCGGACAGGGCCGCGACGGCCGGGTGCAGGCCGCGCTCGGCGAGCATGTACCCGTCGATGTTGCGGGTGCGGGTGTAGGCGTAGTAGCCGATCGCGAGCATCGCGGTGAAGTACACGCCGATGGCGATGAGCTGGTAGGTCGTCTCGGACACGACGAGGTCCTCTCCGGTTGGTGTGGCCGGGGCACACTACATCCGAAGGCGCCCGCACACACCCTGCGTCCTCCCTCGCTCCCTGAGGAGGTCGCGCAGCGAGCGTCCCGAAGGGCAGTGTGAGGATGGGCCCATGGACAGCCGTGACACCCCCTTCGCCCCGTCCGCCCGGTCCGCGGTCGCCCCCTTCGAGGTCATGGACGTGCTCGCCACCGTCGCGCGGATGCGAGCTGAGGGAAGGGAGGTCGTCTCCCTCTGCGCCGGCGAGCCGAGCCAGGGCGCGCCGAGCGCGGTGCAGGCGGCGGCGGCCCGGATCCACGCGGAGGCACGGCCGCTCGGGTACACGCCGGCGCTCGGGACGACCCCCCTCCGGGCCGCGATCGCGGGGCACTACTCCCGCTGGTACGGCCTCGACGTCGACCCGGCCGAGGTCGCCGTGACGACCGGGAGCTCCGGTGGCTTCGTCCTGGCCTTCCTCGCGGCCTTCGACCACGGCGAGCGCGTCGCGCTGGCCCGCCCCGGCTACCCGGCGTACCGCAACATCCTCGAGGCGCTCGGCTGCGAGGTCGTCGACATCGCGACCGGCCCCACGGAGCGCTACCAGCCGACCGTCGCGCAGCTCGAGGCCGTCCACGCGCAGGCCCCGCTCGCCGGCCTCGTCCTCGCCTCGCCGGCGAACCCGACGGGCACGATGGTCGACCGCGGCGAGCTCACCGCGATCGCCGCCTGGTGCAGCGCCCACGGCGTCCGCCTCGTGAGCGACGAGATCTACCACGGCGTGACGTACGGCGAGGGCCCGGACGCGAAGGGGGTGAGCGCCCGGGAGGTCGACGAGCACGCGATCGTCGTCTCGTCCTTCAGCAAGTACTGGGGGATGACGGGGTGGCGACTGGGCTGGCTGCTCGTGCCGCAGGACCTGCGGTCGGCCGTCGACGCCCTCGCGGGCAACATCGCGCTGTGCCCGCCCGCCGCGGCGCAGGAGGCGGCGGTCGCGGCCTTCGCCGAGGAGACGTACGCGGAGGGCGAGGCCGCGCGGCTGCAGTTCGCGCGGGCGCGCGAGGTGCTGCTCCAGCGTGCCCCCGAGCTCGGGTGGGGCTCGGCGGCGCCCGCGGACGGCGCCTTCTACTACTGGGCCGAGCTCGGTGACGCGCTCGCGGGCTTCGCCGACTCCGGCGAGTACGCGGCCGCGCTGCTCGAGGCGACCGGTGTCGCGGTGACGCCCGGCGGGGACTTCGACCCGGTGATCGGGTCGCGCTGCGTGCGGCTGTCCCTCGCCGCCGGCCCGGAGGCCATCGCCGAGGCGCTCGACCGGATCATCGCCTGGCAGGCGTCGCGTTGACGTTGCTGGAGGAGTTCCACCGTCAGATCCGCGTCGCCGGGCGGGAGGACGAGCCGCGGCCGGGGCTCGTGCAGGACGTGGACGGACCGGTGCGGCGGGCGTGGTCGCTCGATCGCGCGGGGTTCGCCATGGTCGAGTGCCCGGACGGGCTCGGTGCGCACCCCGACCACTGGATCGACCGGCAGGTCGCCTTCTTCACCGCTCGCGGGCAGGAGGTCGAGTGGAAGACGTACGACTATGACGCGCCGGCCGACCTGCTGGACCGGCTGCGGGACAAGGGCTTCGTGATCGGCGACGACGAGGCGCTCGTCCTCGGTGAGACGTCCGCCCTCGTCCGTCCCGTCGAGACGAAGGGAGTGGTCCTGCGCCGCGTCGAGGTGGACGACGACGCCTCCTTCGCCGGGATCGAAGATCTCCACCAGCTCGTGTGGGGCCGGCGCGGGGGCCATACCGTCGAGCTGCGTGAGGAGCTGCGCTCCAGTCCCGGCACCGTCGACATCTTCGTCGCCGAGGCGACCGAGCCGCTGGAGGCGGACGGGCACCGGGTCGAGGAGGGTCAGGTCGTGTGCGCGGCCTGGGTCCGCTACGCGGCCGGGACCGACTTCTGCTCGCTGTGGGGCGGCACGACCCACCCGTCCGTCCGCCGGCGAGGGGTCTACCGGGCTCTCGTCGCCGAGCGGGCGCGCTGCTCGAGCGAGCGGGGCTTCCCCTTCGTCCGGGTGGACTGCTCGCCGGACTCGCTCCCGATCCTCACCCGGCTCGGCCTGCACCGGGTCGCGACCACCGTCCCGGCCGTCCTCGCGCCATGATGCCCGGAACTACTCGCGGGTACGACGTGCACTCGTGATGCCGGACGGGGGCCGAGGGCCGCCTTTCCGGGCCCTGCCGCCCGGCCCGCACACGGAAGTGCCGTCGTACCCGCGCGTAACGTCGGTGACCCTTGGCCGGGCGCCGGGCGGATCTGCGAGGATCAGCAGGACGACCACCGAGCCGTGCCAGGAGGCCCACCGCCATGCCCATCGCAACCCCCGACGTCTATCGAGACATGCTCGACCGCGCGAAGGCCGGGTCCTTCGCCTACCCGGCCATCAACGTCACCTCGAGCCAGACCCTCAACGCCGCCATCCGCGGCTTCGCCGAGGCCGGCAGCGACGGCATCGTCCAGGTGTCCACCGGCGGTGGCGAGTACCTGTCCGGCCCGACCATCAAGGACATGGTCACGGGCTCGCTCGCGCTCGCGGCCTACGCGCAGGAGGTGGCGAAGAACTACGACGTCAACATCGCCCTGCACACCGACCACTGCCCCAAGGACAAGCTCGACGGGTTCGTCCGTCCGCTGCTCGCCGCGAGCAAGGAGCGGCGGGACGCGACCGGGCTGCCGATCTTCCAGTCGCACATGTGGGACGGGTCGGCGGTGCCGCTGGCCGAGAACCTGCAGATCGCCCAGGAGCTGCTCGAGCTGGCCAGGGCGGCCGACATCATCCTCGAGGTCGAGATCGGTGTCGTCGGCGGCGAGGAGGACGGGGTCGCCAACGAGATCAACGAGCAGCTGTACACGACCCCCGAGGACGCGCTCGCGACCGTCGAGGCCCTCGGTCTCGGTGAGAAGGGTCGCTACATGACGGCCCTCACCTTCGGCAACGTCCACGGCGTCTACAAGCCGGGCAACGTCAGGCTGCGCCCCGAGATCCTGAAGCAGTGCCAGGACGCGATCGTCGCGAAGTACGGCAGCGAGCACGGCGAGCACCCGCTCGACCTCGTCTTCCACGGTGGCTCGGGCTCGAGCGCCCAGGAGATCAGCGACGCGGTCGACTTCGGCGTCGTCAAGATGAACGTCGACACCGACACGCAGTACGCCTTCACCCGCCCGGTCGCCGGCTGGATGCTCGAGAACTACACGGGCGTGCTGAAGATCGACGGCGAGGTCGGCAACAAGAAGCAGTACGACCCCCGCGCGTGGGGCAAGGAGGCCGAGGCGTCGATGGCCGCCCGCGTCGTCGAGGCCTGCGAGAACCTCCGCTCGGCCGGGACGTCGGTGAAGGCCTGATGGACAACCTGCTCGGCATCCCCGAGACCAAGCTGCCCGAGGACCCCGCCGCGGCGCGGATCGACGGGGGTGAGGACGCGGCGAAGGTGGCGGCGGACCTCCCTTCGTCCTCCCTGCCGTGGGCCGTCCTCGCCGAGACCGCGCTCGACGGCGGCCGCTCGATCGAGGCCTACGCCTACGCGCGGACCGGCTACCACCGCGGTCTCGACGCGCTGCGCCGCTCGGGCTGGAAGGGGCAGGGGCCGGTGCCGTGGGCCCACGTGCCCAACCGCGGCTTCCTGCGCTCCCTCGCCGCGCTGGCCCAGGCCGCCGGCGAGATCGGGGAGGCCGACGAGGAGCTGCGCTGCCGCACCTTCCTCAGCGACTCCTCGCTGGAGGCGGCCCGCGCGCTGCTCGGCTGACCCGGGACACACGAAGGGCGTCACGACCGTGGTCGTCACGCCCTGCGTGTCGGTCCGGTGTCCCGCAGCCCGGAGCATCCGGCGGGAGGCGCCGCTGAGAAGTCCCCTGATTTCGTGTGCGGCGCCCCCGCACTGATCACAGTTTGCACCATTCGTCCACGTGATCCCGGCACCCGACGGCCACTGGCAGTAACGTGCCACACATGTCCCCGACCGCGGCACCCGACGACGAGCCGCTGCGCCGCCTCGAGCGCTACCTCGCCGCCGACACCATCCGCGTCGAGGAGGCACGCGAGCGGCTCATCGACATCGGTGACCTCCTCGTCACGCTGCGGGCCCGGATGCACAACATCGACCTCGGGGACGACCCCGGGGTGCAGGTGCTCACGCAGGACGTCGCCGCGCCGATCATCGACCGCATCGCCAGCCAGGTCGCCCGCGTCGACAACGTCGTCACCGACATCGAGGTGGGGGCCGGTCGCGAGGAGACCAACGCACGCCACGAGCGCGACCGGGCGGTGGCCGGACAGCTGCAGCGCACGCTCGTCCACCCGATCGTCCTCGAGAGCGAGATCTCCAGCGCCGAGCTGGCTGCCGGCCGGACCGCGGGGCAGCTGCAGCGGGTGTCCGACCTCGTCGAGTCCGAGTTCTTGGTCCTCGGGGAGGAGGCCGTCATCACGCTCGCCACGTGGGCCGACCCGACGTCCAACTACGTCCTGATCCGCCACCCTGCGCTCGTGCACTACTTCCGGGCATGGTTCGAGCTGCTGTGGTCGCACGCGCCGGTCATCGAGGCCGCCGATGCCGACGCGGACGAGGCGCTGCTGCACATGCTCATGCTCGGGGCCAAGGACGAGATGATCGCCCGCACGCTCCACGTCGGTCTGCGCACCGTGCGCCGCCGGGTGGCCGCCCTCATGGACCGCTACGGCGTCGCCACCCGCTTCCAGCTGGGTGCCGCGCTGGAGCGCGACGGTCGGCTGTCGTGGCCCGCTCGGTAGAGTGAGGGGGAGCAGCCACGGGCGCGCCCGTGGCTGGACTGCTGTCGAGACCCGCACCTGCGTGCGGGCGAGGAGGACCGATGCCGGCGATCGTGCTGGTCGGCGCCCAGTGGGGCGACGAGGGCAAGGGCAAGGCCACCGACCTGATGGGCAACGACGTCGACTACGTCGTGAAGTTCAACGGTGGCAACAACGCAGGTCACACCGTCGTCATCGACGGTGAGAAGTACGCCCTGCACCTGCTGCCCTCGGGGATCCTCACCCCGAGCGTCGTGCCGGTCATCGGCAACGGCGTGGTCATCGACCTGGAGGTCCTCTTCCAGGAGCTCGACGGGCTCGACGAGCGCGGGGTCGACACCTCCAGGCTGCTCATCAGCGCCAACGCGCACATCATCGCGCCGTACAACCGCACGCTCGACAAGGTCACCGAGCGCTTCCTCGGCAAGCGCAAGATCGGCACCACGGGCCGTGGCATCGGCCCGACCTACGCCGACAAGATGAACCGCGTCGGCATCCGGGTGCAGGACATCTTCGACGAGGGGATCCTGCGGCAGAAGGTCGAGGCCGCCCTGGACCTGAAGAACCAGATCCTCGCCAAGGTCTACAACACGCGCGCCGCCGACGTCGACGCCGTCGTCGACGAGCTGCTCTCCTACGCCGACCGGCTGCGGCCCATGGTCGCCGACACCACCCTCGAGCTCGAGCAGGCGCTCGACGCCGGCAAGAACGTGCTCCTCGAGGCCGGTCAGGCGACCCTGCTCGACGTCGACCACGGCACCTACCCCTTCGTCACCTCGTCCTCGGCGACCGCCGGCGGTGCGTGCACCGGGTCGGGCATCCCGCCGACCCGCGTGAGCCGCGTCATCGCGATCCTCAAGGCGTACTCGACACGCGTGGGCGAGGGGCCCTTCCCGACCGAGCTCTTCGACGACGACGGCGAGTTCCTGCGCAAGACCGGCCACGAGTACGGCACGACGACCGGCCGGCCGCGCCGGTGCGGCTGGCTCGACGTGGTCGTCGGGCGCTACGCCACCCGCATCAACGGCGTCACGGACTTCGTCGTCACCAAGCTCGACGTCCTCACGGGGCTGGAGCGCGTGCCGATCTGCGTCGCCTACGAGATCGACGGCGAGCGGGTCGAGCAGATGCCCGTCAACCAGTCCGACGTGCACCACGCGAAGCCGATCTACGAGTACCTCGACGGCTGGTGGGAGGACATCACCCACTGCCGCACCTTCGAGGAGCTGCCCGCCAACGCCCAAGCCTACGTGCTGCGGGTCGAGGAGCTCGTCGGGGCGCGGGTCTCGGCCATCGGGGTCGGCCCGGCGCGCGAGGAGATCATCCCGCGGCACCCGCTGCTCGACGCCTGAGCCTGCCTTCGTCCGGCCAAATGCCGTTGCCAGCGAGGCCCGCGTGCACCATGGTGGGTGCACGGGCCCGCGGTCGCGGTCCCGGCCCCGAGCGAAGGGAGGTCCCATGAGCAACCACGAGAGCGCTCCCGAGGACGTGAAGGCGAAGTTCCGGGAGGCGCTGGAGAAGAAGCAGGCGCACGGCGGAGCCAATGTCTCGCCGAACGGGGCGCACGGCAAGGTCGAGGACGCGCACCGCGCCGAGACCAGTGCGACCCAGCAGATGTTCCGCCGCAAGAGCGGCTGACCACTCACTCCACCCGCGGCCCCCGGAGCGATTGCTCCGGGGGCCGTCGGGGTAGGGGGAACCCGTCCGACCTGCCCCAGACCCGAGGAGGCGCGCCCATGGGTGCCGACGACGCCACAGACCACGACCTGTCCGGGTCCGAACCGGTGCGGTGGACGACGAGTGCGTCCCCCGAGCGGGTGTGGGCGGTGATCGAGGACGCCTGGACCTACGGCGCCTGGGTCGTCGGGGCCTCCCGCGTGCGCTCCGTCGACGACTCCTGGCCGGCTGCCGGAGCTCAGCTGCACCACTCGATCGGCGTCTGGCCGGTCGTGCGTGACGACACGACGTCGGTCCTCGAGCACGACCCGGAGTGCCTGCGCATGGTGCTGGAGGCGCGGGTGCGGCCCTTCGGCACCCAGGTCGTCGAGCTCGAGGTGGGCCCCGGCCCGCGGGGCACCGTCGTCACGATGCGCGAGGACGCATCGGGCGGACTCGCGGCCCTGGTGCCCCGGCCGGTGCGCCAGGCCGGGCTGCGGGTCCGCAACCGTGAGGCCCTGCGCCGCCTGTGCCTGCTGGCCGAGCGGGAGACCCGGGTCGAGAGGGCCTGACGCATGGAGACAGTCGACGCCGTCGTCATCGGTGCGGGCCACCACGGCCTCGTCACCGCCGCGTACCTCGCGGACTCCGGCTGGGACGTGCTCGTCGTCGAGGAGCGTGCGCAGGTCGGCGGGGCGGTCTCGAGCCGCAGCGACGGGGGCTGGACCGAGGACGAGTTCAGCGCCTGCCACCCGCTCGCGCTGGCCTCGCCGGTGCTTCGCGAGCTGGACCTCGAGGCACACGGGCTGGAGTGGCGCCACGCGCCGCGACCGCTCGCCCACCTCTCCGGTCCCGGCGAAGGGGGCGTCGCCCTCCACGCGGACCCGCAGGACACCGCTGCGGACCTCGAGCGGGAGCACCCGGGCGACGGGGCCGCCTGGCTCGAGATGGTCGAGCAGTGGCAGCGCGTGCGCGAGCCGCTCCTCGCCGCGCTGCTCACCCGCTGGCCCCCGGTCAAGGACGTCGCCCGCCTGGTCGCCCGGCTCGGAGTGCGCGAGGCGCCGGACCTCGCGCGGCTCGCCGTGCTGCCGGTGACCCAGCTGGCGCGCGAGGGCTTCGGCGGCACGGGGGCCGGGCAGCTGCTCGCGGGCAACGCGATGCACGCCGACATCCCACCGACCGCTCCGGGCAGCGGCCTGTACGGCTGGCTGATGACGATGCTGTGCCAGGAGGTGGGCTTCCCCTCGCCGCGCGGAGGCACCGGCCGGCTCGCCGAGGCGCTCCGGCGTCGTGCCGAGGGCGCGGGCGCCCGGATCGAGACCGGCACCTCGGTCGAGCGGGTCGTCGTCTCCGGAGGGCGGGTGCACGGGGTCGAGCTCGACGGCGGACGCCGGGTGCGCACGCGGCGGGCCGTCGTGGCGGACACGAGCGCGCAGGCACTCTACGAGGACCTGCTCGACCCCGATGACGTGCCGCAGGGGCTGCGCCGTCGGCTGCAGCGCTTCACCTGGGACCTGCCGACGCTCAAGCTCAACCTGCGCCTCGACGCGCCGATGCCCTGGTCCTCGCCCGCAGCGCGCGGAGCCGGCGTCCTGCACGTCGGCCACGACGTGCCGGGGCTCGTCCGGTGGTCCGCGGACCTGGAGGCGGGAGAGGTGCCGGGGACCCCCTTCGCCCTCCTCGGGCAGATGACGACGATCGACCCGTCGCGCTCACCCGCCGGTACCGAGGCCCTGTGGCTCTACACCCACCTCCCGCGCGACCGGTACGACGACCCCGCCGCGGTCGCGGCGACCGTCGCCGGCTGCGAGGAGGTACTGGACGCCTTGGCGCCGGGCTGGTCCGCCCACGAGGTCGGCCGCTGGGTGCAGGGCCCGCAGGACCTGGAGGCGGCGGACGCCAACCTCGGCCGCGGCGCGGTGGGCGGCGGGACCCAGCAGCTCTTCCAGCAGGCGATCTGGCGACCCGTGACCGGTCTGGGTGGGCCCCGCACGCACGTCGCGGGCCTCTACCTGGGCAGCGCGGCCTCCCACCCCGGCGGCGGTGTGCACGGCGGGTGCGGGTACCTCGCGGCCCGCGCGGCCCTGCAGGACTCGCGGTGGTGGGGACGCCCGCGAGAGCAGCTGCTCGTCTCGGCGCTGCGCCGCTTCCACGACGATCCCGCCTGAGCCGGACGTCAGTCGGTCGGGCGCAGCACAGTCATCCGGTGCGCCGCGCGGGTGAGCACGACGTAGAGCACACGGGCCCCGCCGGGCGACTCCGCGACGATGGCGTCGGGGTCGACGACGAGCGTCGCGTCCCACTCCAGGCCCTTGGTCGACAGCGGGTCGATGACGACGACGCGACCCCCGTGCGAGCCGTCGAGCGGCAGGAGCGCCGCCGCGTGCCGCTGGGGCGCGATGACCGCGATGGACCCGTCGACCTCTGCGGCGAGGTCCGAGAGGGCCTGCGCCGCGAGGGTGGCGACGTCGGGTCGTGAGTCGTCGAGCGCGTCGCCGAAGGTGAGCTCGACCGGGCGTACGCCCGTCTCGCGCACCGCGTCGGGGATGTCCGCGTCCGGGACCACGGGCAGGATGACCTCGCGCGCGTAGTCGAAGATCTCCTGCGCGTTGCGGTAGTTGGTCGTCATGTGGAAGGACTGCCGCGGCTGGGTGCCGTAGGCCTCGTCACGCGCCCGCTCGGCCTCGGCCACGTCCGGCCAGGAGGCCTGCGCGACGTCGCCGACGACGGTCCACGAGGCACGCCGGCCACGACGGCCGATCATCCGCCACTGCATGGGGGAGAGGTCCTGGGCCTCGTCGACGAGCACGTGCGCGTACTCACCGGGACGGCCCACCGTGCCGACGAGCAGGCGCTCGCGGGCGGTGGTCGGGGTGAGCTCGTGCTCGACCTCGGGCGCGCGGATCGCCGAGCCCATCGCCTGCAGCTCCTCGACGCCGTCGAGCTCCTCGATCTCGTAGAAGGAGCGCTCCTCCTGCTCGGGTGCCTCGACCTGGCCGACGCGGACCGACAGCTCGTCGACGAGGGCGACGTCGGAGACGCTCCACGTGCCGAGGCGCAGCGTCTCGCGGGCGGCGTGCGCGAGGTCCGCGGCGTCGCCCTGGCTGAGGACGGAGCGGCAGACCTCGTAGGCCAGCTCGGTGTCCTCGAGCCAGAGCAGGGCCTCGCGCGGGTCGACCTGGGGCCACCAGGCGGCGACGAAGTCGTCGATGGCCAGCGACTCGTCGAAGGCGTCCATGAACTCGTCGCGGTCCCCGTGGCGCACCTGCTTCCACGCGGCCTCGGCGAGCAGCTCGCGGGCGAACCGGGTCGCTTGGTTGCGGGTGCGGTCGCGCAGCGCCTTGCGGCGGATGTCGGCGAGGGCACGCTCGTCGAGGTGGAAGGGCAGGCCGTTGACCATGGCGCGCAGGCTCGTCGGGGCGCCCGGGACGGCGCGCGCCGCGAGCCGCGACAGGACCGTGCGCATCTGCAGCGAGCCCTTGGTCGCGGCGGTGGACGGCGGGTCGTGGCGGATGGCGGTGATGACGTCGACGATGTCACCCACCGAGCGCAGGGTGACCGAGTCCTCGCCGAGCGAAGGGAGGACCCGCTCGATGTACGCGGTGTACGCCGACGACGGTCCGATGACGAGGATGCCGCCGCTCTCGTAGCGGCGTCGGTTGGCGTAGAGCAGGTAGGCGGCGCGGTGCAGCGCGACGACGGTCTTGCCCGTCCCGGGGCCGCCGCTGATCTCGGTGATGCCACGGTCGGTGGCCCGGATCGCCTCGTCCTGGTGGGTCTGGATCGTCGCGACGATGTCGCGCATCTGCTGGCCGCGGCTGCGGGTCAGCGCCGCGAGCAGCGCACCGTCACCGACGACGACCATGTCGTCGGGGGCGACGGGGACCATGAGGTCGTCCTCGACGCCGACGACCCGCTCGCCGCGGCAGCGCAGCACCCGACGGCGGATGACGCCGTGGTTGTCGCCGGGGGTCGCCCGGTAGAAGGGGGAGGCGGCGGGGGCGCGCCAGTCGATGACGAGCGGCTCGTAGTCGTCGTCGCGGACCCCGAGGCGACCGATGTAGCGGATCTCCCGGTCGGGGTCCGCCTCCTGCCCGGCGTGGTCGAGGTCGAGCCGGCCGAAGACGAGGCCCTCGTGCTGGTGCTCGAGGTGTGCGACCCGGCGGGCGGCGTTGAAGACGAGGGCGTCGCGCTCGAAGAGCCCGGACATCTCCTCGTCGCGTACGTCACCGGTGCGGTCGGTGCGGCCGCGGGACATGCCGTCGACGGCGACGAGATCGGCACGCTTTCCGGCCTTGGTCAGTTCCGTGTAGACGCGGTCCAGGTGCTGCTGCTCAGTGGCGATCTCCGCAGCGACGGCGTCGACGTGGGTGTCGGTCACGGGTCGAGCTGCTCCCCTCCGGTTCGGGCGAAAGTGCGAGTCTACGGGGTCGGGCGGGCCGCTCGGTGACCTCCCGTGACCGTCTGGGTGTCCGCTCGGAGAGCGCCTCGACAAGTCTCATCATTCCCGTCTTGATTTCAACCTCAACGAAGTGTCACTATCTGGAGGTCGGCTTCGGCCGACGGTCGCGCGGTCGGTGTCCCCCCTGATGTCTGGACCCGCGACCCGGGGCGCAGCTCACGGCAGATACCCCCTGCCTGCCGAGAGCTGCGCCCCACTTTCATGTCCGGGCATCCGCAGGAGGCCGTCCGCGGCCGTCTTTGCTCGTGCTCCCTGAGGAGGCCGTCCGCGGCCGTCTCGAAGGGCCGTAGGCTCGCCCCGTGAAGGTTCTCGTCATCGGCTCCGGCGCCCGCGAGCACGCCCTCGTCCGCGCCCTCACCCTCGACCCCACGGTGGACGCGGTCATCGCCGCGCCAGGCAACCCCGGCACGGACGTGCTGGCACTCAACGAGCCGGTCGACCCCACCGACCCGGGCGCGGTCGTCGAGCTGGCCCGCCGGCACGAGGTCGACCTCGTCGTCGTCGGACCCGAGGCCCCGCTCGTCGCGGGCGTGGCAGATGCGCTGCGCGAGGCCGGCATCCGCTGCTTCGGCCCGGGCGCCGAGGCAGCGCGCCTCGAGGGCAGCAAGGCCTACGCCAAGGAGGTCATGGCCGCCGCTGAGGTGCCGACCGCCATGGCCCACGTCTGCACGACCGAGGAGCAGCTCGCCGAGGCGCTCGACTCCTTCGGTGCCCCCTACGTCGTCAAGGACGACGGGCTGGCGGCCGGCAAGGGGGTCGTCGTTACCGAGGACCGCGCCGCTGCCATGCGGCACGGCCTGGCCTGCCTGGCGAAGGGGGAGGACGCGCAGGTGGTCATCGAGGAGTTCCTCGACGGCCCCGAGGCGAGCCTCTTCTGCATCTGCGACGGCACCACGGTGGTCCCGCTCGACCTCGCCCAGGACTTCAAGCGGATCTTCGACGGCGACGAGGGTCCCAACACCGGCGGCATGGGGGCCTACAGCCCGCTGGCGTGGGCCCCGGACGGGCTCGTCGAGGACGTCGTGGCCCGGGTGGCCCAGCCGGTCGTGGAGGAGATGGCCCGGCGGGGGACCCCCTTCGTCGGGGTGCTGTACGTCGGCCTGGCGCTGACCTCTCGCGGCCCGAGGGTCATCGAGTTCAACGTGCGCTTCGGTGACCCCGAGACCCAGTCCGTCCTGGCCCGTCTGGAGTCGCCGCTGGCCGTGCTCCTCGCGGCGGCCGCGGACGGCAGCCTCGACGACCACGACCCGCTGCGCTGGAGCCCGCAGTCGGCCGTCACGGTCGTCATCGCGGCCGAGGGCTACCCGGCCTCGCCCCGCACCGGGGTCGCGATCGGGGGGCTCGAGGAGCTGACCTTCGGCGAGCTCGCTGAGCACGTCCACGTGCTGCACGCCGGCACCGCCTGCGACGACGCCGGGGAGCTCGTCTCGGCGGGCGGGAGGGTGCTGTCCGTCGTCGCGCTGGGCGACGACCTCGTGCAGGCCCGCGAGCGCGCCTACGCGGCGGTCGCGCAGATCGAGCTCGAGGGCGGCCACCACCGCACCGACATCGCGCTGCGCGCCGCGCGGGGCGAGATCCACGCCTGATCCCCTCGTCGGTGGGCGTGCCGGTCGCCCGACGGGGTAGGTGTGGTCCATGGACGAAGCACACCGCAGACCGGACGGCGTCGACGACCAGACGGTCGAGGCGCTCGGCAAGCTGTCCGAGGCCCTCGAGGTCGTCGAGGAGACCCGAGGGCACCTCTACGCCTTCCACCGTCGGTGCGGCACCGCCGACCTGACCCTCCAGGAGGCCGTGCGCCTCCTGGGCGAGGCCGGTCACGCCGAGATCGCCGACGGCCTCCAGACCGACCTCGTGGGGCGCAACGTGCTCCCGGACCGGTGGAGCTACCAGATCGTCGAGGAGTACGACGCCCTGTACTACGAGCCCTTCCGTGCCGCCGAGGCCGCGGCGCGCGAGGCGCTCGTCGAGGGCAAGCGGCACCTGTACGAGGCGGAGATGAAGGTGGCGGAGCGCCGCGACGGTCCCTGAGGCCGCCTGCGAGGATGACCCCATGAGCGAGGTACCCCTGCAGCTGCCCGGTTACGCCCACGTCTACTCGGGCAAGGTCCGCGATCTCTACGCGCCGCTCGGGGCCGACGGCGCCCCGCGCGCGGACCAGCTGCTGCTCGTCGCGAGCGACCGGATGTCGGCGTACGACTTCGTGCTCGACACCCCGATCCCCGACAAGGGCGTCGTGCTCACCCAGATGTCGCTGTGGTGGTTCGACCGGCTCGCCGACCTCGTGCCTCACCACGTCGTCTCCACGGACGTGCCGGCCGCGGTCGCCGGGCGCGCCGTCCTCGTCGAGCGCCTCGAGATGCTGCCCGTCGAGTGCGTGGCGCGTGCCTACCTCACGGGTGGGGGCCTGAACGAGTACCGCTCGACCGGTGCCGTCTCCGGGATCGCGCTGCCCGAGGGTCTCGTCGACGGTTCGCGCCTGCCGGAGCCGATCTTCACCCCGTCGACCAAGGCGCCCGTCGGCGAGCACGACGAGCCGATCCCGTACGCGGGGGTCGTGGCCGAGATCGGCGAGGACCTGGCGGCCCGCGTGCGCGACCTGACGGTGCGGATCCTCCAGCGCGGCAACGAGATCGCGACCGACCGGGGGATCATCCTCGCCGACACCAAGGTCGAGTTCGGCATGCGCGGCGACGACGTCGTCCTCGCCGACGAGGTCCTCACGCCCGACTCCTCGCGCTTCTGGCCCGCCGACCAGTGGGAGCCCGGGCACCCGCAGCCGAGCTACGACAAGCAGTTCGTCCGGGACTGGCTCACCTCACCGGCCTCGGGCTGGGACAAGGCCTCCGGCGAGGTCCCGCCGGCCCTGCCGGACGACGTCGTCGAGCAGACCCGGGCGAAGTACGTCGAGGCCTATGAGCGCCTCACGGGGCAGACCTTCCGCGCCTGAGCCCGGCGAGGCAGACTGCGGGCATGACATCGACGGAGATGGACATCGCCCGCGCCAACGGACTCGCAGAGGTGTTGCGCCGCAGCGCCGCCCGCCACCGCGACAAGATTGCGATCGTCGACGGGGAGACCCGGTGGAGCTTCCGCGAGCTCGACGAGATCGTGACCTCCGTGGCCGCCGGTCTGGCCGAGCGCGGCGTGACGCAGGGCGACCGGGTCGCCCTGCTCAGCCGCAACAGCGCCGACTTCGTCGCGATCGCGTGGGGTGCGGCGCGGCTCGGCGCGATCCTCGTGCCGATCAACTTCATGCTCACCGCCGACGAGGTCGGCTGGATCCTCGGTGACAGCGAGCCGGTCGCCTTCGTCGCGCAGGCCGAGTTCGTCGGGACCGCGGAGTCCGCGATCGAGGGCAGCGGGCTGGAGGTGACCACGCGCATCGTCTCCGGGGGAGGAGCCGCGGGGTGGACCCCCTTCGCCGATCTCGTCGGGACCGACTCCTCCGGCTGGGCTCCGCCGGTCGTCGCGGACGACGACCCGATCCGGCTCATGTACACCTCGGGCACGGAGTCGCGGCCGAAGGGGGCGCTGCTCACCTCGCGCGCGCTGCAGGCCGAGTACCTGAGCGCGATCATCGACGGCGGCATGAGCGGGGACGACGTCGACCTGCACACCCTCCCGCTCTACCACTGCGCGCAGCTCGACTGCTTCCTCGGGCCGGACATCATGCTCGGCGCGACGAGCATCATCCTGCCCGCGCCGGACCCGGCGACCGTGCTCGCGAAGATCGCCGAGCACGGGGTGACGAAGTATTTCGCGCCGCCGACCGTGTGGATCGGCCTGCTGCGGCACGCGGACCTCGACGCGACCGACCTGTCGAGCCTGCGCAAGGGCTACTACGGGGCCTCGCCCATGCCCGTCGAGGTGCTCAAGGAGATCCAGCAGCGGCTGCCCGGGGTCGACCTGTGGAACTTCTACGGGCAGACCGAGCTCGCTCCCGTCGCGACGATCCTGCCGCCGCACGAGCAGCTGTCCCACGCCGGCTCCGCCGGTCGGCCCGTGCTCAACGTCGAGACCCGCCTCGTCGACGACGACGGCAACGAGGTGCCGGTGGGCGAGGTCGGCGAGGTCGTGCACCGCAGCCCGCAGATCGCCGCGGGGTACTGGCGCAACGAGGCCAAGACCGCCGAGGCCTTCGTGGGTGGCTGGTTCCACTCCGGCGACCTGGCCGTCGCGGACGACGAAGGGCGGATCACGATCGTCGACCGCAAGAAGGACATGATCAAGACCGGCGGGGAGAACGTCGCCTCCCGCGAGGTCGAGGAGGCGATCTACGCCCACCCGGACGTCGCCGAGGTCGCCGTCTTCGCCCTGCCGGACGCGACGTGGGTCGAGGCCGTCACGGCCACCGTCGTCGCGAAGGAGGGCTCCGGCCTGACCGTCGAGTCGGTCCGGGAGCACTGCGCCTCGGCCCTCGCGCCGTACAAGCGGCCCAAGCGGATCGAGATCCTCACCGAGCTGCCCAAGAACCCGAGCGGCAAGATCCTCAAGCGACAGCTGCGGGAGATGTTCGGCTGATCGGAGGGTCTCCGCCGGGCTCAGATCCGGTACGCATCCCTGCGGTGGGAGATCGTGACGATGTGGACGCGCACGACCTCGTCGTCGATCTCGTAGATCACCCGGAACTGTCCGCGCCGGGCGGAGTGCAGGCCGTCCAACGGTGCGCGCAACGGCTTCCCGACGCGGTGCGGGTTGTCGCTGAGCGCGCCCAGGACGAACTCCAGGCACGCGGCCGCCACGGGTTCGGGCAGGTCCGCGGTCAAGGTCCTGTGGGACTGCTTCGACCAGGTGATCTCGTAGGTCATCGCGAGGTCTGGGGCCGGCCTCGCCCGGCAGCGCGCATGGCCTCGACGACCTCGGCCGTGCTGAGGACCTCGCCCTGCCGTGCCTCATCCAAGGATGTGCCGATGTCGCGCACGAGCTCCGCGTCGGAGAGGACGTCGAGGGTCTCGATGAGGATGTCGTAGTCCTCGGCGCTCAGCAGGACCGCCTCCCGCCGCCCGTTGCGGGTGATCTCCACGCGCTGGTGCGTCCGCACGGCCTCGTCGACCATGCGGGACAGGTGGGCGCGAGCCTCGGCCAAGGGAACCATCGACATGTACATGATTCTAGCGTCTTTGGCGCCGGGGCGTCCCAGCTCGGGAACACCTCCGACTCGGCCGAGGATCGAGCGGGTGCGCACGGCGTCCGGGTCACGCCGACCGATACTGGGGCATGGCCACCTACATCGCCTTCCTCCGCGCGATCAACCTCGGCGCCACGCGCAGGTTCCCCAAGGCCGACGTGCAGCGGGTCGTCGAGGAGACCGGCGCGACCGACGTCGCGGTGCACCTCAACACCGGCAACGTGCGGCTGACGAGCCGGCAGCGCTCGACGGCCGCGGTGGCCGCGACGCTCGAGGCGGCCTTCCTCGCGGACAGGGGGTTCGAGGTCCCGACGATCGTCCTCACGCCGGAGGGGCTCGTCCAGGTCGTGGCGGACGCGGAAGAGGTGGCGCAGCAGGCCCCCTTCGCGGTGGCGGCGCACTACGTGACGCTGATGCGGGAGGCGCCCGACCGGGCCGGCGTCGCCCTGCTGGCCCACGAGGACGAAGGGGAGGTCGCCGCGGTCCGCGGACGGGCCGTGCACCTGGTGCTCGACGGCAAGGACCGCTACCACCAGGTGAAGCTGCCGGCGGCGGCCGACCGGGCCATGGGCGTGTGGACCAACCGCAACCTCACGGTCGTGCGCGACCTGGCCTCCCGCTGGGGCTAGCTAGCCCTCGTCGCGCGAGGGGTGGCTGCGCGCGATCTCCCGGTCGGTCAGCACGATGTGCACGCCGAGCGCCACGGCGGCCAGGACGGCGACGCTGAAGAAGAGCATCGCGATCGCCGGGAACCCGAGGACCGTCACGTCGGTCTCGACGCGCATCATCATCGCCGCGCCGATGATCGTCGCCGCGATGATCAGGCCGAGCGTCAGCCGGTTGGCGACCCGCTGCAGCACGAGGTGCAGCCGCTGCTCGTCGATGGCGTCCACCCGCAGCCGCATCTCGCCGCGGGCGAGGGTGTCGAGGATGCGGTTGGCCCGCTTGGGCAGCTGCGCGGTGAACTCCTTGGTCTCGATGGCGGCGGTGAGCAGGCCGCCGGGGGAGACCTTGAGCGAGGAGACGAAGATGTCCGAGACGTTGTCCCGGATCGCCTCCGCGGGGGAGAAGTCCGGGTCGAGGTGCGTCGTCGTCTGGTCGAGGTTGAGCAGAGCCTTGCCGATCATCGCCATCTCGGCGGGCGGCCGCAGGCCGTGGACCCCGGAGAGCCGGGACAGCTCGACGAGCAGCCGGCCGGCCTGCACGTCCGAGCCGCTGGCCACGGCCTCGCTCACGAGGTGCGCCACCTCGTCGCGGAAGGCGCCCGCGTCGTGGTCCTCGAGCGGGTGGCCCATGTCGGCCAGGACCGCCGCGGCCTCCTCGCCCTCCCCGTCGTTGATCGCGAGCAGCAGCTTGGTCACGTGCGTCTGGACCCGCTGGGGCACGGTGGCGACCATCCCGAGGTCGAGCAGCGCCAGGCGCCCGTCGTCGGTGACGAGCAGGTTGCCCGGGTGCGGGTCGGCGTGCAGCACCCCGTCGTCGAGGATCATCCGCAGGTAGCAGTGGAAGAGCTGCTCGACGAGGGGGCGGGCGTCGAGGTCGATGAGCGCCAGGGGGCCGAGGTCGGTGACCTTGCGGCCCTCGATGTGCTCCATCGTGAGCACCCGCGTCGTCGTCAGCTGGAGCACCGGCTCGGGCACGACGAGCCGGTCGTGCTCCTCGGTCAGCTCGATGAAGCGCAGCAGGTTGCGCGCCTCGCGGCGGTAGTCGAGCTCGTCGACGAGCGAGCGCCGGAACTGGCGCAGCAGCTGGTTGAGCCCGTAGGAGCGGCCGACACTCGTGTGCTTGTCCGCGAGGCCGGTGATGGTGTCGAGCGCGTCCATGTCGCCGCGGACGGTCTCGCGCACTTCGGGCCGCTGCACCTTGACGACGACGTCCCGGCCGGAGCGGGTGGTCGCCCGGTGGACCTGACCGAGCGAGGCCGCCGCGAGCGGCTCCTCGTCGAAGGTGGCGAAGAGGTCCTTGATCCGCGCCCCGAGCTCCGCCTCGACGATCTCGCGGACCTGCTCGAAGGGGAACGGTTCCACCGAGTCCTGCAGCCGCGTCAGCGCCTCGGTGTAGGCCGGTGGCAGCAGGTCGAAGCGGGTGGAGAGCAGCTGGCCGAGCTTGATGTAGGTCGGCCCCATCGCCTCGAGGTCCGCGGCGAAGGCCTCGGCGCCCTCCGTCGTCCCCTGCGGGAGGTCCGCGTCGTCGGCGAGGTCGTCCTGCTGGGCTCCCGCGAAGAGGTCGCCCCGTCCGTGGCGCAGGAGGAGTCGCACGAGGTCGGAGTACCGGCTGCTGCTCATGGGCACATCCTGCCCAACTAGACTCGACGCCGGACGCACCCCCCTTCGCCAGTTCAGGAGACGCCCCGTGGGACGCATCGTCGTCGACGTCATGCTCAAGCCCGAGATCCTCGACCCGCAGGGTCAGGCTGTCCGCGGGGCGCTGCCCCGGCTCGGCCTGGACCAGTTCACCGACGTGAGGCAGGGCAAGCGGTTCGTCCTCTCCGTGGACGGTGACGTCACCGACGCGCACCTCGCACAGGCCCGGGAGGCCGCCGAGACGCTCCTGTCCAACCCCGTCATCGAGGACGTCGTGAGCGTCCACGAGCTGACGAGCGACGAGCCGGAGCAGGCGCCGATCACCGGGGCCGGCGCGTGAGGATCGGCGTCGTCACCTTCCCCGGCAGCCTCGACGACTCCGACGCCCGCCGCGCCGTCCGCATCGCCGGCGGCGAGGCCGTCGAGCTGTGGCACGGTCACGCGGACCTGCGCGGCGTCGACGCGGTCGTCATCCCCGGCGGGTTCTCGTACGGCGACTACCTGCGCGCGGGGGCCATCGCCCGCTTCGCCCCGGTCATGAGCGAGATCATCACGGCCGCGAAGGGGGGGCTCCCGGTCCTCGGGATCTGCAACGGCTTCCAGATCCTCACCGAGTCGCACCTGCTGCCGGGCTCGATGATCCAGAACGACCACCGCCGGTTCCTCTGCCGTGACCAGGTCCTGCGCGTCGAGAACGCGTCGACCGCGTGGACCACCGGTTTCGAGGACGGGCAGGAGATCACCGTCGTCCTGAAGAACCAGGACGGCCAGTTCGTCGCCGACGAGGCCACCCTCGACCGGCTCGAGGGCGAGGGCCAGGTCGCCTTCCGCTACGTCGGCGACAACCCCAACGGCTCCTCCCGCGGCATCGCCGGCATCACCAACGAGCGCGGCAACGTCGTCGGCCTCATGCCGCACCCCGAGCACGCCGTCGAGGAGGGCTACGGCCCGGGCCTCGACGGGCGCACCTTCTTCACCTCCGTCCTCGAGCAGATGGCGAGCGCATGAGTCAGCACCGCATGAGCACCCTCGACACCGTCACCCGCGCGGGCGAGAGCCCCGACACCGAGCAGCCCTGGGCCGAGCTCGGTCTCAAGGAGGACGAGTACGCGCGCATCCGCGAGATCCTCGGCCGTCGCCCGACGAGCGCCGAGCTGGCGATGTACTCGGTCATGTGGTCGGAGCACTGCAGCTACAAGTCCTCCAAGGTGCACCTGCGCCGCTTCGGTGACCTGCCGAGCGAGACCCCGCTCGGCAAGACCCTCGCCGGCATCGGCGAGAACGCGGGCGTCATCGACATCGGCCAGGGCTGGGCGGTGACCTTCAAGGTCGAGTCCCACAACCACCCGAGCTATGTCGAGCCCTACCAGGGTGCGGCGACCGGCATCGGCGGCATCGTCCGCGACATCATGGCGATGGGCGCGCGCCCGATCGCGGTGATGGACCCCCTTCGCTTCGGCGCCATCGACCACCCCGACACCGCGCGCGTCCTGCCCGGCGTCGTCAAGGGCATCGGCGGCTACGGCAACTCCCTCGGCCTGCCCAACATCGGCGGCGAGGTCGTCTTCGACGAGTGCTACCAGGGCAACCCGCTCGTCAACGCCCTGTGCGTCGGCTCGCTGCGCCACGAGGACCTGCACCTGGCCAACGCGTCGGGCGCGGGCAACAAGATCGTCCTCTTCGGCGCCAAGACGGGCGGCGACGGCATCGGTGGCGTCTCCGTGCTCGCCTCCGAGAGCTTTTCGGACGGCCCGACTGCGTCTTCTCGGCGGCCCGCCGTCCAGGTCGGCGACCCCTTCGCGGAGAAGGTGCTCATCGAGTGCTGCCTCGACCTCTACGCCGCCGGCGTCGTCGAGGGCATCCAGGACCTCGGTGGCGCGGGCCTGTCCTGCGCGACCTCCGAGCTCGCCTCCGCCGGTGACGGCGGCATGGCCGTCGAGCTCGACCGCGTCCCGCTGCGCGACTCCACGCTCTCCCCCGAGGAGATCCTCATGTCGGAGTCGCAGGAGCGGATGATGGCCGTGGTCGCGCCCGACAAGCTCGACGCCTTCCTCGAGATCACCGGTCGCTGGGACGTCGAGGCCGCCGTGCTCGGCGAGGTCACCGAGGGTGACCGCCTCACCGTCACGTGGCACGGCGAGACCATCGTCGACGTGCCGCCGCGCTCCGTGGCCCACGACGGCCCGGTCTACGAGCGTCCGATCGCCCGGCCGCAGTGGCTCGACGCGCTGCAGGAGGACGGGAGCGGCTCCCTTCCCCGTCCGAGCGACCTCGGCGCGGACCTGCTCGCGCTGCTCGCCTCGCCCAACATCTGCGACAAGTCCTGGGTCACCGACCAGTACGACCGCTACGTCCTGGGGAACACCAGGCGCGCGATGCCGCACGACTCCGGCGTGGTCCGCGTCGACGAGGAGTCCGGTCTCGGCGTCGCCGTCTCGACGGACTGCAACGGCCGCTTCGGCCGGCTCGACCCGTACGCCGGCGCGCAGCTGGCGCTCGCCGAGTCCTACCGCAATGTCGCGACGTCGGGGGCGTTGCCCCTGGCGGTCACCGACTGCCTCAACTTCGGCTCGCCGGAGGACCCGGCTGTCATGTGGCAGTTCCAGCAGGCCATCGACGGGCTCTTCGACGCGTGCCTCGAGCTCGGCATCCCGGTGACCGGCGGCAATGTCTCCTTCTACAACCAGACCGGGGAGACCGCGATCCACCCGACCCCGGTGGTCGGCGTGCTCGGCGTCCTCGACGACGTCGCGACGAGCGTCTCCTCCGGCTTCGGGGCGAAGGGGGAGACCGTCCTCCTCCTCGGCGCGACCCGCGACGAGCTCGACGGCGGCGAGTGGGCGCACGCGCTGCACGGCCACCTCGGCGGACGTCCGCCCCGGGTCGACCTCGCCGCGGAGAAGGCGCTCGCCGGCTTCTTCGGCGACGCGGTGCGCCGCGGCCTGCTCACCAGCGCCCACGACCTCTCCGACGGCGGCCTCGCGGTCGCCCTCGCCGAGTCCGTGCTCCACGGCGGCACCGGCGCGTCCGTCGACCTCGCCCCGGTCCTGGAGCGGGACGGCATCGACGCCTTCACCGCGCTGTACTCCGAGTCCACGGCGCGCGCCGTCGTCACCGTCTCCTCCGAGGAGGACCTCGCCGCGGTCGTCGGCATCGCCGAGACCCACGGGGTGCCGGTGGCGCGCATCGGCTCCACCGACGGCGGGACGCTCAAGGTCAAGGGTGCCTTCGAGCTGTCGCTCGAGCAGCTGCGCGAGGCGCACACGGGCACGATGGCGCGCTACTTCGGCTGACATGGGTGCCGACTGGCTGGTGGTCTTCGACTGCGACGGTGTGCTCGTCGACAGCGAACGCCTGAACGTGCGCACCTGGACCGGCATGATGCGTGACGCCGGGGTCGACTTCACCGAGACCGATGCGGTCGAGGCCTTCGTCGGCAAGGCCTACAAGGACAACCGGGTCACGCTCACCGAGCTCACCGGGGCGGTGCCCGACCCCGAGTGGGAGCGGGCCTGGCGGGCCGAGTTCGCGCGCAGCCAGGAGGAGCTCGAGCCGGTCACCGGCGCCGCCGAGGCCGTCGCCGCGGTCCGCGAGCTCGGCCTGCAGGTCTGCGTCGCCTCGGGGTCGCTGCTCGCGGCCATCGGCACCAAGCTCGAGCGCACCGGGCTCGACGGGTTCTTTCCGGAGGGGGCACGGTTCAGCGCCGAGCAGGTCGAGCACGGCAAGCCGGCGCCCAACGTCTTCCTCCTCGCGGCCCGTGAGATGGGCTACCCGCCGGAGCGCTGCATCGTCGTCGAGGACAGCCGCGCGGGCATCGAGGCGGCGGTCGCGGCGGGCATGCCGGTCGTCGGCTACCGCAGCGACATGACCCCGACGGGCTGGATGGAGGGCGCCAGCGCCGTCGTGGACGACCTGGCCGACCTCCCTTCGGTCCTCACCCGACTGACCGGCCTGGGCTGATCAGCGCACCCGCCAGCGCCCCGGGTCGGGAGCCGTGGGCGAAGGGCGGGACCCGGCGTCGGTGATCGCCTTCCCGGTCGCGGTGCGCCGGGTCAGCTCGGCGCCGGCCAGGACACCCGAGGGGAAGGGCCAGCGCCCCACCTGCCGTCGGATCTCGTCGAGATCGAGCGGGCGGTGCGCGGCGACGAGCACGGCGTTGCCGTAGCGGCGGCCCTTGAGGACATCGCGCATGGCGACGAGCGCCACGTGCTCGCACGCGGTGCGCAGCCCGGCGACGACGTCCGCGAGGTGGCGCCACCCCGGCTCGTCGGGGCAGTTCATGACGAGCACCCCGTCCGGTCGCAGCACCCGCGCCACGTGCCCGAAGAACTCGACGGTCTGGAGGTCGGCCGGGACCCTCCCCGCCTCGAAGGCGTCGACGACGACCGCGTGGGCCGACGCGTCCTTGAGCGCCTCGAGGCCGGGGCGACCGAGCTGGGGCCGCACCCGGATCCGGTGACCGCGCGGCAGCGGCAGCTCCTCGCGGACGACGGCGGTGAGGGCCTCGTCGGGCTCGAGGACGATCTGCGGCGACCCCGGGCGGGTGGCGTGGACCCAGCGGGGCAGGCTCAGGCCGGCGCCGCCGACGTGCGTCACCCCGATCGGGTCGGGCCCGGGGAAGACCGCGTCGAGCACCGCGGCCATGTGCTGCACGTACTCGAAGACGAGGTGCTCCGGGTCGTCGACGTCGACGTGGCTCTGCGGATGCCCGTCCCGCATGACCGTCACCCCGCCGTGATCGTCGGGCACGAACTCGATCTGCGTCTCAGCCACCCCCAGATCCTCCCCCATGCACGATCGGCCGGGCACGACGAAGGGGGCCACACACCGGATCTGGTACGTGACCCCCTTCGTCAGGCTGCTACTTGTTGTTGCCGACCCCGGGGCGGACCTTGGTGTCATTGCCCACGCCGGGGCGACCGTCGGCAGCGCCGGGGCGCTCACCGAGCTGGTTGCCCTTGCCGGGGCGCTCCGCGGCGTTGCCCTTGCCGGGGCGTGCGGAGTCACCAGCCGTGACCGTGACGGGGAAGGTCGCCGTGGTCCCGCTCGGCGCGGCGACCAGGGTGACGGTCGCGTCACCGGTCACCCCCTCGGGGACGGTGAAGCTGATGTCGGCGGTGCCGTTGCGGGTCGGGACGCCGTCGATCAGGCCCGCGGTGATCGGGAAGGTCCCGACGGAGCCGTCGCCGACGAAGACCTCGACCTCGGTGTTGGTCGGGGCGCCGAGGGAGGTGAGGTCGAAGCCGGAGGCCGTGAAGGAGACCTCCTCACCGGCGGTCAGGGCGGTGGGCTGGTCCGTGATGGCGATGGCCTGCTTGCGGAAGTCCGGGCCGACCTCGTCGCGCGCGGAGAAGTAGTTGACGAAGGCGTCGGTGTCGATGAGGCCGGTGTCCTTGGCGTTGCTGCCCTCCTGCAGGACGGTGAAGTTGTCACCGCCACCGATGAGGAAGGACCCGGAGCTGATCGTGTACGTCGCGGCCTCGTCGATGGGCGCGCCGTCGATGCTCACCGAGGTGATGTGGCTGCCCTTCGCCGCGTCGGGGTCGAAGGTGTAGGTCACGTTGTCCGACAGGCCCAGCTTGAGGAAGGGGCGCGAGGACCCCTCCGGCTGCCACTGCTGCTCCAGCAGGGTGATGACCTGGGCGCCCGTGAGGTCGACCGTCATCAGCGTGTTGGCGAAGGGGTTGATCGACGCCGCCTCGGCGTAGGTCACCTCGCCCGGGCCCTCGTCGGTGGACGGGGCGTACAGCAGCTCGGCCCGCAGCCCACCGGGGTTCATGATGCCGATGTCGGCGCCGGAGCGACCGGGCGCGTTGAGGGCGTCGAGCCAGATGTCGGCGGTGAGGTTGCCGAGGGTGGACTCGCGCTGGCGGTTGTCGCGCGTGCCGTCGGTGTGGGCGGTCGTGATGTCGTCGCTCACCGAGCCGATGACCTGCTTGCCGACCTCCTCGGCCTGCGCGACGGCCTCGTCGACGATCCGCGCGGCCGAGGCGTAGGCCGGGTCGTTCGCGCACCCGGCGGTCGGGGGCGCGACCGGGACGTTGGTGGCGGAGTACTGGGTGACCTTGCCGGTCGCCGGGTCGTAGCCGAGCTCGAGCTGGCCGAGGTTGTCGGCGTAGGAACCGGTCTGGAGGACCGGGCGGGTGCCCTCGCCGCCGGGGACGGGGGCGTCCCAGGCGTACTCCTTGTGGGTGTGGCCGGTGAAGATCGCGTCGACCTCGGCGGTCGTGTCGGTGACGATCTTGGCGAAGGCCCCGCCGGCGTCGATCTGCTCCTGCAGGGTCGTCACGCCGTCGCTCTCGGTCGCGCCCTCGTGGTACTCGGCGACGACGATGTCGGCCTCGCCGTTGGTGGCGTCGCCGTCCTTGAGCTGGGCGGCCACGCGGTTGACCGCCTCGACCGGGTCGCCGAAGTCCAGGCCGGCGACGCCCTGCGGGGAGACGAGGGTCGGGGTGTCCTGGGTGACCGCGCCGACGATGCCGACGTCGAGGCCGCCGATCTCGAGGACCGTGTACTCCTGCATCGCGGGGATGGTCGTGCCGCGCTCGTAGACGTTGGCGCCGAGCTGGTCGTAGTCCGCCGCCCGGTCGACCCGACCGGTGAGGTCGGAGAAGCCGCGGTCGAACTCGTGGTTGCCGACGGCGGTGGCCCGCAGGCCGACCGCGTTGAGGAACTCGATCGTCGGCAGGTCCTCCTGGGAGGCCGAGGTGAAGGGCGAGGCGCCGATGTTGTCGCCGGCCGCCACGAGGGCGGTCGAGCCCTCGCCGAGTGACGCGCGGGTCGTGACGATCGTGCAGGCGAAGGCCTTGCCGAGGTCACCGGTGCCGTCGTCGTCGATGCGACCGTGGAAGTCGTTGAGGTTGAGCAGGTTGACCGTGGTCAGCGAGGCGTCGATGCCACCGGGGGCGACGGGGTCGGCGGCGTGGGCTGCACCGGCCGTGGCGACGAGTGCGGTGGCCGCACCCGCGCCGACCAGCAGCGACAGGCCCTTCTTCGTGAGGGACATGCGGGGTTCCTCCCAGAACACAGGTGTGACGTGCCCGACAGCTGGGCACACAGGGAGGATCGTGCCGCACCCGGGATACCTCCGCAGTCCGAGCGACGACCCGTGGGTGGCTGATCGGTGAACGGTTCGACGGTGGGAGGATGGCCCCGTGCCGGCACGACGACGCATCCCCGTGGACGAAGGGTGGTCCGCCCTGCACGCGTGGACCACGAGCGAGGACCGGGACGCGGTCGCTCGCCCGACGATCGCGACGGCCGTGCGGCACACCGTCGCCGAGCTCGCGGACGCCGCCCCCGGCCGCAGCGTCGAGGTGCGGGTCCCCCCCTTCGCTGCCGCGCAGTGCGTCGAGGGACCGGTCCACACCCGCGGCACCCCGCCCGCCGTCGTCGAGACCGACGCCCGGACGTGGCTCGAGCTGGCCACCGGCGAGCTCGCCTGGGCCGACGGCGTGGCCTCCGGCCGCGTGCGGGTCAGCGGGCAGCGCACGGACCTGTCCGCGCACCTCCCGCTCGCCCGACCCTAGGGACGAAGGGAGCGGAGCAGCTCCTCGGCCACCTCGAGGATCCGCACGCTCTCGTCGAGCGGCATGAACGGGGACTCGGTCTCGCCCGCGGTGACCCGCAGCGCCACCTCGGTGGCCTCGTGGCGCAGACCCCGGTGCTTCTCGACGGGGTCGCCCGCCATCTCGTCGAGGACGACGCCGTCGGCGCCGACGAGCCGCATCGTCGTCGGCGTGTAGAACTGCGTGTCGAGCTCGAGCCGGGCCCGCGTGCCGTTCACCGAGGCGGTCGTCGGGGACGAGACGGACATGTCGGTCGCGAGCGAGGCGACCGCGCCCGTCGGCCCCTGCGCCACGAAGGCCAGGCGCCGGTCGACGCCACGGTCGGTGAGCGACCCGAGACCGGCCGCCGCGGTGAGCCCACCGAGCGCCAGCGAGGCGAAGGACAGTGGGTAGATGCCGAGGTCGAGCATCGCGCCACCGGCGAGGTCCGGGCTGGCGAGCCGCTCCGGGCCGTCCGGCCACAGCGGGATCGAGTGGTCCGCGAGGACCGTGCTCACCTCGCCGAGCAACCCCGCCTCGAGGACCTGGCGGAGGACGTCGATGTGGGGGAGGAAGCGGGTCCACATCGCCTCCATGCAGAAGATGCCGGCGGACCGGGCGGCCGCGACGATCTGCCGGGCCTCGTCCGCGGTGGGGGCCATCGGTTTCTCGACGAGGACGTGCTTGCCGGCCCCGATCGCGAGCAGCGCGTGCTCGAGGTGCTCGCTGTGCGGGCTCGCGACGTACACGACGTCGACCTGCGGGTCGGTGACGAGCGCGGCGTAGTCGCCGTGGGCCCGTGCGCCGGGCGCGTGCTCGGCGACGAAGGCCTGCGCGCGCCCGAGGTCGCGCGAGCCGACCGCGACGACCTCCTGCGAGGTGCCGCGCAGGGCGTCGGCGAGCTGGGCGGCGATCCACCCGGCACCGAGCAGACCCCACCGCAGACCGGGTGCCGAGGCCGGGTCCGGGGTCCGCGGCGCGGGCAGCGTCATGCCGGGCACGTCGGCAGGGGGGCGCTCGGTGCTCATGCGACCAACCTACGATGGAGGGGTGAAGCCGAACCGCCCCCGCAGCCACCCGAAGCCCCTGCCCTTCGTCGCCACGGGCGCGGTCATCGGCTTCATCGTCTTCGGGCTCATCTCCTGGTTCGGCCCCAACCGCAACGAGGGCTTCGACATCACCTACGACCCGGGCGCCACCCTCGGGTACATGAGCGTCCTCGGACTGTGCGTCGGCGGACTCGTCGGTGCCGTCGTCGCGGCGCTCCTCACCTACCGCAGGTAGGGGTCGACCGCGTCCTGTGGGACACTGGGCCTCGTGCCACGCGGAGACGGAAAGCTGTCCCATGACCTCCTCCCAGGTGAGAAGGGACCCCAGGACGCCTGCGGTGTCTTCGGCGTCTGGGCCCCGGGCGAGGACGTCGCCAAGCTGACCTACTACGGGCTGTACGCGCTGCAGCACCGTGGCCAGGAGTCCGCGGGCATCGCGACCTCCAACGGCCACCAGATCCTCGTCTACAAGGACATGGGCCTGGTGTCCCAGGTCTTCGACGAGCGGAGCCTGTCCACCCTTCGCGGCCACATGGCCGTCGGGCACTGCCGCTACTCCACGACCGGCGGGTCCACGTGGGAGAACGCGCAGCCGACGCTCGGCGGTCACGAGACCGGCACCGTCGCGCTCGCCCACAACGGCAACCTCGTCAACTCCGCCGAGCTGCGCGAGCTCGTCGAGAGCTACGGCGAGGAGATCCCCGGCGACGACGGCCGGATCCGCCGGATCACCGACGGCGAGCTGCGTCGCGGCAACACCTCCGACACGGCGCTCGTCACCGCGCTGCTCGCCCACGACGAGGACAGCAGCCTCGAGGAGGCGGCCATGGCGCTGCTCCCCAAGCTGCAGGGCGCCTTCTGCTTCGTCTTCATGAACGAGGACACCCTCTACGCCGCGCGCGACCCGCAGGGCCTGCGCCCGCTCGTCATCGGCCGGCTCGAGCGCGGCTGGGTCGTCGCCTCCGAGACCGCGGCCCTCGACATCGTCGGCGCCTCCTTCGTCCGCGAGATCGAGCCCGGCGAGCTCGTCGCGATCGACGAGGACGGCCTGCGCACCCGCCAGTTCGCGCAGCCGCGGCGCAAGGGCTGCGTCTTCGAGTACGTCTACCTCGCCCGTCCGGACACGACGATCAACGGCCGCACGGTCCACGAGGCCCGCGTCGAGATGGGCCGCGCCCTCGCCCGCGAGCACCCCGTGGAGGCCGACCTCGTCATCCCGACGCCGGAGTCCGGCACACCGGCGGCGATCGGCTACGCCCAGGAGTCCGGCGTCCCCTTCGGGCAGGGCCTGGTGAAGAACGCCTACGTCGGCCGCACCTTCATCCAGCCCAGCCAGACGATCCGCCAGCTCGGGATCCGGCTGAAGCTCAACCCGCTCAAGCACGTCATCAAGGGCAAGCGCCTCATCGTCGTCGACGACTCGATCGTCCGCGGCAACACCCAGCGCGCCCTCGTGCGCATGCTGCGCGAGGCCGGCGCGGCAGAGGTGCACGTGCGCATCTCCTCGCCGCCGATCAAGTGGCCCTGCTTCTTCGGCATCGACTTCGCGACCCGCGCCGAGCTCATCGCGACCGGGCTCGGCGTGGAAGAGATCCGCACCTCGCTCGGCGCCGACTCCCTCGGCTACATCAGCGAGGAGGGCATGATCGCCGCGACCGAGCAGCCCGAGCACGAGCTGTGCACGGCCTGCTTCTCCGGCACCTACCCGATGGAGCTGCCGAGCGAGGACCGCCTCGGCAAGTCCCTGCTCGAGCTCGAGTTCACCCCCACCGAGGAAGCGGTACGACGCCCGTGACGACGCCGGACAAGACCCCGATCACCTACGCCGACGCCGGCGTCGACGTCGAGGCCGGTGACCGGGCCGTCGACCTGATGAAGGAGTCGGTCCGGCGCGCCACCCGGCCCGAGGTCCTCGGCGGGCTCGGCGGCTTCGCCGGCATGTTCGACGCGAGCGCCCTGCGGGGCATGCGACGGCCGGTGCTCGCGACCTCCACCGACGGCGTCGGCACCAAGGTCGCGATCGCCCAGGCCATGGACCGTCACGACACGATCGGCCAGGACCTCGTCGGCATGGTCGTCGACGACATCGTCGTCTGCGGCGCCGAGCCGCTCTTCATGACCGACTACATCGCGACGGGCAAGGTCGTCCCCGAGCGCATCGCGGCGATCGTCGCGGGCATCGCGAAGGGGTGCGAACTCGCGGGTGTCGCGCTCGTCGGCGGCGAGACCGCGGAGCACCCCGGCCTGCTGGACCCGGACGAGTACGACGTGGCCGGTGCCGCCACCGGCGTCGTCGAGCACGACGAGGTCCTCGGGCCGGACCGCGTCGCCCCCGGCGACGTCGTCCTCGCGCTCGCCTCCTCGGGCCTGCACTCCAACGGCTACTCGCTCGTGCGGCAGGTCATCGCCTCGGCCGGCTGGGCGCTCGACCGCCACGTCGACGAGCTCGGCCGCGCCCTCGGCGACGAGCTCCTCGAGCCGACCCGCATCTACACCCGGGCGCTGCTCGACCTCGTCCGCGCGGAGGACGTCGACGTCCACGCGCTCAGCCACGTCACGGGCGGCGGCCTGGCCGCCAACCTCGCGCGGGTGCTGCCCGAGGGCACGATCGCCCGGGTCGACCGCGCGACGTGGACCCCGCCCGCGATCTTCTCGCTCGTCGGCGAGCTCGGCTCCGTGCCGCGCGCGGACCTCGAGCGCACGCTCAACATGGGCATCGGTTTCGTCGCGGCGCTGCCGCAGGCCTCCGTCGACACCGCCATCGCCCGCTCGCGGGCCGCCGGCATCGACGCCTGGGTCCTCGGTGAGGTCTCCGACGCCGCGACGACCCGCCCCGTGGCCGGCGTCGAGGTCGTCCAGGGCGCCAAGGGCGTGCACGGCGGGGCCGTGCAGGTCGTCGGGGAGCACGCCTGACCCCCGTGCGGGTGCTGGTGGCGGACGCCGAGGAGCAGCGTCGCCAGGCCCTCGTCGACGTCCTGGCCGCCGAGCCGGACCTGGAGGTGCTGACGCCCGCGGCCACGGTCGCCGAGATCGCCTCGACCCCGGAGCCGGCCGTCGTGCTGCTCGTGGGCGGCCTGCGGTTCTCCGGGCCCGTCGAGGCGCTCGGTCAGGTCCGTCACGACGACGCGCCGGCGTGGGTCGTCCTCACCGAGGACACCGACGAGCTGGCGGCGATCATCGCCGCGGGCGCCGACGGGTGCCTCGCGGAGTCGAGCACGCCGGTGCAGATCGGTGCCGCCGTGCGCGCGGCCGCCAACGGCGACCAGGCGTCGCTGGACCAGCCGGTGACCGGGCCCCTCGTGCAGCGGGTGCGCCGGGAGCGGCCACCGCTGACCGAGCGTGAGATCGAGGTGCTGCAGCTGGTGGAGGCCGGGCTGGGCAACCAGGAGATCGCCGCCCGGCTCTACCTCAGCCTGTCGAGCGTGAAGTCACACCTGTCGCACACGTACGGTCGTCTCGGGGTCCGGCGCCGTGAGGCAGCCGTCGCCGAAGCGCGTCGTCAGGGACTGATCTGACGGAGCGTCACCGCTCCGCCGAGGACCAGGGGTCGTGCTCGTAGTCCTCGTCGGTGTCCTGGGTGTCGTTGCGCGTCGCGCGACGAACCGGGTTGTCCGACTGACCGTGAAGTTCCGCCTCAAGCGCTCGCAGATCAGTGTCCGGCGAGTAGTACTTCAACTCGCGGGCCACCTTGGTCTGCTTCGCCTTCGCTCGGCCGCGCCCCATGGCGTGACCCCCTCATACGCTAGTGCGGGTCGGCACTGATCTTCCCGCCATCCCCAGGGGACGGCGGATCTACCAGAGCGGACCCGGATCTGTGTGGTTTCTCGTGAGTCCAACCGTACATGGTCCGAGTCTGTTCCGTACCATCGGTGCGAGGCGCGACCCGTAGGATCTGCCCGGACCGGCAGACGAAGGGAGCCCAGGTGGCAGCGGACGAGGTGGGGACCCCCCTTCGCGCCCTCGTGGTGACCGTCGTGCACCACCCGCAGGACTCCCGGATCCGGCACCGCGAGATCTCCGCGCTGCTCGCGGCGGGTTGGCAGGTGACCTATCTCGCTCCCTTCGTCGCCCACGGGCTCGAGGTCCCGGCGCCTGCCGGAGGGCTGGAATGCCACGACCTGCCCCGCGCCGCCGGCCGTGACCGCCTGACCGCCGCCCGGGCCGCCCGCGCGGCCGTCCGCCGGCTCGGCCCGGAGCACGACGTGGTGGTCGTCCACGACCCCGAGCTGCTCCCCGCGACCGCCGGTCTGGGGCTGGAGCACCTGGTCTGGGACGTCCACGAGGACCCGGCCGGCGCGCTGGCGGTCAAGGAGTGGATGCCCGGTCCGCTGCGCCGCCCGGTCGCCGGGGCCTGGCGCCTCGCCGAGCGGCTCGTGGAGCGCCGGCACCCGCTGCTGCTCGCCGAGCACGCGTACGCCGACCGGTTCCGGGGCGAGCACGCCGTCGTGCCCAATGCCGTCGTCGTGCCCGAGGAGGTCCCGCCCGCCGGGGGCGCCCGGCTCGTGCACGTCGGCAACCTCACGCTCGCCCGAGGCAGCGAGGTCATGGCCGAGGTGGCCCGTCTGGCCCACGCCGGGTCCGACGGTGCGATCACGCTGGAGGTCGTCGGTCCGGCCCGGGACGAGGGCTCGCGGACGGCGATGGAGGCCGCAGCTGCCGAGGGGGTGCTCGTGTGGCACGGCTTCCAGCCCGCGGAGCGGGCGATGGCGATGATCGACGGTGCGCTCGCCGGGCTGTCCCTGCTGCGCGACCTGCCGAACTACCGCGGCTCGATGCCGACCAAGGTCGTCGAGTACCTGGCCCACGGCGTGCCCGCCATCACGACCCCGCTGCCGCTCGCCCGCGAGGTCGTCGAGGAGGCGGACGCGGGGGTGGTCGTGCCCTTCGACGACGCGCGCGCCGCCGCCGACGCCGCGCTGCGGCTCTGGCGCGACCCGTCCGGGGCGGCCGCGATGGGCGCCCGCGGCCGCGCGCTCGTGCGCGAGCGCTACGACTGGGCGAAGGGGGGCGCCGCCTTCGTCGACGCCCTCACGCAGATCGCCGCGGCCCGCTCGCCGGGCCGCGCCTGACCCCCCTTCGCCCGACCGCTCGTCCGCATTGCCCTAGGGGAATGCAGCCTCTCGCCGCCAGGACTCCGCATTGCCCTAGGGGAATGCAGAGTCCTGGCGCGCGAACCCTAGGACGAGGTGGGGGTGCCGGGGTCGCCGGCCGCCACGATCCGGCCCAGCCCGCCACGCAGGCGCGGGGGCAGGGCGTCGACGGTCCCGACGAGCGTGATCTCGCGGGGGGCGAGGCGCACGAGGGCCTTGCGGACCTGCGCGGGGAGGCGCTCGCTGCGGGTGAGCAGGAGCGGCGCGCCGGTGTGCCCCGAGGCGGCGATGGCCGTGAGCATCTCGACGCCGGTGGAGTGGACCGTGATCATCACGTCGCCGCCGGGCTCCACGGCGTCGTGCAGGGCGGCCGAGATGGCCATCGGGCCGCCGTCGGGACCGAACTCGATCTCCGCCCCGGTCGCTCCGCGCAGCGCCTCGACGGTCTCGGTCTCCCAGTCCTCCTCGTCGCCCGCGAGCAGCAGCCGCTGCGGACCGAGGTCGGCCAGGGCAGCGCGCAGCTCCTCGGGCAGGGTCTCGGACTCGCAGACGACGACCGCCCGGCCGTGGGCGGCCGCGACCTGCGAGATGACCGGCGCGCGGCCGGCGCTCGAGCCCAGCGTGACGTGGACGGTCTCGGTGTCGGCCGGGGGGAAGAGCTGGAGCAGGCGCGCGGAGACCACGGCCGCGTCATCGCTGTCGACGTGCTCGACCGGGCCGCCGGTGATCTCCTCGAGCGTCGCCCGGGTGTCGGGGTGGACGTGCTCGTCACCACCGACGACGACGACCCGCTCGGCGGCGAGCCGCTCCAGCTCCTCGCGGGCCGAGCCGGGCACGGAGCCGGGGCGCACCCACAGCAGCGGCCAGCCGAGGCGCGCGGCGATCGGCGCGACGGCGCGACCCATCGCGGCGCGCTGGACGCTGACGACGAAGACGCCCTCGACGCCCGGCTCCCAGGTGCCGCGCACGGTGGCGGCCGTGACCTCGAAGCGGTTGCTGCCGCCGAAGCGCCGCGTGCCCGCGACGTCGGGGTCGGGGACGGGGGCGGACTTGCGCTGCACGCGCTTGGGCAGCGTCGCCTCGTACTGGGGCAGGACCTCGTCGGTCGGGCCGTCCGCGATGAGCCGACCCTGCTCCATCCACAGCACCCGGTCACAGATCTGGCGGATGTTGCCGTTGGAGTGCGAGACGAGGAAGACGGTGCCGGCCTGCTCGCGGATCTGGGCGATGCGCTCGGCGCTCTTCTGCCGGAAGGCCCCGTCCCCGGTGGCGAGCGCCTCGTCGATCATCAGCACGTCGGGTGCGGCCGCGGTCGAGATCGCGAAGCGCAGCCGGGCGCCCATGCCGGAGGAGTACGTGCTCATCGGCAGGTACACGGCGTCGCCGATCCCGGAGAACTCGACGATCTCGTCGAAGCGCTCGGCGATCTCGTCCTTGCTCAGCCCGAGCGCCTGGGCGCCGATGTAGATGTTGCGCTCGCCGCTCAGCTTGCTCATCAGGACCGCGTTGACGCCGAGGAGGGAGGGCTCGCCGGCCACCCACAGCCGCCCGGCGGAAGGGGGGATCAGCCCGGCCACGGCGCGCAGCAGCGTCGACTTGCCCGACCCGTTGCGGCCGATGATGCCGATGGACTCGCCGTGGTGCGCGACGAAGCTGACGTCCTTGACGGCATGCACCTCGCGCGTGCGCGGCATCCGCTCGGCGCCCACCATCGAGCGGAGCGAGCGCGCGCGGCCCTGCCCGGAGGGGGTGCCGCGGCGCCCGCCGCCGAAGACCTGGTACTTGACGTCGAGGTGGCTCACGACCACCGTCGGGGTGCCGATCTCGGGGCCCGTGCCCGGTGCGTGCTCAGCCACGGCCGTACTTCGCCTCGTCGCGCCAGAAGATGACCAGGCCCACGCAGGCGAGCCCGATGCCCCAGGCGGCCATCGCGAGCCAGTCGGTGAGGACGACGCCGTGCTCGGCGTCGGTGAGCAGGGCCTGGCGGCCGATCGTCAGCATGAGCGAGAAGGGCTGGTAGACGAGCAGGTCGTGCCAGACCGTCGGGAGGTTCTGCGCGTAGTGCTCGACCGGGAAGAAGACGCCCGAGACGTAGCGCAGGAGCCGCACCGTGACGGGGATGAGGTTGCCGATGTCGCGCGAGGCGTTGACCAGCCGGGCGCCGATGAAGGCGATGCCGAGCAGCGCGAGCCCCTGGAGCGCGAGCGCGACGGGGAAGAGCAGCCACTCCCAGTCGGGCGTCTCCCCGGTGACGAACATCAGGACGAAGAGCAGGAGGAAGGCCGGCAGCGCCGCGAGGAGCTCGGTGAGGGTCACCGAGATCGGCAGGATCGCGCGGGGGAAGTGCAGCGCGCGCACCAGCGAGAGGTTGCCGGTGATCGCCTTGACGCCGCGCGTGATGACCGACGAGGTGAACATGAACATCACCACGCCGATGGCGAGGAAGGCGATGAAGTTCTCGACGCCACCCTGGGTGTTGAGCAGCAGCCCGAAGATGACGAAGTAGCTGCCGATGAGCATCGCCGGGTTCAGCACGGCCCAGAGCTGCCCGAGGTGGTTGTCCTCGTTCCTGGCGTACGACTCGGCGGACGACAGGGTCCACACGAAGGACCGCCGGCGCCACAGGTCCCCGAGGTACCGGCGGAGGGGCGGACGCTCCGAGAGCGTCCGCAGCCCGTGCCGAGCCGCGAGCTCCGCGGCCTCGTCGCTGCTGAGTGCCGGGGGGAGGGGGGCCCGCTCGGGGGCCTCCGTCACAGGCGCTCGACCTTGTCGCTGTCCTGGGCGACGCCGCGCGTGTCGAAGAAGCGCTGCGCCGTGCCGGCGAGCGCCTCCACGTCGAAGGTCTTGTGGTTCTGGACGAGGACGGTCAGGTCCGCGGCGGCCACGGCGGCGTCGAGGTCCTCGACGCGCTCGGCCTCGGGCACGGCTCGCCAGTCGGCGACCTTGGCGTCGAAGTACTGGACGGTCGCCCCCTTCGCGATGAGCTGCTGGGCCAGCGGGACGGCCGGCGACTCACGCTGGTCGGCGATGTCGGGCTTGTACGTCACGCCGAGCAGGAGCACCGTCGAGCCCCGCAGCGGCTTGGCGTCCTCGTTGAGGATGTTCTGCGCGCGCTGGACGATGTACGCCGGCATCGTCGAGTTGATCTCCTGGGCGAGCTCGACGAAGCGGAAGGGGTAGCCCAGCTTCGCGCGGACGTTGTAGGAGAGGTAGTTGGGGTCGATCGGGATGCAGTGCCCGCCGACGCCGGGGCCGGGGTAGAAGGCCTGGAAGCCGAAGGGCTTGGTCTTGGCCGCCGCGATGACGTCCCACAGGTCGATGTCGAGGTCGTGGCAGAAGCGCGCCATCTCGTTGACCAGGGCGATGTTGATGTGGCGGTAGGTGTTCTCCAGCAGCTTGGCCGTCTCGGCCTCGCGGGTGCCCTTGGCCCGCACGACTGTGTCGACGAACTGGCCGTAGAAGGCCGCGGCCGCGTCACCGCAGGCGGGGGTGTGGCCGCCGACGACCTTGGGGGTGTTCTTGGCGCCGAACGTCTCGTTGCCCGGGTCGATCCGCTCGGGCGAGAAGGCGAGGTGGAAGTCCTGGCCCGCGACGAGGCCCTTGGCCTCGAGGACCGGGCGGACGACCTCGTCGGTCGTGCCGGGGTAGGTCGTCGACTCGAGGATGACCGTCTGGCCGGCGTGCAGGTGCTCGGCGATCGTCGCGACGGCCGAGTTGATCGGGCCGAGGTCCGGGCCGCCGTCCTCGGAGAGGGGGGTCGGCACGCAGATGACGATCGTCGTGACCTCGTCGAGGCGACCGGCGTCGGTCGTGGCCTCGAAGCCCGCGTCGAGCATCGCGCGGATGTCGTCGTCCGACAGGTCGTCGACGTGCGACCTCCCGGAGTTCAGCGCGTCGACGACGCCCTGGTTGATGTCGAAACCGAGGACCTTGACCCCGACCTTGGAGGCTTCCTGGGCCAAGGGCAGTCCGACATAGCCCTGGCCGATGATCGCGACGTCCGCCACTGTGCATCCTTCTCGGTAGTCGTGCCCCGGAGGGCATGGGTAGCCACCGGGCGTCCGGTGGCTGGCGCGATCATACCGGCCGCCCCTGCGGGGTCGCAGGGCACGCGCCTACAGTGGCGCCATGCCAGGCGCGCCCGGAACCCCCCTTCCCGTCGTCCTCGCCACGAGCAACGGCGTCGGCATGGGGCACCTGACCCGGCAGCTCACGGTCGCGCTCAGCGCGCCGGAGGCCCTCGATCCCGTCCTCATGTCGCTCTCGGGTGCGCTGCCGACCGTCCGCACGGCCGTCGCCGAGGGGCGCCTGCCGGAGCTGCACGGCGTGCGCACCGAGTACTGCCCGTCCCGCAAGAGCGGATGGCTGCCGAAGGGGGGACCCGCCCGGCGGTTGCGCGAGGTCCACCCCGCGTACAACTGGGAGCCGTACTTCGCCGACCGGGTCCGCGCGCTCGTCGCCGAGACCGGCGCCCGGCTCGTGCTCTTCGACGGCGTCGTCCCGTACGCCGGCCTGCGGTCCGCCCGCGAGCGGCTCGCGTCGACCCCCTTCGTCTGGATGCGCCGGGGGATGTGGCGCCCGGGCGCGGGCGAGAAGTTCCTCGAGCACGCCGCCCTCTTCGACCTCGTCGTCGAGCCGGGCGACTTCGCGCAGGCCGCGGACCGCGGCCCGACGGCCGGCCGCGGCGACGCGACCCGGGTCGCCCCGATCTCCATCGGCGAGGTGATCACGCTCCAGGACCGTGTGCAGGCCCGGCGTGCGCTCGGCCTGGACCCGGACCGGCCCGCGCTCCTGCTCACCCCCGGCACCGGGGCGCTCGAGGACGTCGGGTCCCCGGTGCGCGTGGCCCTGGAGACGCTGCGCCGCTCCGCACCCGACTGGCAGGTCGCGGTGACCAGCCCCGCCCTCGCCCGGCACGGGATCGCCGGCGACGACGTCGTGCTCCTCACCGACACCTACCCGCTCGCGCGCTCGCTCGCGGCCTTCGACGCGGCGGTGAGCGCGGCCGGCTACAACTCGGTCCACGAGCTGCTCGGTGCCGCGGTCCCGACCGTGCTCGTGCCCGGCCAGGCCCTGGGCACCGACGACCAGCCCGGTCGCGCCGCGGAGCTCGCCTCGTCGGGCGCCTGCCTCGCCGTCGCGCCGGACGACCCGGACGCGATGCGGACCGCGGTCGCCCGGGTCGTCGACCCGTCCGCCGCGGACGACCTGCGCGCCGCCTGCCGCGAGCTGCCGCGCGCCACGGGCGGCGCCGAGACCGCCGACCTCCTCGTCGAGCTCGCCGCGGGCGCTCCCGTCCCGGCGAGCCTGACGGAGGGCGGGCCGTGGGGACCTCCGGCCTGGCGCCGCGCGCTGCCCGACCCGCGCACCCCCGTCGAGATCGTCTCCGAGGGCGGTGCCGACGATGCGGTGCGAAGGGGGGCCCGCCCCCTTCGCGTCACGCAGGACCTGCCGGCGCACCGGGTCGGCGAGGACCCGCTCGAGCACCTCGTCGAGGGGTCCTCGGACGAGTACCGCCGGGTGCGGATGGACGTCGCGCGCTGGATCTACCGGTCCGGGCGCTGACGGCGGCGGGCGACCTCTCGGCGCGCCCGGCCCACCCGACGGCGGGCCAGCCGCAGCAGCGCCACCGGTGCCGAGTGCTCGCGGGCGACGCGGCGCGACCACGCCTCGTCGCCGACCGCACCGACGCCGACGACGGCGCCGTCGACCCAGGTGCGCCAACGTCCGGCCGCCGGGTCCTCGACGGGGGTCGGGCCGTCGACGTGGAGCAGGTCGGCCGCCTCCGCGATGCGCCGGTCCAGGCCCGGCGCGTCGGCGACGAGGTCGGCGGCACCGACACCGTGCCGCAGGGCGGTCGCGAGCAGCTCGCTGCGGGCGAGGTAGCAGGGACCGGCCGCGCTGTGGACGCGCACGAGCCGGCGGTGCGGACGGTGCAGGTGGCGCACGAGGCGCTCGACCGCACCGTCGACGAAGACGGTGCCCTCCCGGTGCACGAGCACGAGCTCGGACGAGGCGACGGCCGCGGCGAGGGCCTCGGGGGCGCCCGGCGCATCGGCGTCGACGCGGACGGGCGCGGCGTGTCCGGCAGGCATGGCCCCACCCTAGGGGCGGGCGCGGTGGATAGCGTGGCCCCATGCGCGCGCTGACCACGGACCCCGCGGCGGGGGACACCCCGCTCGGCCGGGTGCCCGGGCCGGACAGCGACCGCCGGGCCCGGCTCGACCTCACCGGCACGGGCTGGACCCTGAGGAGCCCGTGGCGCCGGGGCACCGGCGGCACCTGGCAGCAGCCCGGCGCGCTCGACGACGGGCTCGAGCGCCTCGACCACGTCCACGCCCTGGTGGTCGACGCCGAGCCGACCGGCCCCTCGCCCGACGCCGCGACGACCGCGGCCCTGGCCACCTTCGTCACCCGGGCGATCGCCCGGGGCACCTTCGTCGTGGGCGACCTGCCCGCCGTCGTCTCCCGCCGGGTGCACGCCGACGTGCCGGGCGCCGCCCACGGCCGGCCCGGCGACCTCGCCTTCGACGTCGCGTCGGTGCGCCAGCGGCGGCAGGTGCTCGCGCCCCGCGTCGGGCACTCCCTGGCCCCGACGGTCTCGGTGCTCCTCGCCACCCGCCGGCCGCACCTGCTCGACGCGATCGCCGCGATGCTGCGCGCCCAGACCTACCGCCGGCTCGAGGTCGTCGTCGCCGTCCACGGCGGCGACCCCGACGACCTGCCCCGGCCCGACCTCGGCGACCTCGACGTGCGCGTCATCGCCACGCCGGCCGACCGCAGCCTCGGGCACGCCCTCGCGCTCGCGGCCGAGGCGGCGAGCGGCGAGCTGCTCACCAAGGTCGACGACGACGACCACTACGGGCCCGACCACGTCCTCGACCTCGTCATCGCCCGCCACGTCTCGGGGGCTCCGGTCGTCGGCAAGAGCAGCACCGTCGTCCACGTCGAGTCGCTGGACACCACCGTGCGGCGAGTCATCGGGACCCCCGAGTCGCTGGTGCACCGGGTCGCGGGCGGCACGATCCTCGTCGGCGCCGACGAGCTGCGCGCCCTCGGCGGGTGGGCCGACGTGCCCCGGGCCGTGGACAGTGCCCTCATGCGGGCCGCGACCGCCGCCGGCGCGGCGATCTACCGACCGCACGACATCGGCTACGTCTACGTGCGGCACGCCGGCGAGGGGCACACGTGGTCCGCGGACGCCGGTCACTTCCTCGCCAACGCGCGCGAGCAGTGGCTCGGGTTGCTGCGCCACCCGGACTTCGGTACCTGAGGGCACGCCGGGTCCGCGTTTCGGAGCCTCGCAGGGGTGCGTGCCAGACTGATCAGCCGTACCACGCCCCCGATACGGCAAAGGACCACGATGGCTCCCCTGGTTGTGCACGTCACCGGTGCCCGCCCGAACTTCCCCAAGGCAGCGCCCGTCCTCGAGGCGCTCGGCACCTACGACGTGGAGCAGCTGCTCGTGCACACGGGCCAGCACTACGACGACAAGATGTCCGACATCTTCTTCCGCCAGCTGGGCATCCCCAAGCCCGACGTCAACCTCGGTGTCGGCTCCGGCCCGCACGGCGCGCAGACCGCCAAGGTCATGGAGGCGCTCGAGCAGCTCTTCACCGAGCGCCGCCCCGACCTCGTGGTCGTCTACGGCGACGTCAACTCCACCGTGGCCGCCGCGCTCGTCGCGTCGAAGATGGGCATCACCTTCGCCCACGTCGAGGCGGGCCTGCGCTCCTTCGACATGACGATGCCCGAGGAGATCAACCGGCTCGTCACGGACAAGCTGTCCGACCTGCTGCTCACGACGAGCACCGACGCCATCGGGCACCTCGGCAACGAGGGCACCGACCCCGACAAGATCCACTTCGTCGGCAACCCGATGATCGACACGCTCCTGAAGAACAAGGACCGCTTCGACGTCGAGGCCGCCCGCCGCGAGGTCGGCCTCGAGGGCGACTACATCGTCGCCACGCTGCACCGCCCCGGCAACGTCGACGACCCGGAGGACGTCCGGGCGCTCGTCGCCGCGATGCACGCCGTCGCCGACCAGGCGCAGGTCGTCATCCCGCTGCACCCGCGCGGCCGGGCCCGCCTCGAAGAGGCCGGCTTCCTCGACCACGACCGGATGCGCGTCATCGACCCGCTCGGCTACCTCGAGTTCATGGGCCTCGTCCGCGGCGCCGCCGCGGTCGTCACCGACTCCGGGGGCGTGCAGGAGGAGACGACGATCCTCGGGGTCCCGTGCCTCACCCTTCGTCCCAACACCGAGCGCCCGGTGACCATCACCCACGGCACCAACCAGCTCGTCACCCGGGAGACCCTCTCCGACCGCGTGCGCGAGGTGCTCGCCACCGGTCCGCTGCAGGCCTGGGACACCCCGCCCCTCTGGGACGGGCACGCCGGTGAGCGCATCGCCAAGGTGCTCGCCGGGTCCGTGGGCGCTCCCCGACGAGGGCAGGCGTGACCGCCGGGCCGGGGGACACCACGCTGACCGCGGACGCCAAGGAGTCAGCCGCCGAGGCGCACCACGGGGCGAAGGGGAAGAAGAACCTCCGTGGCGACATCGAGGGGCTGCGGGCGGTCGCCGTCGGCACCGTCCTGCTCTACCACGTCGGCATCCCGTTCATCCCGGGCGGCTTCGTCGGCGTCGACATCTTCTTCGTCATCTCCGGGTTCCTCATCACCTCGCTGCTGCTGCGCGAGGCGGTGCGCACCGGCGGGATCTCGATCGGCGACTTCTACGCCCGACGGGCCCGCCGACTGCTGCCGGCCGCGTCGGTCGTGCTGCTGTTCACCGCCGTCGCGGGGTGGCTCGTGCTGCCCGGGCCGGACCGGCTCAACCTCGGCACCGACGTCATCGCCGCGACCTTCTACGTCATCAACTGGGCGCTCGCGCTGCGGTCGGTGGACTACCTCGCGGAGGACGCGGCCCCCTCGGCGCTGCAGCACTACTGGTCGCTGTCCGTCGAGGAGCAGTTCTACGTCGTCTGGCCGCTCATCATCATCGCCGGGCTCTTCCTGGCCCGCCGCACGAGGATGCGGCCCAAGCCCTTGCTCTTCGGCATCCTCGGGATCATCGCGGCGGCCTCGCTCGTCTACTCGGTGCTGCACACGAGGTCAGACCCGGCGACCGCGTACTTCTACACGACGACGCGCGTGTGGGAGCTGGCGATCGGCGCGCTGCTCGCCTTCCTCGTGCTGCGCCTCACCGCGCTGCCGCGGCTCGCGGCCGAGCTCCTCGGCGGGGTCGGGCTGCTCATGATCCTGTGGTCGGCCTTCTTCCTGACCTCCAAGACCCCGTGGCCGGGGTCCTGGGCGCTCGTGCCGACCCTCGGCGCCGCCTGCATCATCGCCGCGGGCTGCTCGACGCAGGCCACGGCCACCGCGCGCCTGCTGAGCCTGAAGCCGATGGTGTGGATCGGTGGCCTGTCCTACGCGATCTACCTGTGGCACTGGCCGCTCATCACGCTCGCGCAGTCGGCCTACCCCGAGGTGCGCATCCGCCACCTCGTGGTGCTCGGCATCGTCTCGATCGTCCTCGCCTGGCTGACGAAGCACCTCGTCGAGGACCCGATCCGCTTCCACCCCGGCCTGAGCGCCAAGGCCTCCCGCGGCCTGCTCTTCGGCCTGGCGTCGATGATCGTCACCGCGCTCGTCGGCACCGCGGTCTGGGCGACGGTGCCCAAGCTCGACGAGAACGCGAAGGTGACGGGCGCGACGAGTCTCGTCGCCAACCCCGAGAGCGACGACTGGACCATCCGCGAGGACCTCGACCAGGTCGTCACGAACTCGGGGGCGGTCACGCCGGACCCGGCGGTGGCCCCCGAGGACGTGCCGAGCTACTACGACGACGACTGCCAGGTGCAGCCCGGCGACTCCGCGGTCGACACGTCCTGCGTCTACGGCGCCGAGGACGGCGACAAGACGATCGCCATGCTCGGCGACTCCAAGATGGGCCAGTGGTTCCCGGCCGTGGAGTCGATCGCGGGTAGCGAGAGCTGGCGCCTGGAGCTCTACCTCAAGTCGGCCTGCGCCTTCACCTACGACGGCGCCAAGTCCGACTGCGAGGAGTTCTCCAAGAACGCCAACAAGCACTTCGACGAGGAGGGGGCGCCCGACATCGCGCTCGTCTCCCAGGGTGCGCCCAGCTCGAAGGACCTGCGCGCCGGGATCGCCGAGGCGGTCAAGGAGCTGCAGGCCAAGGGCACCGAGGTCGTCATCGTCTCCGACTCCCCGCGCCCCGACCAGGGCGCCGTCTACACCTGCGTGGAGGAGCACCCGGACGACTTCTCGGCGTGCAGCTTCCCCGCCGCGGACAAGGGCCGCAAGGGCACCGGTACCAAGGCCCTCAAGGCCGCCGCCGACGAGACCACGGCGCCCTTCGTCGATCTCAACGAGTGGATCTGCCCGCCCGGTGACGAGTGCCCGCCGGTCATCGGCGACACGCTCGTCTACCGCCAGGGCAGCCACGTGACGGCCAGCTACATCCGCAGCCTGACGCCCATGCTCTACCGGGCGCTCGCCGCGGAGGACCTCACGACGAAGAACTCCAGCGAGATCACCGTCGACGACGTCCCGTAGCCAAGCCAAGGGCACGACGAAGGGGGGCCGCACCGGATCACCGGTGCGGCCCCCCGCTTCGTCGTCGGCGGACTCAGCCGAGCAGGCGGTGGTAGGCCTCGTCGGCGATCCGGGTGACATCGCTCCAGTCCCGCTCGGCGAGGACCCACTCGCGGGCCTGGCGGCCCATGCGCTCGCGCAGCTGCGGGTCGTCGAGGTAGCGAGCGATCTGGCGGGCCAGGTCGCTCGCGTCGCCCTTGTCGAAGACGAGGCCACGCACGTCGGGCTCGACGATCTCGGTGAGCGCCGCGACCGAGCTGGAGATGCACGCCTTGCCCATCGCCATGGACTCGAAGGGCTTGATCGGGCTGATCAGCTCGCACACCGGCAGCGGCAGTCGGGGGAAGGGGGTCACCTGGAAGATCGACAGGTAGCGGGCGACCTCCTCGTGCGGCACGCGCCCGGTGAAGGTGACGACGTCGAGGACGTCGAGGTCGCGCGCCAGGCGGTGCAGGTGACCCTCGTAGTGGCCGTCGCCGACGATGATGACGGCGAAGTCGTCGCGGGTCGCCTTCAGCTGTGCCGCGGCCTCGAGGAGCAGGTCCAGGCCCTCGTAGTCGACGAGGCCGCCGGCGTAGCCGATGACGGTCTTGCCGCGCAGCCCGAGCTCGTCGAGCAGCGCCTCGTCGGGCTGGCGGGGCTCGAACTGCGCGGTGTGGACACCGTTGGGCAGCACCGCGATCCGGTCGGCGGGGCCGCCGCGGCGGATCATCTCCTCGCGCAGCGCCTCGGTGATGACGAAGGTGAGGTCGGCGTTCTGGACGATGTGCAGCTCGAGCCCGGTCATGTACCGGTAGGCGTCGGTCGTGCCGAAGGCCGGGTTGCGCGAGATCTTCATCAGGTCCTCGAGACCGCGCATCTCGTAGACGAAGGGGATGCCCAGCCGCCGGGCGGCGCGCAGGCCGGCGAGGCCGTTGTTCTGGAAGCTGCTCGCGTGGATCAGGCCGGCGCGGTGCTCGCGGGCGACCTCCTCGACGCGGCTGGCGAAGCGCTCGATGTAGCCGGCCATCGGGGTCGTCGGGTACTCCCGCTCGCCGGGCTCGAGCAGCCGCACGTAGGTCATGGTGTCGACGGTGCTCGTGGGCTCGACCACGCGGCGGTCGCCCTGCCCCCAGAAGTCGTACGGGAAGCCGAGGCGGGTCGCGGCGAGCATTTCCCAGCCCAGGCCCTGCAGGCCGGTGAGGATGCCGTGGCTGCGCGTGGCGTAGCCGCCCGAGCGGTGCGGCAGGGACTGCGCGAGGACGGACAGCACGGCGCGGGGGCGCGGCTCGTAGGCCCGCTCCCGGGCCTCGTCGACGGGCCAGCCGGTGCGGCCGATGTGGATCTGGTCGCTGACCTGGTCGTGGGTGGGGCGAGCCTTCTTGAGCCCGCCCTCGACCAGGCGCCCGGTGATGACCTGGGCCGTGTCGAGCCAGCCCGCCCGGGCGGCACGCTGGGCGAGGGCGAGGGAGGTCTTCTTCGGGACGTTGCCGATCGTCTCGAGGCTGCTCGCGCGGTAGAGCTCGCGCAGCTCGTCCCAGCCCCTGAGGTCACCGAGGGCGCGCGTGGCGGAGCGGAAGCCCTCGGGTGAGGTCAGGCCCACCTCGAGTGCGGTCGCGCGCTGGGCGTCGTCGTCGCCGGCGCCGCGGATCTTGGTCTCGGTGCGCACGAGCTCGAGGGAGTGCTGGCTGTGGCTGACCCGCCACGTCGCGGCGTTGGCGAGGAAGGCCTCGGCCTCGGTGACGTCGTCGGCCGCGAACCAGCCGAGGAGCCGCTCGGCGTCCTTGGTCGTGCGGGGCTGGGTCGTCGCGGCGAGGGCGTTGGCGCGGGTGACGAGCTCGCGGTTGCGGGCGCGCTGGGCGACGGCCATCGACAGGCCGAGCGCCTCGGCGTCGGGCCCCAGGTCGAGGGCGGTGCGGGCCTCCACGAGCGCCTCGTCGAGCCGGCCCAGGGACATGTAGGACCAGGCCCGCAGGCCGTGACCGGTGGCGCCCAGGGCGGACTCCGGCAGGCGTCCGAGGAGGCGCAGGCCCTGCTCGTACTGCTTGCCGCCGAGGACGAGCAGGCGGGCCTGGGCGAAGATCGCGCGCATCCCGACCGAGCCGCCGTGGCTCGGCAGGGCGGCCAGGGGCTCGAGCGGCACGCGGCGGACGACGGCGCGCGCGGCGCGCTTGCCCTGGGTCTTCGCGGAGTTCTTGTCGATGGAGGCCAATGGGGGTCCTTGTCGTCGTCGGTCGCGGGGTCGCCGCGGGTCAGAGGCTCACGTGGGTCGTCGGGTCACCGTAGAAGAGCAGGCGCCCGGTCGCGGTGAGGAAGGTCGAGTCGGTGACCGTCCAGGTGTGCGAGAGGCGGTCGTCGCCGCGCACGGAGACGTAGTTGTAGCGGTCGCCGGACCACACGCGCACGCCCTGGGCCATCGAGCGGTCGAGGATGTCGGAGTCGACGGCGCGCGGGATGTCGCTGAAGCGGACCTCGCGCACGACGTCCCCGGCGAAGAGCATCGAGCCGCCCTGGATCCGCCGCTCGTAGCGGTGCTCGGAGTCGGGGTAGCGCAGCACGACGGCGCCGGTGGAGCGCAGCCACACGTAGTGGGCCCACTTGCCGACGATCCCGGCGTCGGTGTGCGCGAAGGCGCCGAGCAGGTCCGACAGGTAGCGCGGCCCGTAGATGTTGTCGTCGTCCATCTTGGCGATGTACCGGCCACCGGCCGCGTCGACGCCGAGGTTCATGCACGCCCCGAGGGTGAGCGAGGCATCGGCGTGGACGATCTGCAGGTCCGTGACGCCCGCCTCGGTGGCGCGGCGGCGCAGGTCGGCGTCGTCGGTGTCGAGGCCGTGCAGGACGAGGACGAGCTCGACGGCGGGGTGGTCCTGCCGGCCGAGGTTGGCGAAGACATTGTCCAGCTCGTGGGTGCGGTTGGTCGGCACGACGGCCGAGATCGTCGCGGGCGTGATCGCGGGGACCTCGAGCCCGGCGGCCGTGGCGAGCTCGCGGGCGCGGTGGGCGCCGGTGTGCCCGGCGAGGACCGCGCGCTGCAGCCGCAGCCCCTCGCGGGCGACGAGCTCCTCCTGGTTGACCCTGGCGACGAGCTCGCTGCGCAGGGACCTGCTGTCGGTGACGCGAGGGACGAGGGCGTCGACCTCCGCGGGCAGGTCGGCGTGCGCCTCGGTGCCGACGACCGGCGTGCGGGCGGCTGCGGCGGCGACCGTCGTCCAGGCCGCGTCGGGGGAGGTGGCCGACAGGTCGAGCAGGACGCTCGCGTCACTCGCGGTGACGGCGTCGCCCACGCGCTCGGCGAGGCCCGCGGGCAGGGTCACGACGGCGGACTTGCCCGGGCGGCGCACGAGACGCGTCTGCGAGCGCGGCATCGGGGTGAGCGCCTCCTCGACGAGGCGGAGGGAGGAGTCGTCGGCGAGGCGGGAGAGGCCGTCGACGACGGCGAGCGCGCCGGAGCGCCGCCCGGTCGTCGGGTCCTCGCGGTCGTCGCCCACGGTGCGCGGCTGGGCCGCGGGGGCCCACCGCTGCGCCTCGCGGCCGCTCGCGGAGATGGCGTCGATCGCGGCCTGCGAGGAGGCACCGACGACGGTGACGTCCTGCGCCCAGGCCCCGGGCGCGGTGTCGTCGGTGACCCAGAGGACGACGGGCAGGTCGGCCCCCTTCGCGTTCGTGAGCAGCTCGCCGAGCGCGCTGCCGTCACCCCACCCGGGGACGGAGCCGCCGCGTCCCTCGAGGACGAGCAGGTCGGCGCGCGTGAGCGCCTCGCGCCAGCTGCGGCGGTCGAGGTCACGCTGGGTCCACTCCGGGGCGAGCAGGCCGCCGAGGTGCGGGCCGGCGGCGACGGCGACCGTGAGGTCGAGCGCGGGGACCGGCGAGTGCGGGGCGGTGGTGGTGGGCGAAGGGGGCGACGCCAGCTCGGGCTGCGCGGTCGGCTGCTCCTGCGGTGCCGGCCCGGCGGTCGCGGGTGCGACGGGCGCGGCGGGGGCTGCGGGAGTGCTCGGCCGCAGCTCGCCGACCGCGGCACGGGCAGCCCGTCGCAACCTGTCGGTGAGGGCGGCGGGGTTCGTCGATCGGCTCACGACGGGTCATCCTTCCACGTCGGCACCCCGGTCGCCGGGAGGGGGACGACGAAGGGCGTCACCGTGACGGTGACGCCCTTCGAGTGTGGCTCCGGTGGCCAGGGGCGGGGTCGAACCGCCGACCTTCCGATTTTCAGTCGGACGCTCGTACCAACTGAGCTACCTGGCCGAGCCGGTCCGAACCGGACCAGCGAGCGACCCTGACGGGACTCGAACCCGCGACCTCCGCCGTGACAGGGCGGCGCGCTAACCAACTGCGCTACAGGGCCTTGATGGTGCAAGGCTTCTTGCGTATCCCCAACGGGATTCGAACCCGTGCTACCGCCGTGAAAGGGCGGGGTCCTAGGCCGCTAGACGATGGGGACCCGTCTCCGAGAACCCCTCGCTACGCAGCAGGCAGCACCCGAATCCGTCGAGGACTCGGAAAGCATACGCAGACACTCGCCGGATCGCCAAAACGAGTCATTCCGGCCGTGCCCAGGCGGCCAGACGGTCGGCGTCCCACGTCGTGACGATGCGCTCCAGCGGCACCCCGAGACGCTCCGCGCGCTCGGCGCCGTAGGCCTTCATCTCCAGCTGGCCGGGGGCGTGCGCGTCGGAGTCGACGGCGAAGAGGCAGCCGATCTCCAGGGCCAGCTCGACGAGCTCGTCGGGTGGGTCGCAGCGCTCGGGGCGGGAGTTGATCTCCACGGCGACGTCGTGCTCGGCGCAGGCCTCGAAGACCGCCCGTGCGTCGAACTCGCTCTGCGGCCGCGTCCCGCGACCGCCCGTGACGAGCCGGCCGGTGCAGTGCCCGAGGACGTTGACCCGGGGGTTGCTCACGGCCGCGACCATGCGCCGGGTCATCGGGCCCTTGGCCATCCTGAGCTTGGAGTGCACGGACGCGGTGACGAGGTCGAGGCGGGCGAGCATCTCCGGCGTCTGGTCCAGCTCGCCGTCGTCGAGGATGTCGACCTCGATGCCGGACATGACCCGGAAGCTGTCGCCGAGCGAGGCGTCGATCTTGGCGAGCAGGTCCAGCTGCTGCGAGAGGCGTTGTGCCGTCAGCCCGTTGGCGATCCGCAGGCGGGGGGAGTGGTCGGTGAGGACCATCCACTCCTGCCCGAGCTCGTAGGCCGTGAGCACCATCTCGTCGATCGGGCTGCCGCCGTCGGACCAGTCCGAGTGCAGGTGGCAGTCGCCGATGATCGCCTCGGCGTACGCCTCGCCGCCCTCGACGAGCGGGCCGCCGTGCTCCTCCTGCTGGCGGGCGAGGTAGTCGGGCATCTCGCCGCGCACGGCCTGCTCGATGACGCCGGCCGTGGACTTCCCGATGCCGGCGAGGTCGGTGATGGTGCCGTCCTCGACCCGCTGCGCGACCTCCCCTTCGGCCAGGCCGCGCAGGACCTTGACCGCGCCGCGGAAGGCCTCGACGCGCCGGGTGTGCTGGCGCGCGCGCTCGAGGAGGAAGCCGACGCGCCGGAGTGCCTCGACCGGGTCGACCGGGGCCTGCAGGGGCTCGAGGGACCTCATCGCGTCACCACGAGGTGTGCAGGGGCCGGCCCTCGGCGAACCCGGCGGTGGACTGGAGGCCGACGAGGGCGCGCTCGTGGAACTCCTCGAGCGTCGTCGCCCCTGAGTACGTGCACGAGCTGCGCACCCCGCCGATGATCTCGTCGATGACGTCCTCGACGCCCGGCCCGGCGGGGTCGATGTACATCCGCGAGTTGGAGATGCCCTCCTCGAAGAGCGACTTGCGCGCCCGGTCGAAGGGGGAGTCCGTCGCCGTGCGGTTCTGCACCGCCCGCGCGGAGGCCATGCCGAAGGACTCCTTGTAGCTGCGACCGTCGGCGTCGGTCACGAGGTCGCCCGGGGACTCGAGGGTCCCCGCGAACCACGAGCCGATCATGACATTGCTCGCCCCGGCGGCCAGGGCCAGCGCGACGTCGCGCGGGTGGCGCACCCCGCCGTCGGCCCACACGTGCTTGCCGAGCTCGCGGGCCGCTGCCGCGCACTCGAGCACCGCCGAGAACTGGGGCCGTCCCACCGCGGTCATCATGCGGGTCGTGCACATCGCCCCCGGCCCCACGCCGACCTTGACGATGTCGGCGCCGGCCTCGATGAGCTCGCGGGTGCCCGCGGCCGAGACGACGTTGCCGGCGACGACCGGCACCTGCGGGTCGAGGGCGCGCACGGCAGCGAGTGCCTCGAGCATCTTGGTCTGGTGCCCGTGCGCGGTGTCGACGACGAGGACGTCGGCGCCCGCCGCGAGCAGGGCCGCGGCCTTGCCGCCCACGTCGCCGTTGATCCCGACGGCGGCGGCGACCCGCAGCCGCCCGTCCGCGTCGACGGCGGGGCTGTACATGCTGGCGCGCACCGCGCCCTGCCGGGTCTGGATGCCGACGAGCTTGCCGTCGGCGTCGACGACGGGGGCCACCCGGCGGCGCGCGCGGTCCAGCTCCTCGAAGGCCGCTCGCGGGTCCGCGTCGGCCGGCAGCGTCATGAGGTCGGGGGACATGACGTCCTGCACCTGGGCGAAGCGGTCGACCTGGTCGAGGTCGCGCTCGGTGACGACACCGATGGGCCGCCCCCCTTCGACGACGATGCCCGCACCGTGGGCGCGCTTGTGGATCAGCGCGAGCGCCTCGCCGGCCGTCGCCGTCGGCGCGAGGGTGATCGGGGTGTCGTGCACGAGGTCGCGGCTCTTGACGAAGGCGATGACCTCGGCGACGACGTCCACCGGGATGTCCTGCGGGATGACGGTGAGGCCGCCGCGACGGGCGGTCGTCTCGGCCATGCGGCGCCCGGCGATGGCCGTCATGTTGGCGACGACGAGCGGGATCGTCGTGCCCGTACCGTCGCCCGTGCGCAGGTCGACCTCGTGGCGGCTCGCCACGTCGCTGCGCCGCGGCACCATGAAGACGTCGTCGTAGGTCAGGTCGAGCTGGGGCATCAGGCCGTTGAGGAAGTCCACGATGACGAGTCTAGGTGCGTCGGTGGGGGAGGATCTGGGCGTGAGCTTCCTGCACGAGACCCCCGCGGACGCCCGTCGCCGCGCCGCCCTGCGCCGCATGCGGACGGTGGCCACCGGCCTGCTCGTCCTCGCCGCCGTCGTCTTCCTCGCTACGCTCCGGCTCGACCACGACGGGGTGTGGGGCTTCGTCAACACCGCCGCCGAGGCCGCGATGGTGGGCGCGCTCGCGGACTGGTTCGCGGTCACCGCGCTCTTCCGGCACCCGCTCGGCATCCCCGTGCCGCACACGGCCCTGGTCAAGAAGCGGAAGGACGAACTGGGGCGCAACCTGCAGGAGTTCGTCACGGAGAACTTCCTCACCGAGGAGATCGCGCGGGACCGGCTCGCCACCGCCCGCGTGGCCGAGCGGCTCGGCGCCTGGCTCCTCGTGCCGCGGCACCGTCGACGGGTGCTCGAGGAGATCGCCCGGGGCGGGACGCGGGCGCTGGAGCGGGTGGAGGACCAGGACGTCCACGACTTCCTCGCCGAGCTGCTGCTCCCGCGCCTCGCGCAGGAGCCGGTCAGCCCGATCCTCGGCTCGCTCCTCGAGGGCGTCGTCGACGGCGGCAACCACACGGGCCTGGTCGACCTGGGCATCGACGAGGTGCGGCAGTGGCTCGGCGACAACCCGCACCTCTTCAAGCAGGTCGTCGGGGACAAGGCTCCCTGGTGGACCCCCGAGTGGGTCGACGACAAGGTCATCGACTGGACCTACCGGCAGGCCCTCGGCTGGCTCGACGAGATGCGTCGCGACGCGCATCACCCCGCCCGGGTCGCGCTCGACGACCTGCTCCAGCGCCTGGCCTCCGACCTGCAGCACGACTCCGACGTCATGGCGAGCGCCGAGGCGCTCAAGGAGCGGCTGCTGGCGCACCCCCAGGTGCCGACGAGCGCGGTCGCCGTGTGGCAGTCGCTGCGCACCTCGTTGCTCGGCGCGATGGCCGAGCGGGAGTCCTACTTCTGGAGCCGCGGCGACGAGCTGCTCACCCACCTGGGTACGCACCTCGTCGAGGACGAGGCCTGGCAGCAGCGCCTGGAGACCCATCTGGGCGAGGTCGTCGCCTTCTTCGTCAACACCTACGGCGACGAGCTCGCCGAGGTCATCTCGGTGACCGTCGAGCGCTGGGACGCCGACGAGGCGAGCGAGCGGATCGAGCTCTTCGTCGGCCGCGACCTGCAGTTCATCCGGATCAACGGCACCGTCGTCGGCGCGCTCGCCGGCCTGGCGATCCACACGGTCGCCGTCCTCCTCTCCTGACGACGAGGACGAAGGGGGGACCTCCCCTTCGCCCGCGGTGGGTCACGTCATGCACTACACCGGGGGCGATGGTGCACGACGTGACCCTCCACCGGGCTCAGCGGTGGGCGGCGAAGATCGCCCGCCGCTCGAGGTGCGCCGGGGTGTGCACCGGCAGGTCGGCGGGGTGGAGGTCGCCGCTCGGGCGGGGAGCAAGGCCCAGCCGCATCGCCGGGCGCTCGACGAGCCGCCACGAGGCGATCGCGAAGGGGAGCGTGCACGCGAAGGAGACGAGCCCGAAGACCGGCGCGGGGACGAGCGCGCCGAGGCCGAGCATGCCGAGCAGCTGCTGCACCGGCCAGCCGTAGACGTAGAGGCCGTAGGAGACGTCTTCCCGCGCGGCGATCCGGGTGCGCCAGGTCGCGCCGGCATGGAGCAGCGCGTAGGCGAGCGGGATCGGGGCGAGCAGGTTGAGCGCCGTCTCCGAGGTGGCAGCCAGCCCGGCGACCGTGAGGGCGGCGAGCACCGCGACCGGGGTGCTCGTGCGCAGCCGGTCGCGCAGCGCGTACGCGAGCACGCCGACGGCGAAGAAGGAGAAGAGCCGCAGCGCGCTCGTGATCATGTGCGCGGGGCCGGAGAGGTCGCCGACCAGCCACGACAGCACCGGGAGGGCGACGGCCGCGATGCCCGCGCTGAGCGCGAGGTGGCGGCGGACCCAGCCGATGCCGAGGGCGGCGCCGCACAGCAGGTACGCGGCGAACTCGTGCACGAGCGTCCACAGCGAGCCGTTCCACATGCCGGGGTTGGGCGCGCCGGCGAGCGTCCCGCCGATCGTCGGGTTGGTCATCAGGAGCATCGCGTTGTCGAGCACGTAGGCGAGCGACTGGGCGGGGTCCCACCCGTGGCCGCCGAGGAGGCCGCCGAGCGGCGCGAGGACGAAGGCGGTGACGGCCAGGCAGGCCCAGAACCCGGGGAAGATCCGCTGTGCCCGGCGCCGGATGTACGTCCCGAAGCCGTTGCGCAGCCGGCTGCCGGCGATGAGGTAGCCGGACAGCGCGAAGAACCCGCCCACGCCGATCGCCCCGAGCCGCTCCATCGCGCTGGGCCCGTAGCCGCCGAGCGGCCACGCGTGGGCGAGGATCACCGCCGCGGCGAGCAGGAGGCGCACCGCGCCCAGCGAGTTGTCGCGGGTGGACAGGGCGGCACCGACAGAGGAGGGCATCACCTCGACGGTAACGAAGAGGTAACGGCCCGTCACCTCGGGGTGGCGTGGCCTCCCTCACCCGGACCGCTCGTCTGCATTGCCCTAGGGGAATGCAGACGTCGTGGGGTCAGCGCAGGGGGTCGAAGGGGGTGAGCTCGGGGGCGGGACGTCCGGTCACCATCGTCTCCGCGAGGAGCTGCCCGGTCGCGGGGCCGAGCGTCATGCCCCACATGCCATGGCCTCCGGCCACGTGGACGAAGGGGGACCCCGTCGCCCCGATGAGGGGGAGGCCGTCGGCGGTGCAGGGCCGCGAGCCGACCCACTCGTCCTGCCGGTCGTCGAGGTCGACGCCGGTGAGGTACGGGCGGCTGGCGTCGACGATCGCGTCGATGCGCCGCGGGTCGAGCGCGGCCTCGGGCTTGCGGAACTCCATCATCCCGGCGACGCGCAGCCGGCCGCCGAGCGGCGTGCAGGCGACGCGCTGGACCGGCAGGTACACCGGGCCGCGCGGCTCGTGCTCGATCGGCACGGAGAAGCTGTACCCGCGCCCGGCCTGCACGTGCTCGCGCACGCCGAAGGGCTTGGCGAGCGCGTCGAGCCAGGTGCCGGTCGCGACGACGACCCGGTCGAAGCGCTCGTCGCCGGCGCCCGAGATCGTGAGGCGGACCCCCTTCGCCTCCTCCGTGATCGCGGTGACCTCGGCGCCCTCGCGGATCTTGCCCCCGCGGGCGCGCACGGAGTCGGCGAGGGAGTCGACGAACTCGCCGGGGTTGAGGTAGCGCTGCCCGAGGAGGCGGATGCCGGCGCCGATGCGGTCGGAGAAGGTCGGCTCGGCCGCGCGGACCTCGTCGCCGGTGAGCTCCTCGAAGCCGACCTCCTGGCCGGACGCGGCGATGTGCTGCAGCTCGGTGAGGAGGAACTCGGTCTCGGCCTTGGTCTCGTAGCCGGCGATGAAGGACTTCGCCTCGTGCGCGGGGGCGGTCACCCCGCCGGCGGCCAGCACGTCGAAGGCCGGCAGGGCGCGGCCGTTGATCGGCACGAGCGCCCGCATCGAGAGCGACCACCGGCGCATCGTGCTGTTGCGGGTGAAGGCGGCGAGGAACTTCAGCAGCCGCGGGTCCGTCGTCACCGGCACGTAGACGGGCGAGGCGGGGGAGATCACGGCCTTGATGCCGTAGGAGAGGACGGCCGGGTCGGGCAGCGGCGTCGAGATGCCCGGGGTGATCCAGCCGGCGTTGCCCCACGACGAGCCGGCGGCGACGCCGGTGCGGTCGAGGACCTCGACCTCGACCCCGTGCTCCTGCAGGAACCACGCGGTCGACAGGCCGACCATGCCGGCGCCGACGACGGCGACCTTGCGGGGGGCTGGGGTGGGGCTCATGACGTCCTCTCGTGCTGGTCGCCGCAGGGTCTCCGCGGGCTCCAGCCCACTGTGCCCCACGTCACAGGTGCGTGGCAAAGAGGGGCGAAGGGGAGTGCCTGGGCATGTGAACGCACTGACCATGCCCCTCAGCCAGGCGCCGAGCCCCTATGAGAGAGCGGCACGCCCTGCCCGAGCGCTTCAGTCGAACCGGACGGAGCGACCTACCGGGGCCGACGGGGAGGTCGGCGGCTGAACTCTTGCGTGCAGGGCGAGTGTTGCGAGGACCAGAAAGCCCCCGACCAGCAGTCCACCCGCGGCGCTCCTCCAACTTTCCGAGAACGACCCGTGCATCAGCGCCCAAGCAGGCACGGCCGCCGTCAAGATCCCTTCGACCAGGGCGACGGCCCCGGTGAGGGCCCCGAGGCGCGACCGGTCGAGGCCCAGCAGAAGGAAGAAGAGCAACCAGAGTCCAGCCCACGCCATCCAGATGACCCCGAACACGGGAGCGTTGTCTCTGAAGTTGAGGATCGCGTACCCCACGGCCGCGACCGCGACGAAGAGCGAGAACCACCCGAGGCCATGACCGGGGAGGTCAGCTAGGGCATTGATGCCCACCCAGAGGTAGGTGAAGCCGAACAGGTACAGTCCAGCCGCAGCCGCGACGACGGACTCGTCGCCGCCCGATGTCACGATGAGGTAGGTCGGGGTGAAGATCTGCATCGCTCCGACGAACAGGTTGAGTGGGGCGGCCCCTCGTGGCGAGACCCCGCCCAACAGCATGACGCCATTGACGATGAGGACGGCGCCGACGTAGAAGAGTCCGACGTTGGACATTGAAATTCACCTCCTGGTGTCCCGGTGGCCGATCGCGACTGGCGATGGGCCACCGGGACAAACGAGATCACTCGGGCTTGGGCAGGATGTCTTTGTCGAAGATGTCCAGCGGGACCTTGAGGACGACAGCCGCGTTCGGGATGTCGACGATCCCACCGACGTGCATCTCGCAAGGAGCGACCGAGATGATCGTGTACGCCTGCTCCGGGGTGTACCCGAACTTCCCGAGGTACTCGATCGCCTGCTCGAGGGCCTGGACCGCGGCCATCGTGGTGTCGAGGTACTTCTGGTCCGATCCGTTGGCCGAGAGACCGGTGAACGAGAGGTACCGGGTCCCGAACTGCGGGTCGAAGGGAGACGGTCGGAACATGGGCGTGCGGACGCCGTAGCGGGCCATGCCGTCCTTGACGACGCCGAACCGGTACCAGCCGACGCCATCCATCTCAATGGCGTTCCAGGTGACCTCCCCGTCCCCTTCGGCGAAGTGGAAGTCGCCGGAGGAGAAGAGTGCTCCGTCCACGAAGACCGGGTAGTAAACGCGTGATCCTCTCGAGAGGTTCTTGATGTCCATGTTCCCGCCGTTCTCACGAGGCGGGATGGTCCGCGCGGCTGTTTCGGCGACCCGGCGCCAGTCGTCACCCTCGAGATCTCTGAGCACCGCTTGGTCGATCGCGTCCGCCCGGGGCCCGGCGAGCCCGTCGGCAATGAGCGGGTCCTCGCGGTCATTCCAGATCTTGAGCAACTCGTGGGACGGCGCGACGCCCATGATCCCGGGGTGGCTGATGGCCGGGATCTCGACTCCTGGGATCTGGCGGCTCGTGGCATAGGTGCCGTGCAGATCCCAGACCGTCTTGTACCCCTCCGGGAACGAGGACGCGAGCGGCCCGCCCATGCCGGGGAGGATGTTCGAGTAACCGACCCCCGACAGCGGTTGTACGTCGAGGACGTCGACGACCAGCAGGTCGCCGGCCTTGACACCGTCGACGCGCACCGGACCGGTCAGTGGGTGTGTGCGCGTCAGGTCGAAGCTGTGGATGTCGCCATCGTCATCGACGTCCTGCAACTGGTAGTCGTCGTAGCCCCCTGTCTCGAGGATCAGCTCGTCACCGATGCCGACCTCCACCAGTGGCGGAATGTCCGGATGCCACCTGTTGTGACCGAGGTGCTTCTGCTCAGCCAGCGGGACACCGACCTCGCAGCTGAACCTCTTGACTCCCAGATCCCGCGTCTTGAAGCGGGAGACGCCCGAACGAGTGAAGTCCGTGTCGTCAGTCATGACGTGCCTCCTTGTCGAGTAGGTGGCACCAAAGTACTTCCACATGGAAATAAGTCAAGAGATCTTTTCAAGGAGCGCCGCCAGGGTCGCGGCCTCCCAGTCCGCGAGTGCGCCTAACTTGGGGTCCAAGGCCTCCGAGATCCGAGATGCAGCCTGACCGTGCCAGACGCGCCCGCGCTCGGTCACGCCGACCAGAACTCGGCGACGGTCCATGCCATCGAGGGTCCGGTGGACCAACGCACGGTCAACCAAGCCATCAATGATCCTTGTCAGACTCGCCGCAGGTATCCCCAATGACGAACTGAGTTCACTCATCGTGCGCCCCTCGCTCCCTCGCGCCAAGGCATTGACGACCTGCCACTGCGGCACGCCCAGGCCCTTCTCAGTCAGGGCGGAGGCTATTGACCTCTGGAGCGTTCCCGAGAGGCTCAGGACACGACTGGCCAGTTCGTCGGGAGGCAGCAGGCGGCCTCCCGACGAACTGCCCTTGACGGCATCGCGCTTCCCCTGCATACTCCCCAACTATTCCATATGAGAGCGTCTCCCCCCTCGTCGACCCCTACGGAGGCCGCATGGAGCCCCTCCGGATCGGTCTTGCCATCCCCCTTCAGGGGCCAGCGGGCATTTTTGGCCCATCATGCGAGGCTGCAGCTGCACTGGCGGTCGCCCAGCTCAACGAGCGTTCCGGGATCCTTGGCAGGCACGTTGAGCTCGACGTGGTGGACGCCGGAGCTCCGATAGAAACCTTCTGCGACCTCACGACGAAGAAGGTCCGTTCGGGGGAGCTGCACGCCGTTGTGGGCTGGCACATCTCGTCGGTTCGTCAGCACATTGCCCCGGTCCTCGCTCACCATGACGTCCCCTACGTTTACACCTCCCTGCATGAAGGGGCTGGCCAAGAAGAGGTTCTGTGCTCGGGCGAGACACCAGCCCTGCAGGTCCTGCCCGGCCTGCGATGGCTGAGGGAACAGATGGGTATCCGGCGGTGGGCCGTCGTGGGCGCCGACTACGTGTGGCCCCGCCGCACCATGGGCGCCATCCGGCACTTCGCCTCTCTTGCTGGCATCGAGATCGTCCACGAGGAGACGGTGGCCTACGGCAACCGTGACTTCCGGGCAGTCTTGGGCCGCATAGCCGAAACACACGCGGAGGGGGTGGTCATGCTCCTCGTCGGACGAGACGCGGTGCTCTTCAACCGTCAGTTCGGGACCCAAGGACTGCACGAGCGGCTGCTGCGGTTCACGCCGCTGATGGAGGAAAACATGCTCCTCGCGTCCGGGGCGACCGCCACCCGCAACCTCTTCGTCGCGGCCGCGTACTTCAACACGCTCGCAACCGCTTCCGCACTCAACTTCGGGGGTTCGTACGCCGCTCGCTTCGGCTCGGCCGCGCCAGCACTGAACAACGCCGGGGAATCCTGCTACGAAGGCATTCTCGCGCTGGCTGCCTGCGCCGATGCGGCCGCCAGCCCGAACGCGAAGGCGATGCTGGCGAGGGTGGCGGACGCCGGGGTGACGTACGAAGGTCCGCGCGGGACCGTCCGGATCGGGCGGGGCGAATCTCAGCAGGCGGTGCACATCGCCAGCGCCGATGACAACGAGTTCACCGTCTTGGGGGCCCTGCCAGGTCGACCTCTCGCCGGCTGATGGTGGGAGGCGCATGTGCACGACCTGCCGCCCTCGTGGGACGTTCATGACGCGAAGGAGCCACCAAGGGTCAGGCTCTGCAGGCCCGCCGGAGGCACAAGACTCAGCAACCCACGACTCCACTCCGACCGGCTCACGAGCGAGTTCTACTCCCTGCCGCCCCCTAAAGGGAAGGAATGTTAACGCTGTCGTAGAAAGGTGCTGCGCGCCCTTCAGCCAGCGCGTCCTCTGAACTCGTCGTAGGTGCCCCCGAGATAACCCAGCAGCATCTGCCTGAAGTCGAGGTTGGCGAAGAACTGGTTGAACAACAGGTCGCTGTTCTTGTCGTGGCGTTCCAGCAGCAGGCCCTTGATCTTCTCCTCCAGGACGAGCTCGAACTGGGAGCGGTCGTTGTGCAGGGCGACCGCTTGCATCTCGTCGTCCTCCATGACGACGGTCCACTGCTGGTCGACCCAGACCTTGTCGGCCTCGCCCAAGTCGGCGCCGTACTTCTCGTTCATCACCGCGATGAGCGCCGAGAGCTTGTCGAGCATCGCCTCACTCGCCGAGCCCTTGCCCTCACCCGGCAACGCCACGCCCGCCTCATCGGCCCCTTCAAGGGCTATCGCGCCTTCACTGGTCACCGACAGACGCAGGTGGGTCAGCTGGACGCTCTTGCTCAGCTGCGGCATCGGGTCCGACTCAGCCGCGGGCAGGTCAGTGAGCAGCAGCTTGCCGTAGAGGAAGAGCCGTTCCAGTGACGCGTCGGCCCAAGGCATGACCTGGGCGACGAAGGCGTACGCGCGCACGAAGTGCGTCAACGTCGTGCGGAACGACTCCTGCGCATCCTCGTCCAGGGTGAGGAACCGCCCGACGGCGGTGCCGACATTGCTGTAGATGATCGGCTGCTGCTTCGGCTCGTCCGACAGCAGCGCCGTGGTGGCCGCATCCATCTCGTCCAGCGACAGCACGCCAGCGGACATCAGGTCGTGCTCCATCGTGTAGAGCAGGTTCGGGTCGGTCGGCTGCGCCAGGGACTGCTCGTAGAACGGCTCGAACGCCTCCTGGATCTCCTCGGCGGTGTTGGCGAAGTCCAGGACGAAGGTGTCCTCCTTGCCCGGGTGCATCCGGTTCAGGCGGGAGAGGGTCTGCACGGCCTTGACCCCCGCGAGCTTCTTGTCGACGTACATCGTGTGCAGCAGCGGCTGATCGAACCCGGTCTGGTACTTCTCCGCGACGACCAAGACCTGGTACTCCTCCTGGAACCGTTTGGGCAGCTGGGTCTCGGGGAACCCGTTGAGCATCGCCTCGGTGTAGGCGATCTCCGGGGCGTCGGGGTCCGTGACCGTCCCACTAAACGCCACCAGCGCGCGAAGGGGGTGGCTGCCCTTGTCGTAACCCTTGCGCTCGATGTACTTGTCGATCGCTTCCTTGGTGCGCACCGCATGCAGCCGGGAGCGGGTGACCACCATCGCCTTGGCCTGACCGTCGATCTTGTGCGCGGACTTCTGCCGGAAGTGCTCGACGATCACCTCGGCCTTGGCGTCCATCATGTACGGGTGCAGTGACGCGAACCGCGCCAACGCCGCCCGGCCCTTGGCCGAATCAACCTCGGGGTCCTCCCGCGGAGTGGCCGTGGCGAGCTTGTAGTACGTGGAGTAGGTCGTGTAGTTCGCCAGCACGTCGAGGATGAACCCCTCGTCGATCGCCTGACGCATCGAGTACGTGTGGAAGGGAACTCTCACCCCGTCGGCGTTGGTCTGCCCGAAGGTCTCGAGGGTCTTCGGCTTCGGGGTCGCGGTGAACGCGAAGTAGGACAGGTTCGACTGCTTGCCCCGGTTGCGGGCCGACTCGATTAGCGCATCATCCGGGGCCTCGCCCGCCTCGGCCTCGGCCTCCGCGGCTTCAGCCGCCGCCAACGCGTCGTCGTTGGAGGCCAGCACCTGCTTCAGCTTCTTCATCGAGTCACCCGTGGTCGAGGAATGCGCCTCGTCCACGATCACCGCAAACCGGCGGCCCGCGACACCCTTCGCCTCACCCTCGACGGCCTCCTCGGCGGCGAGCTTGGCGACGACAGGGAACTTCTGCAGCGTCGTGATGATGACCCGCGCCCCGTGCCCGGCCAACGCGTCGCGCAACTGGTCGGACTTGCCGTCGATCCGCACGATCGTGCCCGGCGTGTGATCGAGCCCCGCCACGGTGTCCTGCAACTGCCGATCGAGCACGCGCCGGTCGGTGATGACGATGACCTTGTCGAAGATCGGCTGGTCACCCGCGTCGTGCAACCGGGAGAGGGAGTGCGCTGTCCAGGCGATGGTGTTGGACTTGCCCGACCCGGCCGAGTGCTGGATCAACCGATCCACACCCGCACCGTCCTCGTACGTCGCCGCCAGGAGCGAGCGGACCGCGTGCCACTGGTGGAACCGCGGGAACAACACCCGATCGCCCTCGACGTGGATGAACGTCGCGATCAGGTCCAGCCACGCGTCCTTGTCCCAGACCTGCTCCCACAGGTACGCCGACTGGTAGCCCTCGCTCGGCGGATTGCCTGCCGCACCCGGATTCCCCGGCCCGGCGGTGCCCTGGTTGAACGGCAGGAACCGCGTCGCCTCACCCGCGAGCGTCGTCGTCATCGCGACCTGATGCGGGTCGACCGCGAAGTGCACCAGCGTGCGCTTGGCGAAGATCCGATCGTGCGGGTTCCGGTCGGTGCGGTACTGGTTCATCGCCTGCTCCAGCCCCTGCCCGGTCAGCGGGTTCTTCAGCTCCGCTGTGGCCACCGGCACGCCATTGACCACTAGCACCAGATCGAGCGAGTCCGCGGGTCGGGACTCCGAGTGGTGCAGCTGACGCACGACCGCGCACCGGTTCGCCTCGTACCGCTCCTGGAGCTCGGGAGCGAGGGTGTTGGCCGGCTTGAACCAGCACATCCGCACCGTCACACCGGAGTCCTTGACCGTCCCACGCAGCACGCTGACCGTGCCTCGGTGATCGATCGCGTCCGCGACGACCTTGACCAGCCGCTGCCGCGCCGTCGCCTCCCCGCCGTGGCGGGTCACAAGCTGCTGCCACGCTCTGGGCTGCGACTCCTGGACGAAGGCGATGACCTCCTCCGGGAACAACCCCAGGTCCCGGTCGTACGACGAAGGGGGCACCGCCCCCCACCCATGCGACGTCAGGTGCGTCTCGATGTTCCCCTCGAAGACCGCCTCGGTCGTGTTGCCCATCAGCTCACCCCGGAATGCTCGAACCAGCAGTCGACACGTCCAACTCACCCGTCACCGCCGCCGTGATCAACGACGACTTGTACTCGGTCAGCAGAACGAGAGACTGCCTAAGCGCAGACTGGTGTCCTTTCGAACGTTCCTTGACCGTTCGGGCAGCTTGTCCGATGCGTCGCTGCTCGGCACCGCTGGGAACGGGGAGCGGGACTCGCCTCAGGTCGCCGATGTTTATGCCTCTGATCGTGGCACCCGTGACCCGTTGCGCGATTTCACTCTGCACTGAAGGCGCTTCGAGAGCCGCTCGAAGCCAGTCGCGGTCACAGTTCCACGTGGCAATGCGCGCCGAGTCTTGAGTCAAATTTGCCTGGCGCAATTCCTTTGGCACAGAAGCAACTTCCCCGACACTCCCACGTATGGCGATAACGAAATCGCCGGGTTGGACCCGGCTCCGTGCGTAGGCAGCCTCGATCTTGGGGTCAGTCTGATTCAACTCAAGACGCGCGAGCCGCCCCGAGCCTATGTCGCCACCCTTGATGATGGGGACGCCCCCGGGATAGTGAGGTCCTGGCAGGACGATCCCATACTGGATCGGACGGGCCGGGTTCGTGAGTGCTTGTAGGGGACGGCGGCTCTGTGCTGGTGACTGTCCCACGAGGTCGTCCAAGCTCGCGGCGGCCTCTTCAACCGCGAGCTCCATCTGCTCGCGGCGGGCGGCGATGATCCGGTCGATCCGGGAGACCCGGTCGTCGAGGAAGTCCGCGATCCGCCGCTGCTCGTTCTGTGTCACGAGTGGGATCGGGGCGGAACGCAGGCCACTGAGACCGATGCCGTATCTGGATATGCCAGCAGCGTGGTTGCTGAAGTGCTCGAGTACCGGCCGGCTCCGCAACGCCCAGTTCAGGAATCGCCCGTGGGTCACGGAGAATGGTCGTGCGATGGCGAGGTGGTAGCCGCACACGAAGTCATCAGCTTCTCCGTCAACGAACGCTGAGACCCCAATGTCCTTCGGGTCCTCGGAGTCTTTCGTGAAGACTGAGTCGCCCACCTGCAGACGGTTCTTCCGGATCTCCTCGGCAGTCGCGGTCGCGCGCATCAGGTCTGGTCCGGGGCGGACCCGATCCTTCTTGTATGCGTCCGTGTAGTTGCACAGTTGGACTGGTAGCTCGCCTTCGATCGCGTGCTTGTCGACGCTGCTTGTCCACACATCGGCTACGTGACGAATCGGGACGGTCTTCACAGCCCGAGGCCCTTCATCCAGCCTTGAATCTGAGTCTCGAGATCCTTGATCTCGGCCGCGATCTCGCTGACCGGCCGTGGCGGTTCATAGACGTAGAACTGCCTGGTGAAGGGGATCTCGACGCCAACCTTGGTCTTGCTGTGGTCGAGCCACGCGTCGGGGACGTAGGGGTGGATCTCGTCGGTGAGGTGGCGTTCGGCCTCCTTCTCCAAGACAGCCGGGCGACTTCCTTCGTCGAGGTCGAAGAAGCCCTCTGGCAGGGGCACGTTCTCCTGGTCGCGCAGGTCCGGGTCCGGGTCCGGCTTGCCCTTCTTCTCGATCGCAGGCGCGTCCGGGTCAGCGGTAGCACAGGCCTTCGCGAAGATCTTCTTGTCCTTCGTCGACAACTCAGCTACCTCGGCGAGCAGAGCCTTCTCGGTCTCGAACCGGCGCCCCACCAAGTCCGCGAAGGCCGCGAAGGGCTCAGTGGCGACGGCCTCCGGGGTGACTTGCCACCTGCGCCGCAGGGGCCGCTCGACGGTGATGCGCTGGAAGCCGAACTCCTCCCGGACGAGCACCCGCACCCGCGGGTCATCCGCGAACTCATCCCGCGCCCCGCCGTACAACCGGGTGATCTCGGCGATCGCATCCGCTGTGAGCTCCTTTCGCTTGTCCCCGAGGGACTTGCGCATCTTGGTGCCCAACCCCCGACCGTCGACGAGCCGAACGAGGCCGCGGTCCTGCTCGTCCTTGCTGTTGGTCAGGATCCACACGTAGGTGGAGATGCCGGTGTTGTAGAACATCTGGTCCGGCAGCGCGACGATCCCCTCGAGGTAGTCCTGCTCGAGGATCCACCGACGGATCTCCGACTCGCCCGAGCCTGCCGCCCCGGAGAACAACGGCGATCCGGACAGGACGATGCCCACACGGGAGCCGGAGGGCTTCATCTTGGCCAGCATGTGCTGCAGGAACAGCAGCGACCCGTCCGAGACTCTCGGGATGCCTGCCCCGAAGCGCCCGTGGAAACCTTGGTTCTCGTGCTCGTCCTTGATCGGCTGGGCGTAGGACTTCCAGTCCACCCCGTATGGCGGGTTGGCGAGGATGAAGTCGAACCGCTCGCCGGGGAAGGCGTCCTGGGTCAGGGAGTTGCCGAAGGCCATCTGACCCGGGTCGGTGTCCTGCATCATCAGGTCCGACTGCGCAATCGCCCAGGTCTCCGGGTTCAGCTCTTGTCCGTACACCTGCACTCGCGCCGCGGGGTTGGCTTCGGTGATGCCGTGCGCGGCACCCATGAGCATCCCGCCCGTGCCAGCTGCGGGGTCGTAGACGGTGCGCACCGGCTTGGGGTTGGCGGCGAGCTCCTGCGAGGTCTCCCCGTGGAGGAGCAGATGGACCATGAGGTCGATGACCTCGCGCGGGGTGTAGTGCTCACCCGCGGTCTCGTTGGACATCTCGGAGAACTTCCGCAGCAGCTCCTCGAAGATGTAGCCCATCGCCTCGTTGCTCACGGCGTTCGGACGCAGGTCGAGGTCGGCGAAGTCGGCCAACACCGGGTAGAGGATGCCCGCGCGGTCCATGCGGGCGATCTTTGCGTCGAAGTTGTAGGCCTCGATCACGCCGTAGGCATCCGCGGACAGGCGGCGGATGTAGCTGGCCAGCTGCTCGGCGAGCTCCTTGTCGTTCTGGAGCATGGAGGTGAAGGTCAGCGGCGAGAGGCTGTAGAAGCGTTGTCCCGCTACGTGCTTGAGCACGTAGTCCATGCCCTCGTCCACGCTCTTCGCGGCGGACTTGCGGTCGCTTTCGAGAGCGCCCAGGCGGACGGCCTGGTCGAGCACGGCCTCTTTCGTCGGGGCCAGCACCGCATCCATGCGGCGCAAGACCAGCAGGGGCAGCATCACCGACCCGTACTCGTGCTGCTTGAACGTCCCCCGAAGCTTGTCCGCGACCTTCCACACGAACGCGACCTTGTCCGCGAACCCGACCGGCGCCATCTCTCTCCCTTGCCCTGGGCATGTGGTGGTCACCATACGGGCCAACGGACGAGCGTTGCCGAGTGGAGCAGACGATGTGGCTGAGTAGCGGCTTCAGTCGGTTGCAACGGTTGGGTCACGAGGCAAGGCCTTGATTGCGCGACGCCTCGAACCTCCGCACCGTGCAAGGTATGAACCCCAATACGCGCCCCGACCCCGCTCACCCCTTCGAGCTCCTCGACTCCCGAGCCCGGCCTGAACGGCCCGGCTCGACCTGTAACCTCCCCTCTGGGGTTTCTGTGTTGATTCTTCCCAGGGTTTTCCCCAGGGAAGTTCCAACTAAACTCCCCATCCCTCGGGCCTCTAGCTCAACGGTCAGAGCTGCGGACTTTTAATCCGTAGGTTGTGGGTTCGAATCCCACGGGGCCCACCCACCACGACAGGAGCGTGAGACGTGACGGCAGGCGTCGCCCTGGACCTCGTCCTCGTCCTGGCGCTCGCCCTGCACGCCGTCGCGATGTACCGGGTCGGGCTGGTCACCAGCGCCTTGTCCGTCCTCGGGTTGCTCGCCGGGGGCCTGCTCGCCCTGTGGGGGCTGCCCGGTGTCATCGACCGGCTGGGCCCCGTGGCCGACGACCCCCTGCTGCGCACCCTGGCCATGGTCGTCGGGGTCGTCGTCGTGGCCGGCCTCGGGCAGCAGCTCGGCGGGCTGCTCGGCGTGAGCCTGCGAGGGCTCGTCCGGCTGCGCCTCGCCCGCCATCTCGACTCGGTGCTCGGCGCGGCCGGTGCGCTCGTCGTGGGCGCGGTCCTCGTCTGGCTCGCGGCCGGCGCCGTGGTCGCTGCCCTGCCCGCGCCACCGGAGGCGATCACCTCCTCGCGGGTCGTCCAGGGCATCGACCGGGTCATGCCCGCCGGCGCCGACAAGGTCATGAGCAACGCCTACCGCTCGCTCGGGCCGGACGGCCTCCCCCGGGTCTTCACCGGCGTCGGCGCCGAGCCGATCATGCCGGTCGACCCGCCGTCGGCGGACGTCGTCCGGGGGCGGGGGATCGAGGCGGCGGCGGCCTCCGTGGTCAGGGTCGCCGGGCAGGCCGAGTGCGGCCGCGGGCAGACGGGCAGCGGCTGGGTCGCCGCGCCGGGCCGCATCGTCACCAACGCGCACGTCGTCGCCGGAGTCGACCACCCCTCCGTGCAGGTCGGCGGTACCGGCCCGGCCCATGACGCGACCGTCGTGGCCTTCGACCCCCGACGCGATGTCGCGGTCCTCGCCGTCCCGGGACTGGACGCCCCCGCGCTGCCGACCGGCCCGGCGCCGTCGCGCGGGGACGACGTCGTCGTCGCCGGGTTCCCGCTCGGCGGCCCCTACGACCTCGAGCCCGGCCGGGTGCGCTCCTCCCTCGAGGCGCGCGGCGCCGGCATCGACGGCAGCACCGGTGTCGTCCGTGACATCTACTCCGTCAACGTCCTGGTCGAGCACGGCAACTCGGGCGGCCCCCTGCTCACGCCTGCCGGGCAGGTCGTCGGGACGGTCTTCGCCACGTCCCGGACGCATGACCGCACCGGCTACGTCCTCACCCTCGACGAGACCCGATCGGTCATCGCGCAGGGCACGCGGTCGACCACAGCGGTCCCGACCGGGGCGTGCGTGTCGTGACCGACCTCGACCTCCACCTCGAGCGGGAGCGGGTCCAGCGCCGCACGCTGCGCGTCGTCGTCGCGAGCCAGGTGCTCGGCGGCGCCGGCCTGGCCGCCGGCATCGCGGTCGGGGCGCTGCTCGCCGAGGACATGCTCGGGTCGGAGGGACTGTCCGGCCTGCCGACGGCCCTGTTCACCCTCGGGTCCGCGCTCGCCGCCTTCCTCGTCGGGCGCTCGAGCCAGCGGCTCGGCCGCCGGGTCGGGCTCGGTCTCGGCTTCGCCGCCGGAGGGCTCGGCGCCGCCGGGGTCGTCCTCGCCGCGGTCATCGACAGCGTGCCCCTGCTCTTCGTCACCCTCTTCGTCTACGGCGCGGGCACGGCGACCAACCTGCAGGCCCGCTACGCCGGGACCGACCTCGCCCCTCCCGAGGGTCGCGGGCGCGCTGTCAGCGTCGCCATGGTCTCGACGACCTTCGGCGCCGTCGCCGAGCCCAACCTCATCGAACCCATGGGCAGCCTCGCCGCCGGCATCGGGATCCCCGTGCTCGCCGGGCCCTTCCTGCTGTCGGCGGTCGCCTACCTCGCCGCCGGCGCGGTCCTGCTGCTCCTCCTGCGCCCCGACCCCTATCTCCTCGCCCGGCGCATCGAGGCGGCGAGCGCGGTGGACGACGCGGCCGGGCCGGTGGTCGTGCCGCGGCCGGGCGTCGGGGCGTGGGTCGGGGCCGCGGTCATGGTCCTCACCCAGGTCGCCATGGTCGCGATCATGACGATGACCCCGGTGCACATGCGCGCCCACGACCACGGGATGGGCGCCGTCGGGCTCGTCATCAGCCTGCACGTCGCGGCGATGTTCCTCCCTTCGCTCGTCACGGGGGCGCTCGTCGACCGCGTCGGCCGCACCCAGATGGCGGTCGCGGCCGGCGTGACCCTGCTCGCCGCCGGCCTCGTCGCCGCCGTCGCGCCGACCGACTCGCTCGGGCTGCTCGTCCTGGCGCTCGTGCTCCTCGGGCTGGGTTGGAACTTCGGCCTGATCTCCGGCACCGCGCTCGTCGTCGACGCGACCGTCCCCGCCAATCGGCCGGGCACCCAGGGCACGATCGACGTGACGATCGCCCTCTCCGGCGCCGGCAGCGGCGTCATGTCGGGTGTCGTCATGGCCTCGACGAGCTACGCCGCCCTCGCCCTCGCCGGCGGCCTGCTCGCGCTCCTGCTCGTCCCCGTCCTGCTGTGGGCGAAGGGGGTCAGCGCACCGCCCGTGCCGCGTTGACGACGCCCTCGCCGAAGATGCCGTTGCGCTCGGTCGTGCCGACGCAGCGGACGCTCCCTTCGTCCGGGGGGCACGGCGCATCGGTGGCGCTCTGCTCCAGCTTCGCCGCGACGTCGGCAGGGGCCATCCGGTCGCCGTGGGCGCTGATGACCAGCGCGGCGACGCCCGAGGCGTGCGGGGAGGCCATCGACGTGCCCTGCAGCCAGGTGTAGAGACCACAGCGGCCGTCGGGGTCGGGATCGGTGTCGCCGATGCCGGTCGGGCAGCCGCGCACGACGCGCCGCGCACCCTCCTCGGTCACCCGCCCCCGGTCGTCGATCGCGCCCTCCGCGAGGGCGAGGTCGCGCGGCATCGCGGACAGCACGCCGCCCATGCCGTCGGTCTCCTCGCCACCGGGTGCCGCCACGTCGACCTGGTCGCGGTCGAGCACGGAGGTCCAGTTGGAGAAGGTCGAGCGCTGCCCGTCCTCGTCGACCGAGGCGACACCGATGACGTGCTCTCCGTCGAGGGGGAGGCGCTCGCAGCGCTGCGGGTCGACGCGCCGGGAGCGGGTCTCGCCGCCGTAGTTGGGGCTCGTGTCGTCGCGGCGGGCGGCGCCGACGTCGCTGGACTCGTTGCCGGCCGAGCTGATGAGCGTCACGCCGGCCTCGTGGGTGAGGTCGTGGGCACGGTGCATGAGCTCGATCGCCACGTCCTGGGCGTCGGCCTGCTCCGGGGTGTCGCCGGGGGCGCCGCCCCGGCAGGCGAGCAGCCACGGGTCGAGGTAGAAGCTCATGTTGACCACGTCCAGGCGCTGGTCGGCCGCGTGCGTGAGCGCGTTGACCGTGGGGCCGAGGAAGAACATCCCCGAGTCCTGACCGGCGCGCAGGTCGACGAGGGTGGCGCCGGGCGCGACGCCGATGACGCCGAGGTCGTTGGCCGCGGCGGCGATGGTCCCCGCGACGTGTGTGCCGTGGCCGTTGTCGTCGGTGCCGACGGGATCGACGCAGCCCTTGCTCTCGCACCGCCCGTCGAGGTCGACGATGTCGGCGACGAAGCTCTCGGACAGCTGCGTGTCGAGCACCGGTGCGAGGTCGGGGTGCGTGGCGTCGACGCCGGTGTCCATGACGCCGACGCGCACCTCGCGCCGCCCCTGCGTCACCTGGTGCGCACCGCTCGCGTCGATCGTCTCCATGCCCCAGAGGAACCCGTCGAGCGGGTCGCCGCCCTCCGGCGCCGCGGGGGGCGAAGGGAGGTCCCGCGCGGGTGTGGTGTCGCCGGGCGTCGGCTCGGCGGGCGGCTCGGGCGTCCACCCGGCCTGTCGGTCGGTGACGGCCGCACCGACCCCCTCGATCGCCTCGGCGCGCTCGGCGACGTCGTCGTCCTCGCTGCGCAGCGTGATCATGCCGACCGCGGAGTTGGTCGAGGTGAGGTCGAAGCCGTCGGCCTCGAGCGCGTCGGCGACCTGCGTGGTGTCGCCGGGCTCGTCGACGAGGACGACCCAGTCACGGCCCTGCGCCGGTGGGTCGAAGAGCTCGAAGGAGGACTGCGCCCGCGTGCTCGACGGCGTGCTCGACGGCGTGCTGGAGCTGCTCGTGGGGTCGCCGTCGTCGGAGGAGCCCTCGAGGAGCGAGCAGCCGCTCGCCGCCAGGGCCAGCGTCGCGGCGCCCGCCGCCATGGCCGTCCACCTGCGTCGCTGCACGTCGTCCCCCTTCGTCCCTGCCGGAGGCAGCAGTCTGTCAGAGGCGTCGTCACGGCCCACCGTGCGTGGCGTAGGGTCGGCCCCGAGTCAGACGCACATCCGTGCAGAGGGAATCCGGTGCAAATCCGGAGCTGTCGCGCAGCGGTGAGGGTGACTGACGAGGCACGTCCACTGGACCCACGTGGTCCGGGAAGGAGCCCCGTCGGGACGAACCCGAGTCCGAAAACCTGCTGGCTCGCTCGTCATCCGACCGGGCCTCGCGATCTGGGCCCCCGATGCACCTGGAGCCCTCGTGTCCCATGACCGCCCCGGCGGCCGCCGCGTCCCTGTCGTGCCGCTGCTCGCCACCCTCACCGGCCTGACCCTCGTCAGCGCCGTGGTCTCGCTCGCCCTGGGCTCGGAGCCGCTGCGCGTCGGTGGTGTCGTCGACGTCCTGCGGGCCCGGCTCACGGGGGTCCACGGACCCGACCCCACGTACGACACGATCGTCTGGGAGCTGCGCGCCCCGCGCATCGTCCTGGGCATGGTCGTGGGCGCGGGCCTGGCCGTGGCCGGCGCGTGCATGCAGACCCTCGTGCGCAACCCGCTCGCCGACCCCTACCTCCTCGGTGTCTCCTCGGGTGCGGGCGTCGGCGCGACCCTCGTCATCGTGCTCGGGGTGCTCAGCGGGTTCGGGGTGTGGGCGCTCTCGCTCGGCGCCCTCGCGGGCGCGTTGGTGGCGACGGCCCTCGTCCTCGGGGTCTCGCTGTGGCAGGGCGGGATCACCCCCCTTCGCCTCGTGCTGACGGGCGTGGTGATGTCTGCCGCCTTCTCCTCGGTCTCGAGCTTCCTCGTCTTCTTCAGCGCCGACCCGCGGGCGACGCAGTCGGTGCTCTTCTGGCTGCTCGGCAGCCTGTCCGGGGCCGTGTGGGACCAGGTGCTGCCGTCCCTGCTCGTCGTGGCCATCGGGCTGGTCGTGCTCCTGGCGCTGCACGCCTGGCTCGACGCGCTCGCCGCCGGGGGCGACGTCGCCGCCGCGCTCGGGGTGCCGGTGCGGGCCCTGCGGACCGGGCTCTTCGTCCTGACCTCCGTGCTCGTCGGCGTCCTCGTCGCGGTCTCCGGCGGTATCGGGTTCGTCGGTCTCGTCGTGCCGCACCTGGCGCGCCTCCTCGTCGGCGCGCTTCACCGCAACGTCCTGCCGGTCGCCGCGGTGGGGGGCGCGCTCCTCATGCTCTGGGTCGACGTCGCCGCCCGGGTCGTCGTGCGCCCGCAGGAGATCCCGCTGAGCGTCGTCACGGGCCTCGTCGGGGCGCCGATCTTCCTGCTCCTCCTCGGCCGTCGTCACTACACCCACTCCGGGGGCGGCGCATGAGCCACCTCACCTGCCACGGCCTCGCCTGCGCGGTCGGCGGCCGCACGGTCGTCACGGACGTCGACCTGAGCGTCGCGAAGGGGGAGATGCTCGCCCTCGTCGGCCGCAACGGCAGCGGCAAGTCCACGCTCGTCCGCACCCTCGTCGGGCTGCTCCCCGCGGTCGCCGGGACCGTCCACGTCGACGGCACCGACCTGCGTGGCCTCACCCCGCGCCGGCGCGCCGGCCGCCTCGCGTACGTCGGCCAGGAGGAGGGCCCGCCCGAGGACCTGCTCGTCGGTGAGATGGTCGCCCTGGGTCGCGTCCCGCACCGTGCACCGTGGTCGGTCGGGGCGAAGGGGGAGCACCACCTCGTCCTCGATGCCCTCACCGCCGTCGGGCTGGCGCACGAGGTCGACCGGCCCTGCCAGCACCTGTCCGGCGGCGAGCGCCGCCGCGCGATGCTCGCCCGCGGGCTCGCCCAGGGCACCGACCTGCTGGTCCTCGACGAGCCGACCAACCACCTCGACATCCACCACCAGATCCAGCTGCTCGACACCGTCCGTGGGCTCGGGCGCACGGTCCTCGCGGCCGTGCACGACCTGTCCCTCGCGGTCTCGCACTTCGACCGGGTGGCCGTGCTCCACGAGGGTCGGCTGCACGCGGTGGGGGAGCCGACCGAGGTGCTCACCCCGCAGCTGGTCCGTGAGGTCTTCGGGGTCGAGGCCGTCCAGCTCACCGACCCGGCGACCGGTCGGGTCCACCTCTCCCTCGGCCCGGGCGCCCTGCCCGTGGCCGCCGACCGGAAGGCGCTCGCATGACCTCCCTTCGTCCGGCCCGCGCCGCCGCGGGCGTCCTCCTCGCCGGGACCCTGCTCGCCGCCTGCGGGAGCTCCGAGACCCGTGACGTCCCGCGCCCGGCCGAGGTGACGCTCGACAACTGCGGCACGGAGGCGAGCTTCCCCTCGCCGGCGCAGCGGATGTACGTCGCGGGCGACGGCAACCTGCTCGCGATGGTGCTCTCCCTCGGCGCGCAGGACCAGGTCGCCGGGGTGAGCGGCCTCGACGGTTCGCGGCGGGCGCTGTCGACGGCCTACGGTGCCGACGTCGTGGACGGGCTGCCGGTCGCGACCAAGGACTACCCGAGCATGGAGAACGTCATCGCCAGACGGCCCGACGTCATGCTCGCCGGCTGGAGCTACGGCTACTCCGAGGACAGCCGGCTCACCCCCGACCTCCTGCGTGAGCGGGGCGTCGCCGGGTACGTCTTGTCGGAGAGCTGCCGCCGGACGGACGGCCGCCGCGGGACGATGCCCCCGTGGGAGGCGCTCGAGGCCGACCTCGACAACCTCGGCGCGATCACCGGTCGCGAGGACGAGGCGAAGGGGGTCACCGCCGACATCTCCCGCCGGCTGGCCGCGCTCGAGGAGGCCCCGCAGGCGACGGAGGCACCGACGGTCTTCCTCTTCGACTCCGGCACCCAGCAGATCTTCACCTCCGGCGCCTACGGGGCACCGCAGGCGATCATCGAGGCCGCCGGGGGGCGCAATGCCACCGCGGGCGTCAAGGACACGTGGACCGAGGTGTCGTGGGAGGAGCTGGTCAGCTCGCGCCCGGACTACATCGCCTTCGTCGACTACGCCGGGCAGAGCTACGAGGACAAGGTGCGGGTCCTCGAGTCCAACCCGGCCACCCGCGACCTGCCCGCCGTCACGGAGGAGCGCTACCTCAACCTGCCGATCTCGGCGTGGACGAGCAGCCCGCTCAACATCGACGCGGCGGAGTCGCTGCGGCGCGGGCTCGAGGAGCACGACCTCGTGCCGGCGAGCCCCATCGAGCCCGAGCACGACCTGGCGGTGCGGTGACTATGGTGGATCGCGTGGGAGTCACGTACACGGCATCAGAGCGTCTGGCACGCATCGTCCTCGACCGGCCCGAGGCCGGCAACGCCCTCGACCTGGCGATGGCCCGGCAGCTGCGCGACCGGCTCGAGCGCGCCCTCGGCGACCCCTATGTCGACATCATCGTCCTGACCGCCAACGGGCCCGACTTCTGCGTCGGCTCCGACACGACCGAGGCCGAGCAGGCCGACGACCCGACCACCGCGGTCTTCGAGCTGGCGGCGGCCCTCGAGGAGCTCTTCGCGATGCTCAACTCCTCGAGCAAGCTCGTCCTCGTCGGCGTCCACGGTCGGGCCATGGGCTCCGGCCTCGGCCTCGTGCTCGCCGGCGACCTCGCCTTCTGCAGCAACGACGCGAGCTTCCGGGTCTCGCCGCAGGGCGGCACCGGGGCACCCGACCCGGGGCTGGCCTGGCTGCTGCCCCGCGCCATCGGGCAGCAGCGCGCCCTCGCCTTCGGGCTCGGCGGTCGCACGCTCGACGCGTCGACGGCCGACGACTGGGGCATCGCCGAGATCGCCCCGGACGGGGACGTGCCCGCGGCGCTGAAGGACGCCGCCGACAACCTCGGCGGCAAGCACCTGTGGGCCAACTCGGAGATGCGGCGTCTGCTGCACGCGTCGTGGGAGACCTCGCGCACCGAGCTCTCGCAGTCCGAGGCCGTGACCCTCGTGCGCGCCCTGCTCATGCGCAACAAGGGCTGAGCGTGTCCGAGCCGGGCAAGCCCCGGCGTCCGCTCCACTTCGGGCCGGACGCCATGGAGGCGCACGGCGGCACCCTGCCCGACCCCGCCGAGACGGCCGAGGCCGCGCACGCCGCCGCGCGCACCGTGGTCGACGCCGGTCGTGGCGATGCCTCCCCGGCCACGACCGACCGGCTCGTGCGCCTCGTCGACGACCTGGGCATCGACACCCTCGCCCAGCTGTGGGCCGGCCGTCCCGCCCGCAGCCTGCCGGGCGCGCTGTGGCGGGTCTACGTCCTGCGCACCTGGATCCAGCGCGCCCCCGAGGTCGCTGCCCGCGAGTACGGGGCCGGGCTGGCGGTCGCGGAGGTGAGCCACGCGATCGCCGGTGTGGTCGACCCGCCGCGTGCGGGCGAGGTGCGCGAGCTGTCCGACCGCATCCTCTCCGGCGTGTTCGACGGCGACCTCGCCGTGGCGCTGGAGCGCGCCGCGGCCTTCTGCCGGGTGGTCGCGACCGGCAGGGCCCACCTCGAGGACGGCGACCTCGTCGCGGCCGCGTCGATGGTGACGACCGCCGAGGACCTCGAGGCGTGCGCGCGGTTGTGGCGGCGCGACGCGCTGCACTGATCGGCTGCCTATCCCGAGATCGGCCGGCGCGCGACTCCAGCGGGCACTGTGCAGATGTGGTTCACCAACTGTTCACCGTTTGCGAGCCGACCGGACACCGGGGCTACCTACCTTCGGGACGTACGACCACGGCGGTCGCGGCGGGCTGCCCTCGTCGCGCGTCCGTGTCCCACCCCTCCAGAGAGGTTCGACAGACGTGATTCGCTCCACCCGCAGCCGCAAGGTCCTGACCGCCACCGCTGCTCTTGCACTCTCGTTCTCGATGGCCGCGTGTGGCGCGGGCAACGAGGGCGGCAACGACTCCTCCGGCTCCAGCGAGGGCGAAGGCTCCTCCGCCGCCGGCTCGATCAAGGGCGCCGGCGCCAGCTCCATGGAGAAGGCCCAGAACGAGTGGATCGCCAAGTTCACCGAGGAGGCCCCCGACGCCACCGTCGAGTACGCCCCCGACGGCTCCGGCACCGGCCGTGAGAAGTTCATCAACGGCGCCGTGGACTTCGCCGGCACCGACTCGGCCATGGACGACGAGGAGATGGCCTCCGCCAAGGACAAGGGCTGCACCGGCGAGACCATCCAGTTCCCGGTCTACGTCTCGCCGATCGCCGTCGCCTACAACCTCAAGGGCGTCGACAGCCTCAACCTCAGCGCCGACGTCATCGCCGACATCTTCTCCGGCAAGATCAAGACGTGGGACGACCCGGCGATCGCGAAGGAGAACGAGGGCGTCGAGCTCCCCGACACCAAGATCACCCCGGTCAACCGCTCGGACGAGTCCGGCACCTCGAAGAACTTCTCCTCGTACCTGGCCGAGGCCGCCCCGGAGAACTGGAAGCACGAGCCCGAGGACGTCTGGCCCATCAAGGGTGGCGAGGCCGCCAAGGGCACGTCCGGTGTCGTCGACACCATCGGCGCGGGCGAGGGCAACATCGGCTACGCCGACGCCTCGCAGATCGGTGACCTCAAGGCCGCCAAGATCAAGGCCGGCGAGGAGTACATCGAGTACAGCCCCGAGGCCGCCGCCAAGATCCTCGAGAGCGCCAAGCGCGTCGACGAGGCGAGCAAGACCAACTACGCCGTCAAGCTCGACCGCGGCAACGCGGGCGAGGGCGTCTACCCGGTCGTCCTGGTCTCCTACGCCGTCGCCTGCACGGACTACGAGGACCCCGAGGTCGCGGGCACCGTCAAGTCCTACCTCGAGTACGCCGTGTCCGAGGACGGCCAGGCGGCCGCCTCCGAGGCGGCCGGTTCGGCCCCGCTGAGCGAGACCGCGTCCAAGAACGCCACCGACGCGCTGGGCCAGATCAAGACCGACTGACTAGCGTGACCCCAGGGTCGTCTCCGATCGGCCCTGTGGCTGCTGAGCAGTCACAGGGCCGATCGGTCTGTCGCCCCCACGTCTCACCCTCCCCCTGAAGGAAGCAGCAGGAGCTCGTGACCAGCACCTCCGTGGACCAGAACTCGTCCAGCCTGACGTCAGGCCGGCGCTATGGGGACAGCATCTTCAGTGCGCTGTCCTTCTCCGCCGGCATCGTGATCCTCGCCGTCCTCGTCGGCGTCACGGCCTTCCTGTTCTTCGGCGCCAAGGACGCGATCGTCGCCGACCCGAGCGAGGTCCGCGGTGGCAACGGCCTGATCAGCTACGTCGGGCCACTGATCTTCGGCACCCTGCTCTCATCGGTCATCGCCCTGCTCATCGCGCTGCCGCTGTCGGTCGGCATCGCGCTCTTCATCAGCCACTACGCGCCGCGGCGGCTCGCCGCGGGCCTGGGCTACGTCGTCGACCTCCTCGCGGCCGTGCCCTCGATCATCTTCGGCCTGTGGGGCATGCAGATCGCCGGCAGCGCCGTGCCGGTCTTCGAGTTCCTCTTCGACCAGCTGGGGTTCATCCCGCTCTTCTCCGGTGAGTCCGTCACCACCACCGGCCGCACGATGCTCATGATCGGCATCGTCCTGGCGATCATGATCCTGCCGATCATGACGGCCGTGAACCGCGAGGTCTTCCTCCAGACCCCGCGCCTGCACGAGGAGGCCTCGTTGGCCCTGGGTGCCACCCGCTGGGAGATGATCCGCCAGACGGTCATCCCCTTCGGCAAGTCCGGCGTCATCTCCGGCGCCATGCTCGGCCTCGGCCGCGCGCTCGGCGAGACGATGGCCGTCGCGATCATCCTCTCGGCGAGCGGCGGCGGTTACTCCTGGGAGCTGCTCACGTCGAACACGCCGGGCACCATCGCCGGTGACATCGCGCTGAACTTCCCCGAGTCCTTCGGTGTCGAGCGCAGCACCCTCTTCGTCTCGGGTCTCGCCCTCTTCGTCGTCACCTTCCTCGTCAACATGTTCGCCCGGTGGATCATCTCCCGCCGTTCCGAGTTCTCAGGAGCCAACTGATGACCACGACGACCCACGACGACGTCCACGCAGAGGGGCGCCTGGAGCAGCCCGTGCGCTGGGCGATCCTCGGCGGCTCGGCCGTCGCGGCCATCGCGCTCATGGCGGTCCTCGGGGCGCTCAACCCGCTGAGCGTCGTCCTCGTCGGCGCGCTCGTCTACTGCGTCGTCATCTACGTCGCGGCCCGGGCCGTCGAGGGTCCGCGGCACGCGACCGACCGGCTCGTCACCGGCGTCGTGACGACGACCTTCCTGCTGGCGATGATCCCGCTGCTGTCGGTGATCTGGACGATCCTGTCCAAGGGCCTCGACCGTCTCGACGTCGAGTTCTTCACCTTCTCCATGCGTGGCGTCGGTTCCGGCGAGATCGGTGGTGCGTACCACGCGATCATCGGCACGCTCATCACCACGGGCATCGCGACCCTCATCTCGGTGCCGATCGGGCTGTTCGCCGCGATCTACCTCACCGAGTACGGCAACAAGAGCCTCATCTCCCGGGGCCTGACCTTCTTCGTCGACGTCATGACGGGCATCCCGTCGATCGTCGCCGGACTGTTCGCGATCGGCCTGTTCACCTGGCTGCTCCAGGACGTCGCCTACCAGGCCGGCATCGTCGGTGCCGTCGCGCTCTCCGTGCTGATGATCCCGACCGTCGTGCGCTCGAGCGAGGAGATGCTGCGCCTGGTCCCCAACGAGCTGCGCGAGGCGAGCTACGCCCTGGGCGTCTCGAAGTGGCTGACGATCGTCAAGGTCGTCCTGCCGACGGCCGTCGCCGGCCTGGCCACGGGCATCACCCTGGCCATCGCCCGCGTCATGGGCGAGACCGCCCCGCTCCTCATCACCATGGGCGCGGCCAAGGCCGTGAACTTCAATCCCTTCGAGGGGTCGATGTCCGCGCTGCCGCTCTTCGCCTACAGCTCGTACGCGAACCCCGGCACCAACAAGGAGGACAGCCTGGCCGCCGCGTGGACCGCGGCCCTGGTCCTCATGGCGATCGTCATGCTGCTCAACGTCGTGGCCCGCCTCATCTCCAAGTTCTTCGCCCCCAAGACCGGTCGCTGACGGCCACCAGATAAGGATCCCACCGTGTCCAAGCGCATCGACGTCAAGAACCTCGACATCTACTACGGCGACTTCCTCGCCGTGAAGGACGTGTCCGTCACCATCGAGCCCCGCTCGGTGACCGCCCTCATCGGTCCCTCGGGCTGTGGCAAGTCGACCTTCCTCCGCTCGCTCAACCGGATGCACGAGGTCATCCCGGGTGCCCACGTCGACGGCGAGGTCATCGTCGACGGGGAGAACCTCTATGCCAAGGGCGTCGACCCGGTCATGGTCCGCCGCAAGGTCGGCATGGTCTTCCAGAAGCCCAACCCCTTCCCGACGATGTCGATCAAGGAGAACGTCCTCGCGGGCGTCAAGCTCAACAACAAGCTCATCAAGCGGTCGGACGCCGATGCGCTCGTGGAGTCCAGCCTGCGCGGCGCCAACCTGTGGAACGAGGTCAAGGACCGCCTCGACAAGCCCGGCTCCGGCCTGTCCGGCGGTCAGCAGCAGCGACTGTGCATCGCCCGCACCATCGCGGTCCGGCCCGAGGTCGTCCTCATGGACGAGCCCTGCTCGGCGCTCGACCCCATCTCCACGCTCGCGATCGAGGACCTGATCACCGAGCTCAAGGAGAACTACACGATCGTCATCGTGACGCACAACATGCAGCAGGCCGCGCGCGTGTCCGACCGGACCGGCTTCTTCAACATCGAGGGCACCGGCAAGCCGGGGCAGCTCGTCGAGTTCGACGACACGCAGAAGATCTTCAACAACCCGGGCCAGAAGGCGACCGAGGACTACATCTCCGGCCGCTTCGGGTGAGCGACCTCCCCTTCGTCACGAGGGGGAACGGCGACGGCCGGCGGACCCGACAGGGGGGATCCGCCGGCCGTTCGTCGTCTCCTCGCCCGGGTGGCGGGCTCAGACGCCGAACGCGCGGCTGAGCACCCACATGCACACGGCGGCCAGGGCTCCCGCGCCCGGGAAGGTGAAGATCCAGGCGCCGACGATGTTCTTGGCGACCCCCCACCGGACGGCCTTGAGGGACTTCGTCGCCCCGACGCCCATGATGGCCGAGGTGATCGCGTGGGTCGTCGAGATCGGTGCCCGGAGCATCGTCGCGACGTAGAGGATCGACGCCGCGGTGACCTCGGCGGCGAAGCCCTGCGGCGGGTCGAGGTGGATGATGCCGCGCCCGAGCGTGCGCATGATGCGCCACCCGCCGGCGTAGGTGCCGAGGGAGATGACGACGGCCGACATGACGAGGACCCACAGGGGGATGCTGTGGTCGCCGCCCGGCTGGTAGCCGGCGACGGTGAGGGCGAGGACGACGACTCCGGCCGTCTTGGCCGCGTCCTGCATGCCGTGGCCGAAGGCCATCGCGGCCGCCGAGGCGGTCTGGGCCATGCGGAAGCCGCGCTTGGTGCGCCCGGGGTGCGCGTCGTGGAAGATCCGCAGGATCACCTTCATGACGCAGAAGCCGAGGATGACGCCGACGACGGGTGAGATGAGCATCGGGATGATGACCTTCTCGAGGATGCCGGCCCACTTCACCGTGGCACCGGCTGCCAGCGCCGCGCCGCCGAGGCCGCCGATGAGGGCATGCGACGAGGACGAGGGGAGTCCGAACCACCAGGTGAGCAGGTTCCAGCCGATGGCGCCGAGCAGCGCCGCACCGCACAGGACGAGACCGAGGTGCCCGTCGGGGGCGTCGATGATGCCGTTGCCGACCGTCTCGGCGACCTTGGCGCCGAAGAAGGCGCCGAAGAGGTTGGCCACGGCCGCCATGGCGAGCGCGGCCCGCGGCGTGAGGGCCCGCGTCGAGACCGACGTCGCGATCGCGTTGGCGGCGTCGTGGAAGCCGTTGGTGTAGTTGAAGCCCATCGCCAGGAGGGTGACGAGCGCGACGGGGAGCCACTCCACGAGGGTCAGGACTCCTTGATGGCGATGGTCTCGACCCGGTGGGCGACGGTCTCGAAGGCGTCGGCCGCCTGCTCGAGCCGCTCGATGATGTCCTTGTGCTTGATCACCTCGATGGGATCGGTGACCGCGCCGCCGAAGAGGTCGCGCAGCAGCGTGCGGTGGATGACATCGCCCTCGTTCTCCAGGCGGTTGATCTCCACCCAGTACTCGGGCAGTTCCTTCATCGTGGCCAGCCGCGGCATGGTCTCGGCCGTGAGCGCGGCCATCCGCGTGATGACCTCGAGCTGCCGCGTGACGTCGGGCATGAGGCCGTCCATGCGGTAGAGCACGACCATCTGACCGACCTGCTCCAGGGCGTCGGTGCAGTCGTCGAGGGAGGCTGCGAGCTCGACGATGTCACCGTGGTCGAAGGGGGTGACGAAGCTCGAGTTGACCTTGTGGATGATGGCGTGGGTCGCCTCGTCCGCCTCGTGCTCGATGTCCTTGAGCCGAGGGAGGATCACCTCGCGCCCGGCGGCGTCGGAGGCCAGCAGCTCGGTGAGGACCTCTGCGGCGGCGACGGCCTGGTGGGCACTGTCGGCGAGGAGCTGGAAGAAGGCGTCGTCGCGGGAGGACGGTCGGAAGAAGCCCACGGGCGTCAGACTCCGGTTCATGGGGGGTGGAAAAAGGTCGCCCCTAGCGTAGGACCGACCGGCCACGTGCGCGTCATCGGCCGTTCATCCAGACAGACGAGGAGTGCACCGGGCCGGGAAGCGCCTCACGGCGCACGGCCGCTCGTGGCGGCGAATTTTGGGACCCGGGGCTACCGCGACCCGGTGCACTGCCCAAGGGTAACCGCGACGGGCGCCCTCGTGTTCCCGAGCGGGACGAAGGGGGCTCAGCCGCGGTCGAGCGGGTGGTGCCGCTCCGCGGCGATGATCCGGGCCTGCGGCCCGGTGCCGACGACGTGCGCGACGAGCGCCTCGCCCTTGGCCAGTCCCCGCGCGAGGACGTCGTCGATGACGGAGCGGGCGACGAGTCCCGGGGCGAAGGTGGGGTCGACCCGCTCGCGCAGCAGGCCCACGAGGTCCGGGAGCACCGGCCCGTGGCTGCACAGCGCCGCCGGCACCCCGCGCTCGAGGAGGCGGTCCAGGTGGTGCGCCGCGCGGCTCGGGTCCTGCGCGTGCCCCTCCTCGGAGAGGCCGGGCTTGAGCCGCAGCCTGCCGCCCGTCGCGGTGGCGTAGGGGGCGAGGGTCTCGCTCGCCCGGGTCGAGGGGCTGCTCACGAGCCGCTCGATGCCGAACCCGGCGAGCAGCGGCACGAGGTCTGCGGCCTGCTCGCGCCCGTGGTCGTCGAGCGGGCGCAGCCAGTCGCTGTCGTCCCAGGAGGACCGGGGGCGGGCCTTGGCATGCCGGAGCAGCGCGAGCGGCCACGTCGAGAGGTTGCCCGCGGCGTCCGCGGCGATGATGGCCTCGACCTGCGCACGGTCGCGGCCATAGGTCAGCCGGTCCCGGGCCCCGGTGGCCTCGAGCCAGGCGACCTCGTCGACCTCGTGGACGAGCCCGCCGTCGCCCCCGGTGACCTCGGCGGCCCAGTAGCGCACCTCCTTGACCGCGGGTGCGCTCCCGGAGACGACCGTGTACGTCGTCGTCGGCAGCGGGTGGCCGAGCCGGACGCGCAGGCCGGTCTCCTCGAGCGTCTCCCGCGCCGCGGCGACGGGGAAGGTCTCGCCCGGGTCGAGCTTGCCCTTGGCCCACGACCAGTCGTCGTAGCGCGGTCGGTGGACGAGGGCCAGCTCCAGCCGCCCACGACGACGCCGCCACGGCAGGGTCCCCGCGGCCAGGACGGTGGCCATCCTCAGCGCCGCGCCTTGCGGCGACGCCGGGCGTGCTGGGCGATCAGGGCGGCCTGGATGTCGGGCAGCGGGGTGCCGTCGGTGGCGAGGTGCACGCGCCGCCAGCGACCGTCGCCGTCGAGGGACCAGTGCGCGTAGTCGCCGGACATGCCGCGCTCGACGAGGTCGAAGACCTGCTCGACGTGGCGCGCCTCCTTGATCCGCACGAGCGCCTCGACGCGGCGGTCGAGGTTGCGGTGCATGAGGTCGGCCGAGCCGATCCACGCCTCGCGATCCGCGCCCGTGCCGAAGAGGAAGATCCGGGAGTGCTCGAGGAACCGGCCGAGCACGGAGTGCACGGTGATGTTCTCGCTGAGGCCGACGACGCCGGGTCGGATCGCGCAGATCCCGCGGACCCAGATGTCGACGCGCACGCCGGCACCGCTCGCCCGGTAGAGCGCGTCGATCGTCTTCTCGTCGACGAGCGAGTTGACCTTGAAGGCGACGTAGCCGTCACCGGTGCGGGCCTGGCGCTCGATCTCCCGCTCGACCCGCTCGAGCAGCCCGTCGCGGATGCTGCGCGGCGCGACGAGCAGCCGCTTGAACTTGCTGCGCGGCGCGAGCCCGGACAGCTGGTTGAACAACCGGGTGAGGTCCTGGCCGACCTCCGGGTCGGAGGTGAGCAGGCCGAAGTCCTCGTAGAGCCGCGCGGTCTTGGGGTTGTAGTTGCCGGTGCCGACGTGGCAGTACCTCTTGAGGCCGTCGGACTCCTGCCGGACGACGAGCGCCAGCTTGCAGTGGGTCTTCAGCCCGACGATGCCGTACACGACGTGCACGCCGGCGTGCTCGAGCTTGCGCGCCCACTCGATGTTGTTCTGCTCGTCGAAGCGCGCCTTGATCTCGACGACGGCGAGCACCTGCTTGCCGGCCTCGGCGGCGTCGATCAGCGCGTCGACGACGGGGCTGTCACCGCTCGTGCGGTAGAGCGTCTGCTTGATCGCGAGGACCTGCGGGTCGGCGGCGGCCTGCTCGATAAAGGCCTGCACCGACGTCGAGAAGGAGTCGTAGGGGTGCTGCAGCAGCACGTCCTGCTTGGCGATGCGGCCGATGAGGTTGGCGGCCTTGGAGGACTCGGCGGGGGCGAGGTCGGCGTTGGTCCGGGCGACGAAGGGGGGGTAGTGCAGGTCGGTCCGGTCGATGTCGGCGATCTCGTTGAGACCGCGCAGGTCGAGCGGGGCGGGGAGGCGGTAGACCTCGTCCTCGGTGACCCCGAGCTCGCGGGAGAGCAGCTCCATGACGTGGTCGTCGAGGTCCTCCTCGACCTCCAGGCGCACCGGCGGACCGAAGCGGCGTCGGGTCAGCTCCCTCTCGAGGGCGGCGAGCAGGTTCTCGGCGTCGTCCTCCTCGACCTCGAGGTCCTCGTTGCGGGTGACCCGGAAGGAGTAGTGCTCGTGGACCTCCATGCCCGGGAAGAGCTGGTCGAGGTGGGCGGCGATGACGTCCTCGAGCGGGACGAAGCGGGCCTCGAAGAGGTCAGCGGTCACCGACGCCCGGGCGCGGCGCACCTTGAGGAAGCGGGGGAGCGAGGGCGGCATCTTGATGCGCGCGAAGTGCTCCTTGCCCGTCTTGGGGTTGATGAGGATCACGGCGAGGTTGAGCGAGAGCCCCGAGATGTACGGGAAGGGGTGCGCCGGGTCGACCGCGAGCGGCGTGAGCACGGGGTAGATCTCGTCGCTGAAGAGCTCGCCCAGGCGCTCCTGCTCGGACGACTCGACCTCGCTCCAGCGCACGATGCTGATGCCCTCCTCCACGAGGGCCGGGCGCACGCTCTCGTCGAAGATGCGGGTCTGCATGCGTGTCAGGTCGTGCGCGATCCGCGAGATCTGCTCGAGCACCTCGCGCGGCTCGAGGCCGGAGGGGCTGCGCACCGCGATGCCGGTGGCGATGCGGCGCTTGAGCCCGGCCACGCGGACCATGAAGAACTCGTCGAGGTTGCTCGTGAAGATCGCGAGGAAGCGGGCGCGCTCGAGCAGCGGGACCTGCTCGTCCGCCGCGAGCTGGAGCACCCGCTCGTTGAACTGCAGCCAGCTGATCTCCCGGTCGAGGTACCGGTCGACGGGCAGGTCGAGGGCGTCGACGGTGTCCGGGTCCTCATCGTTGACCACCCGGACGAACCGGCCGTTGGAGCCCCGGGGCCGCAGCTCCGGGGTGGCGCCGGGGGAGGACGAGGTGATCGAGACGTCGCCGGTCGTCGGCCGCGGGGCGACCGCGGGGCGGGGTTGGGGGGAGGAGTCCGGCATGGCCGTCATCCTGCCACTGCGGTGTGAACCTCACGTGAATACATGACGTGCAGGGCGCTGCGGGTGAAACCGGCCCGTTCGTAGGTCGCCAGGGCGGGTGCGTTGTCGCCCTCGACGTACAGCTCGACCTCGCGCACGCCCCGTCGCGCGAGGTGCGCCAGGCCCAGGCGGGTGAGCGGTCCGGCGAGCCCGCGGCCGTGGTGGTCGGGGCGGATGCCGACGACGTAGACCTCGCCGACGTCGCCGTCGGGCGGGTCGACCTTGGTCCAGTGGAAGCCGATGATCTCGCCCGCCTCCTCGAGCAGGACGAGCCCGTCGGCGTCGAACCACGGCTGGGCCATGCGCTCCTGCAGGCCGGCGGTGTCGAGCGCCCCCTGCTCGGGGTGGTCGGCGAAGGCGGCGGCGTTGACGGCGAGCAGCTCCTCGTCGTCGGCCCCGGGCACGAAGGCGCGGTGCCGGACGCCGTCGGGCAGTGGCGGGTCCTGCTCGTCGCCGGGCTGCACGGGCCGGGCGAGGACGAGCAGCTCGCGCACGACGGCCAGGCCGAGCGAGGCGGCGAGAGCAGCGGCGCCGGGCAGGTTGCCGTGCGCCCACGGGCGCGCGTCCGGGCGACGCTCGAGGGCGGCGGTCAGGAGGGCGGTCCCGACCCCCTTCGCCCGCTCCTTCGGGGCCACGAAGGCCTCGACGGACCCGTCCGCGGCGATCGCCGCGTACCCGAGCACCCGTTCCCCGTCGGTCGCGAGGAGGTGCTCGCCCTCCCGCAGCAGGCCGAGGAGGAAGGCCTCGCTCAGCGGGGCCGTGCCGTCGGCGGTCGTCGCGGACCGGGCGAGGGCCCGGACCTGCTCCACGTGGTCCGGCTCGAGCCGGACGAAGGGAGTCACCGTCACCTTCACGAGATCACCTCTGCCTCTGCGTCGTCGTCCGGCTCCCGGGTGGGGACGAAGCGGTAGCCGACATTGCGCACGGTACCGATGAGTTGCTCGTGCTCGGCGCCGAGCTTGGCCCGCAGCCGGCGCACGTGCACGTCGACCGTGCGCGTGCCGCCGTAGTAGTCGTAGCCCCAGACCTCCTGCAGCAGCTGGGCGCGGGTGAAGACCCGGCCCGGGTGCTGGGCGAGGTGCTTGAGCAGCTCGAACTCCTTGTACGTGAGATCGAGCAGGCGCGACCCGAGCCGGGCGGAGTAGCTCGCCTCGTCGATGACCAGGTCGCCGGCGACGATCCGCTCGTCCGCCTCGTCCTCGTCCTCGGTGCGCGTCATCGCCAGGCGCAACCGGGCCTCGACCTCGGCCGGGCCGGCGCGGTCGAGGAGGATGTCGTCGACCGCCCACTCGGCGTTGACCGCGGTGAGCCCGCCCTCGGTGAGGATCGCGATGACCGGCATCGTCGTCCCGCTTGCCTGCAGCACCCGGCACAGGGAGCGCGCCTGGGCGAGCTCGGTGCGCGCGTCGACGAGGACGACGTCGACGCTCGGGGCGTCGATGACCGCGGAGGCCTGCGCCGGCAGCGTGCGCACCTGGTGCCCGAGCAGGCCCAGCGCCGGCAGCACCTCGGCGCTCGGCGCCAGGTCGTCCGTGAGGAGCAGGAGTCGGGCCATCGGCCTCAGAATATGCGGCGGGGGCCGATACCCTCGCCACGTGACCACCCCCGTGCCCGCCGAGCCACAGACCCGCGCCGCGCGCCGGCAGACGCTGCGCGCCGGGACCCGCCCCGCGGACGCAGGAGCACCGGTCGCCCGTCCCCGTCCCGTCGTGGCGGCCGCCACCGTCGTCACCGGGCTCGTCCTGTCAGCGGCTGCCGCGTCGGGGGAGCACCTCCTGTGGGTCGGGGTCCTCGTCGTCGCCGGTCTGGTCGTAGCGGTCGGCTGGCCGCGGCTGGTCGGGTCGCGCAGCCCCGGGGGTGCCGCGGTCGTCCTGGCCGTCACCGCCCTCGCGCTCGGTGTCGCGCTCGGCCTGCGGGACGCCGAGCCCTTCCTCGAGCACGTGCCCGCCGCGCTGGCCACCGGCATCATCGCCATGTGCCTGCACCCGCTCGTGCAGGCTTCTGCCCGGGTGGACCTCGCGCGCGCGCTCACGGGGACGGGGCTGGGCGTGCTCATCATCGGTGGCTCGGGCCTGATGCTCAGCACGACCTTCGCCGGTGACTCGGGTCCGCCCGTCGTCGTCGGCATCAGCGTGGCGGTCGCCGCGCTGGCGGACCTGGCGCTCGAGCGCCGCCGCACGAGCGCCTGGATGCTCCCGGTCGCGATGCTCGTCGGCGCGGTCGTCGGCGTGCTCGCCCACCTCGTGCTCGCGGGCGAGGTCGCCGCCTGGCCGGCGCTGCTCGGTGTGACGGCCAGCGGCACGGCGGTCGCCCTGCGGCGGGTGCTCGCGCAGCAGCCGGCCATCGACACCCTGCCCGGTGCGGCCGCGGCCGGCGTCAGCTCGGTCCTCGTCGTCGCGCCCCTGGTCCACCTCGTGGCCCGCCTGCCCCTCGGCTGACCCCTCTACGATGGGCGCGTGTTCACCCTCGACCCCACGATCCACCCGGACATCGCCCCCCTCGCCTGGCTCGTCGGCCGCTGGGAGGGCGCCGGTGTCCTCGGCTACCCGACGATCGAGTCGGCCCACTTCGGCCAGGAGGTCGTCGTCACCCACGACGGGCGGCCCTTCCTGAGGTGGGAGAGCCAGTCGTGGATCCTCGACGAGGAGGGCAACAAGCTGCGCCCCTCCGGCACCGAGCTCGGCTTCTGGCGTCCCGGGGGCGAAGGGGAGGCGGAGCTGCTCCTCGTGCACCCCACGGGCATCGTCGAGATGTACTACGGGACCGTGGAGCCCGGCCGCATCCACCTGCAGACCGACGGGGTCATCCGCAGCCCCCACGCCAAGGAGTACTCCGCGGCCAAGCGCATGTACGGCCTCGTGCAGTCCAACCTCATGTGGGTCATGGACATGGCCGCCATGGGCCAGCCCCTGACGAGCCACCTCTCGGCGGAGCTCAAGCGCATCGAGTGACCGCCGTGACCCTGCATTCCCCTAGGGCAATGCGCCAGGACGCTGCATTCCCCTAGGGCAATGCGCCAGGACCCTGCATTCCCCTAGGGCCATGCGCCAGGACGCTGCATTCCCCTCGGGCAATGCGCCAGGACCCTGCATTCCCCGAGGGCAATGCGCCAGGACCCTGCATTCCCCGAGGGCAATGCGCCAGGACCCTGCATTCCCCTAGGGCAATGCGCCAGGACCCTGCATTCCCCTAGGGCAATGCAGGGTCCTGGCGTCCCGCTGGCTAGGGCTGGTAGCTCTCCATGCGGTCGGTGCGCAGCGCATCGCTGAGCTCGCTCATGCCCTGCTCGTCGAGGACGTCGATCGACCCGCCGTTGGGGGCCGTGCCGTAGCCGCTGAAGGGCGCGGTGAGGAAGTGGATGTCGCTCCCGCGCACCGAGCGCATCTTGACGGCCTCGCTGCGGATCTTGTCGCCGGTGAGCGAGTTGTCGACGATCGTGTTGGACGTGCCGGCGTCGATCACCGCGTTGAGCTTGCTCGGGTTGAGCAGCACGCCCGGGGTGAGCGTCTTGGCCATGATCCCCTTGAGCCAGGCCTGCTGGCGCTGGCCGCGGGAGATGTCCCCCTCGGCGAGGGTCTTGCGCTCACGCACGTAGAGCAGGGCGCGCTCGCCGTCCAGGTCCACCGAGCCCTGGGGGAACTGCGGACTGGGCTGCGAGTTGTTCACCGTCACGCCCCCGAGGGCGTCGGTGAGGTTCTTGAACCCCTCGAAGTCGGTCTTGGCGACGTGGTCGACCTTCACGCCGACGAGGTCCTGGATCGTGCTGACGAGCAGCGGGGACTGGCCGTAGGCGTAGGCCGCGTTGATCTTGTCCTCGCCGCGCCCGGGGATCGGCACGTAGAGGTCGCGGGGGAAGTGGATGATCCAGACCTTGCCGCGGTCCTGGTCCACGTGGACCAGCTGGATCACGTCGGCGCGGCTCGCGGTCTCGCCGGGGCGCGCGTCGGACCCGATGAGCAGGTAGTTGGTGCCCTGGTCGGCGACCAGCTTCTTGCCCTTGCTCGTCTTGGTCTGCCCCGCCGCGCTGCCGAGGAGCGCCTCGTGCTTGAGGTTGCGGTCGACCTTGCTCGAGAGGAACCAGCCGTACCCGCCGACGCCGACGACGACGAGCAGCAGGAGGGCCAGCACCGACACGGCGATGCGCCTGCCGGGTCCCAGACGGCGGTGACGCCTGCGGTGCTCCCCCCTGGTCTCGTCGGCGGTCTCGTCCTGGCCGTCGTCGAACTCTTCGAGCATGGCGTCATCGTACGGGCCCGACGTCGGCGGTGCGGCCGGGCCGTAGATTGGTCCCATGGACGATCCGGGCGAGGTGCTGCGCCGCGCGGGCCTGCGGATGACCGACCAGCGTCGGCGGGTCCTCGACGTGCTCACCGTGCGCTCGCACCTCACGCCCGAGGTGATCGCGCAGGTGGTGGCCGAGGACGGGGGCCCGGCCCTGCCCCCTTCGACCATCTACCGCACCCTCGACGCGCTCGAGGGCGTCGGCCTCGTCGACCACACCCACTTGGACCACCGGGCCCCGACCTACCACCTCGCCGGGCACCACGGGCACCTCCACCTCGTCTGCCGGTCGTGCGCGCGGGTCGTCGAGGTCTCCCCGGGACTCGCTGCGTCCATGGTCGAGCAGCTCCGTACCGAGGTCGGCTTCGTGGCCGACCCGACCCACATGGCCATCCACGGCCGGTGCGCCGAGTGCGCACGAACCCCCGAAGGAGGGGCATGACCACCTCACCTCTGCTCCAGGCACCCGGCGCCGTCCCCGGCGACGGCATCGACGCCGGCGTCGCGGCCCACTACGGCGACCCGATGCGCGAGCAACGTCTCCTCGCCGAGGGGCTCGGCGTCGTCGACCTCTCCCACCGCGGGGTCATCACGGTGACCGGCCCCGACCGCCTCTCGTGGCTGCACTCCCTCACCTCGCAGCAGCTGACCGGGCTGCCGCCGCGCACCTCTGCCGAGTCGCTCGTCCTGACCCCCAAGGGCCACGTCGAGCACGCACTGCACCTCGTCGACGACGGCGAGACGACGTGGGTCACCGTCGAGCCCGGCACCGCGCCGGCGCTCGCGGCGTGGCTCGACGGGATGCGATTCATGCTCCGGGTCGAGGTCGCCGACGTGTCCGGCCAGTACGCCGTGCTCGGCGAGACCGTCGACCGCGAGGGCGACGAAGGGGAGCCCCCCACGTGGGTGGACCCGTGGCCCCGGGTCGTCGGGGACACCGCGACCTACGGCCCGCCGGCGGAGGAGCACCCGGGGCGGGACCGCCGCTGGCGCGAGGTGATCGTGCCCGCCGGCGAGCTGTCCACCGCGGTCGGCGACCGCGAGCTCGCAGGGACCTGGGCCGCCGAGGCCCTGCGCGTCGCCGCCTGGCGCCCGCGCCTCGGTGCGGAGACCGACCACCGGACCATCGCCCACGAGGTCGACTGGTTGCGCACCGCGGTGCACCTGCACAAGGGCTGCTACCGCGGCCAGGAGACGATCGCCCGGGTGCACAACCTCGGTCGGCCGCCCCGTCGTCTGGCCTTCCTCCACCTCGACGGGTCCGGCCACACGCTCCCCGAGATCGGCGCGGAGATCTCGTCGGGGGACAAGGTCGTCGGCCGCATCACCTCCCGCGCGCGCCACCACGACGACGGCCCCATCGCCCTCGCCGTGCTCAAGCGCAACACCGACGCCGAGGCCGAGCTGCTCGTCGCGCCCGACATCGCCGCGGCGCAGACCGAGATCGTCCCCCGCTGACGCGGGGGATCCCCCTTCGCGCCCGACCTGAACCCGCATTGCCCTAGGGGAATGCAGACCTGAACCCGCATTGCCCTAGGGGAATGCGAGTCCAGGTGGGAGGTGAGGTCGCTCACCTGTGCTGTCCAGGGCTTGCACGTGCTAACCATGGCAAGCACAATGGAGTCATGTCGA